>PBTG01000127.1 GCA_002726535.1 Myxococcales bacterium | reverse complement strand
CTCGCAGATCGCGAGGTGTTCTCGACCCTGTGGCATCACGCCTTCGTCTGCGGCGACAACCAAGAGCACTGCATCGAGTCCGGCGGCACCTGAGATCATCCGGCGAACAAATTTTTCGTGACCGGGCATATCGATCAAACCGACCTCAATCGGTCCCTGAGCGCTCTGCAAAACTAAAGGTGCGAACCCCAACTCAATGCTGATTCCCCTGCGCCGCTCTTCGACTAACACGTCGGTCTGCACACCAGTGAGTGCTCCAACCATCGAGGTCTTGCCGTGGTCGACGTGCCCTGCGACGCCAATGGTGAGCGCTTGCTGCATAATCGTGTCCTCGAGACAGTTGGTCTTGCACAATCGACGCGTCCGTCTTCACAAACCGACGACGACCCCAAAGCGCAAAGGGTAACATTGACCGTCTACAGGACCCGGGTTAGCGTCTCAAGCGCAAGAGCCATACTCGGCACAAATGAGGACCCTATTGGTCCCCAACCGACTCAACCATGTGGAGTGGGAACGCGTGAATATTAGCTGTCCAAATTGTTCGGCGGTGTTTCCACGACCAGCCGGATCTTCGAGTGCCGAGTGTCCACTTTGCCTACACACATTCGCTCCAGGTGAACCAACAGCTGTGGTTTCACCCGATCTGGATCTACCCACAGTCGAAGACGACGAATTCGAGAGCTTTGGAGCCCCCGTGTCACGCTCGACGATGACGATGGGCTCGCAAGCGAACGAACCCGCCGCGGCGACTCAAAGCCAAGGACTCTTCACCGAAGGCAACGATGACATCGATTTTGGAGCCCTCTTAGGTGACGTCTCGTCGTCTGCGCCCGAAGGCCTCGGCTCGGCAGGAGCTAACGATTCAGATCTGTTTGAAGACCCCCTGCCACCTCAGCAGATATCCTTCAACGCAGATGACTCTACTTTCGATGAAGACGATGACGAAGCTTTGTTCGTATCGTCACCAAATACATCGGGTGCCGCCTTCGATGACGATGACGACCAACTGCTGACATCGAGCACGGCTGCGCGAGCGAGACAGACGGTTGACGCTGAAGTTCAAGCTCGCCGCAAGCAAGGCAGCGACTCCAAGAATCGTCGGTCAATGGCTCCATTGTTCAATCGGTTGTTGACGATGGTTCTTCTTTTGTTGATGGCCGGCATCGGGATGGATTACGCGGGTATCGACGTCATGGATCTGTACCATGACTTAAGTGGCCAGCCTCGAACCAAGCGAGCCGTTAAACAGGAGATCGAAGAGCGACCAATCCCTCAAAACCTCAAGGAATCAACCCAGATTTTGGAAACTGCTGCGTCGTATCTCCTGGAGATCGAGCGCCTCAAAAAAGTGCTTACTGTCCGTCCGGATAGCATCGAATTGCAAGATGCGCTTGCCAATGCTCACCTCGACTTGTTGGAGCGTTATGGGCCGATCGCGCTAGCGGACAGCACATATCGCGAACAACTCAAAGCGTTGTTGGCCAATCGCCCGAAACGACGCTACCCGCTCTTGAACAAGCTCGCGCTCGGCGAGATGCTCAACATCGAAGAGCTCATCGACCCACTGGTCAACGCCAAAGATATCGTCGCAGATGACCTCGGAGCGGCCGCATGGGCGCTGTGGAAAATACATACGACAAAAATTGTCCAAGACGCCCTCGAGCATCCAGGTCGCTACAGCGACCCAAGCACCGATCCACTCATCAAGGCATCTCCAAAATCTCCAGTTCTGCAGCGAGCATTTACGTTATCCAAACGCGCCTTGCACATGGCGGACAAGGCCAACAATCGCGTCAAATTCTTGATGATCCATGGACGCATGGCCGACGCTATTGGCAAGCATCGCGAGCAAAGCAAAGCATTGAGTGACTTTGTGCCGAGTGCCCTGGGCGCCCATGAAGCCCACAAGCTGTTGATCGGCGCCTACATCAGAGACAATCACTTGAGCAAAGCGGAGATCGAAATTCGTCGCTTGCTGACCTATGCCGCAGAAAAAGAAGACAAACCTGCAGCCCGTATTGGCCATGAGATGAACGCGTGGCTGGCTCAGCGTCGAGGTCAACCCGACGAGCAGATCGAAGCGATGCTGCAGATGTTGGAAATCGAGCCCAATGACGAGTTAACGACGGTCAGATTGGGCCGGTTGATGCTCGCCCAAAAACACGCACAGGATTGTCAGAAGTTGCTCACAGGCGGCAAAAAGCGAGGCATGAAGTCTGTGGCTTTTGAGGTGGCCTTGGTTGAGTTGTGGCTCTGGTCCAATCGCAATGATGACGCTCTGTCAGAGATCAAAGAGGCGACTCAGCGCTACCCGAAGAGCGTTGATTTGCTCTTTATTCGCGGCCAAGTCGAAGAGCAACAAAAGCACACGACCACAGCCGGTGACTTCTACGCTCAGGTCATTGAAAGACAACCCGATCACCTCCGTGCTGCCCTGAGATTGTCGGAGTTAAAGGCTCGCCTAGGTCGCCACGAAGACGCGTATCAAATCCTCGCTCAGGCACACAGTAAGCTCGGTGATCTGCCAACCATCCTTGAACCATTGGCTCGAGAGTTGATGGCCTTAAAGCGACTCAAGGAAGCCCGAGCGATCTTTGCGGTGCTGCTCGAGCAGTTGCCCAATCACCGCGGCCACTTGCTCAATGCAGCCCGTATGGACCTCAAGGCCGGCCAGGTCGATCGAGCACTGAAATATTTAAAGATTCTCAGAGACGACGGCGTGCTCGATCAGGAAGGTGCGGTCCAAATGGCCAAAGCGTTGGCCTCCAAAGGCAACGCTACAGACGCAGCGGAGACCTTGGTGAGCTTTGCCGATAGGTCACCCAATGACATTCGAATCAACGCGCTCTGTGGTCAGTACATGCTCAACAGTGGCGATTTGACTCGCGCTGAGACGCTGCTCAAAAGAGCCTACAAAGTGGCGCAACGCCAAGGCGGTGACGCCGAGACGATGTTCCAATACGGCCGACTCGCGTTCAAAAAACACGAGGTCTCCAACGCGGTAATGCGTATGCAAGAGGCGATCAAAGCCGCCCCCACTGCACACCAATATCGCTACAGCTTCGCCGTGTCGTTGCTCAAGCCCAAAGTGATGGCTGAGGAAGGCGTCGGTCAGCTCGCAGAGTCCAACTTACGCTTTATCATCGACTACGCACCTCGATACGCGGCCGCCAACAACGAAGTAGACTACCTGGCGGACGTCTACCGCAAGCTGGCTGGGTATTACTTCCGCACTCAACGGGCTGCAATGGCCATCCCGTTGCTGAACCAAAGCCTGAGCTTAGAGCCCAAAGATGTGCAGACCAAAGTGATGCTTGGCAGCGCGCTCTATCAAGTCAACAGCCCTGAGGCGCAGCCTGTGCTCCAGGCGATCTTAAGAATCCAACCAAACAACCACGAGGCGGCCTTGTACCTGGGCATGACCTTGCTCAATGCCCAAAAAACCACCGAGGCCATGAAATGGCTGCAAAGAGCGGTCGCAGGCAAGTCCCCGAAGGTCATTGAGGCCTGGTATCACCTGGCGCTGATTTACCGCGACCGTAGACAAGGTCAGAGAAGCAAAGCGGCTCTGAAGACCTTCATCGCTGGGACCAAACCGGATCATCCCTTGCGAGAAGACGCAATCAGCCAATACAACAATTTGCGTTAAAGCCAGAGCGTAGCGTCGCCATATGAATAAAATCGATACCGCTCTTCGATTGCATGTCGGTACGCGCGAAGGACCCGTTGACGACCAGCGAAGGCGCTGACCAACACCAACAGCGAACTTTTTGGTAAGTGAAAATTGCTCAGCAATCCGTTGACCAGAGCGAACTCATGTCCAGGTCGAATGGTAAGGGAAGTAGTGTCCTTGTGCGCTTGGATTTCCCCCCTGGGATAGCTCTGAGCAAGGGTCTCAAGGACACGAACGCACGTGGTTCCAACCGCGACAATCGGTCGCCCCTGCTGTACAGCCATGTTTAGGCGCTGGGCTGTCTGTGAGCTGATTTCATATCGTTCCGAGAGAACTCGATGGTCTCTAAGATCGTCCACACGGACAGGCAAAAAAGTGCCAGGACCTACATGTAGAGTCAGTGCAGCGATGTCGATTTCCGCCTGTTCAAGTCCTTCAATCACGCTCTGACTGATGTGCAAGCCGGCTGTGGGCGCAGCCACAGCGCCCGGTTTGCTCGCATAGGTACACTGATAGCGTTGCCGATCTTGTCGTTGTTCTGTGCCTTGTCGGATATACGGAGGCAGAGGCACACGACCGCATTGCTCCAGGAGCGCCGACAGACTCTCTGCCCCCTGCAAATCCACCAGGGCTCTGCCTGGCCCCACAATTGACCGAATGATGGCAGACGCCCCCCCTTCAATCGCGATCGTCTGGCCCTCACGTAGAGGCTTGTTGCTTTTGGTGATCACCAGGTGATCGTCCATGCGATCATGTGTGTCCCCCAGGGGCGAGGTCAGCAGCAGTTCGACTCGTCCGCCTGAGGGCTTGTGTCCCAAAAGACGAGCAGGCACCACTTTGGTGTTGTTGACGACGATGACCGAGCCGGAAGGCAACAGGCGAGGCAAGTCCGTGATCTGAGCGTCGAGGGAACTCGATCCGTCACGTCGTGTCACCAACAACCGACCTCCATGGCGTTGCTCTGGAGGATGTTGCGCGATCAACTCAGCGGGGAGTTCAAAGTCATAGCTGTCGAGCTCATATTCAAGGGACATGAACATCCTCGTTGTGGGTCAAACCATGTAGATGGACGCGACCGTAGCGTCGGTGATCGAAGCGTTGATAGCCATCTACCAACAAGAGTTCAGCACTCTCAGTCTCGACCCAAACCTGGGCGTTTTTAGCCAGGAGGCTTTTGCTGACGAGTTCTTTGAGAGCGACCTCTTCCAAATGCAGCCCATAGGGAGGGTCGAGATAGACCAAGTCGAAGCGACGCTCGTCATCAGCTAGTCGGCTCAGAGCATGCCGCATGTCCATGGCGAGAACCTGTATTGCATCAGGCTGCGCAAAACGCTCAACGTTGGCTTCAATCGTCTGCAGTGCTGCAGCAGCACACTCAACCAAGACCACTTGCGAGCAACCTCGTGAAGCACACTCCAGCCCTACCGCACCGCTGCCAGCGAAGAGATCGAGCATGTGCTCCCCGTGAAATTGTCCCCCGAGGATACTCATCAAGGCTTCTCGGACTCGATCGGGCGTTGGGCGCACCGATCGACCACCGGGGACCAGAAGGCTCATGCCCTTGCGTCTGCCTGCTATGATGCGCATGGTGTTCTCCTATCGGGGAGCGAACGCTGCCACAACCTTGGTCAGTCGAAAAGTGGCAAGCAGATCAAGGGAGCTATCGGTGCGAATTAAAACGCAACTCACTGCAGCGCTGTGGTGCTTGATTGTGTCGTCTATCGCATGCCAAGAGCCATCAACTGTCGTGTCTCCGATCGTCAAAGCAAGTCCACCAGAGACACGCGCACGAAGCCAACGTGTGCATGCAGCTGCAATCACAGTGCGTTTTTCAAACTCTGGTGTAGAGCCAGGCAGCCAACGACTTGGCTACGATCGACTGCGAGTCTCGGCTGTATTTGCTGACGCGGACCGCAACGACGTGCACCTGCTTGCGGAGCTTATCGGGCCACCTTTACAGGTGTTGCCTGGCCAAGGCCTCGATCGCTGTGTGCGTAGTGAAGGACCCTGGGTCGGCCAAGGAGCCCTATCAACTCCGAGTCCGCGGGCTTATCTACAACTCCTCGACGTCGGCAACTTGAGTCTGCAGGCAGGGAAAAAGAGGCTGCCTCTTCAAATCTCCATGGTGCCCAGTCTCTTCTCCGCCGTACGTGGCGTCCGCTACGACGGTGACGTCGATTATGGACGCAGCTGGCTGGCCCACGGGAGCCTAAAGCTCGTCGGTACAGGCGGCGACAATATTGCTCCCTTCGACGTCAAGATGCCTGTACCCAGACCCGTGCGAATCACGCACGTCGGCGGGCTACCCTCTCGCCGAGGTCTAATCACAGGCTTACAAGACGACCGTGAGATGACCCTGCGATGGGGCTCTGTGGATGGACAGGCAGAGCTACAAATCTGGATTGGCGCAGAGCAAGGTAGGGGTAGCGACTGGATTCGCTGCCGACTCAGAGATGACGGATCGTTCGTAGTCGCGCCGACCTTATTGCAAAATTTGCCGAGACGCAGCCCAAGACAACCATGGTTGGTCGTGATGGTGCGCTCAACGCAAACGGCCATGCCGGGGTTTTCGGGTACACCACTGCGGCTTGAACTCATCGACAGCGTCAGAGTCATGTAGTCGCAAGCGAACTAATTCTTGCCAAAGAGCCGCTCAAGAAGACTGACTTTCTTCTTTAAAGGTACTTTTTTCACCGCTGGCCTGGCGCCAGGAGTCTGTTCTGGTGCAGCGATATCAGGGGCGCTCATTTTTTGGGTGACTCGAGACAGTCTTTTTGTCTGCGCCTTTCGAATCGAACCGCTGACCCGCTTGTGCGCCGCACTAGAACGACGTCGCTCAAAGAGGCGCAACTCGCGGCGAGCTTCGACATGTTTGTCGTTAATCGACAAGCAGCGCTCGAGGTGTTTTTTCACCACCGGGACTTCATCGTTGAGCTTGCACCAAACAGCCATGTAGTAATGAGCTTGAGCGACAGCAGCAGGATCGCCGCGCTCGGCGATGACCTCCTGAAACAACTCGTGTGATTTTTCACTGCGCTCGATTTCGTCAACGTTCTTATTTTGAAAGATGGCCCATCCGAGTTCGACTCGACACATGTCGTCGACGCGATCGCCAAAGAGCACGATGGCCCGCTCGAAATTTGCCTGTGCTCCAGGCCAATCGCGTTTGACAGCGCACTGTTTGCCTCGATGCAGATGAATGCGCGCCAGGTCAGGATTCGGATCGTCGCTCGTCGATAGCGCTTGAAGAGCTCCGATTCCCTCCATGTACTCTTGGCGACGCACAGAATCGACCAACACGAGCTGCGCACGAGTCAGCGCTTGAAAAGCACTCGTCGCACGCTCTTTGGCCTCAGGTGTATCAAAAACGGGAAGATCGGGATGCAGCAAGCGAGCCAACTTCACGAAGGCCTGTTTGACTATTGTGCTGTCTGCACCTGAAGGAACGCCCAATAAATCAAATAGGGTCGCCTTCTTTTCCACCAGACCGAGGATGAAGTCCACGAGTTCAGTTGACTGCAAGGATGCGTGAACAGACATGAGCGATAAGTTCGAGCTGCGGTCTCATCTCTCATCGCTCAGGGGAAGCAAAGAGTGAAGACCAGGGGATCGGGACGGCCTTGCATCGGAGGGTACAACAAGCACATTGTATGAGCAACGAGGTCCTCGACGTTGACCAGAGCGCTCGGCTGCGTTATGCGCCATGCCCGTCTTGGGAGAAGCAAAAGTGACCACATCGGCGCATTACAATATCGCGATCGTTGGAACCGACCTGTCAGGGTTGGTCCTCGGTGCGTTGTGCGCCAAAGCGGGTTACCGAGTTGCGGTCTTCGGACAGGGTACTCAGGGCGCTCTTTACGAGCACCAGGGTCAGATCTTCTGTCGAGCTCCAGAGATGATTTACGGCATCAGCAGTCCACCCATGCGCAAAGTGTTCGAGCAACTCGGTCTTGGGCTAGAACTTCGCAATCTCCCGCAGCGACTCGATCCGAGCTTTCAAGTGGTGATGCCCAAATCTCGGGTCGACTTTAGCACCCATCGCACTCGGTTTCAGGCTGAGATCCATCGGGAATTTCCCGGCGAGAGCGCGATCTCGGAGGCATTTTTTGAGCGAACGGCGGACATCGATCGTCAGGTCGAAGAAGTCCTTGAGATGGAAATCCGTCTGCCACCCAAGGGCATCCGTGAAGCCTGGCAATTTCGTCGTCTTGTTAAACAGTTCCCGTTTTTGGACGATGAATGGGCGATCGAAGATCCCTTGGCAGCATTCCCTCACGGCCACCCATTCCGGGCTTTTATCCACGCGCCCTTCCGCTTCTGTTCGCGCATGCTTTCTTCTCGTCCCTATCCAGCGACCTTCGTGCGGATCATCAACGAGCTGCGAAAGGGTGTGTTCACCTTCGCCCAGGGACCAGACACCCTCCGAAACTTGTTTTTAGACATGATCTCGACCAGCGGCGATGTACGCTTGCGTGATCACATCACTCGCCTCGAGGTCAAACGCGGTAAAGTTCATCAGTTGATGCTACGCGATCGCCGCCAAGTGGTCGGCTGTGACCTCTTGGTCATCAACACCGAGCCCAAACATGTACTGAATTTGATCCCCGCGGAACAACAACGGGAAGAGGCGCACGCGGCAATCCACGATCTACAACCAGTCTATTACACCTTTACAGGTAGCTTTTTGGTGAACTCACGAGCGATCCCGGAGAACATGGCGCGACATGTATTCACCGTCTTTGACCTGAGCAAACCTCTAGACGAAGACAACCTGGTCTATATCGCTCGTGACATCGAGCAGGGACTCGTCCGGCACGATCGCGAGGTCAGGACCCTCACGGCCACGATGCGAGTGCCTGTGGCCGTCGCGAGCCATGGCCCTGCCGGGGCTCGCCGTCTTCTCGATATGTTGCAAGCTCGAGTTGAGCACGTCGTGCCCTTTCTGTCCGAACATCTTGTCAGCCGTCACACTCCCTGGATTAAGGTGACAAATGGCACGGAGGGTCCGAGAGAGCGCCTAGATCCCCTCGAGCTACGCCCTTGTTACGGAGAGGCCCTGTCTCATACGCTCGGCACCAGCCCAACGACGATCACCACCGGATATCGCAACGTTTTGCTCGGCGGCGACATCGCCTTTTGTGGTCTCGGTAGCGACGCCCCCTACGTAGCTGGACTGCATATGTACAGCCTCGCCCAAGACGTGGTGACGCTAAAGTCTGGTTTTTGAGTCCTCCCTTCAGCACGACAGAGGCAGTACTGCTATGATTCGCGCAGGAGGAGCCATGAGCCGGTTGTCATCGATGGTTGTCGCGCTCTCGCTGGGCGTATCGGCTTTAGCGGTTTCGCCATCTCTTCACGCTCGCACAGCGAGTCTGAGCAGGGCGGTCACGCCAACGCAAACCCATCTCAATTGTACGCTCG
>PBTG01000015.1 GCA_002726535.1 Myxococcales bacterium | reverse complement strand
TGGGCTCGAAAAAAATCTACCACCCGACTCCATAGAGCGAGGCCATCGACCAATGCCTTGCCCCAGCGCCCCATAGAACAAAATCGCGAGATTAACGTCTTTTGGACACGTGCTGAGGTCGCCAAAAACACACCGGCAGCAAACGCGGCAAAGAGCCCCATCATCAGCAAGCCATAGGTCAAACGACTGGCGAACACCGGTGCCAGTGCTACAGACAACAACCCCAGCACAATCACCGAAGCCAAGCCCAAAAAACGGTCAGAGATCACAGAAATTCGGTGCTCGCCGCTATCGCCCTGCTGACCGCGACCAATCAGCACCATGCGAGCTATATCAAAGCCAAGGCCGCCGGGTAACAATAGGGTGGCGGGTCGGCTCGCCAGGGTGAAGAGCAAATACTCGCCGAAAGAGTGCGAAGCATCGGCGCTGTTCATCATTTGCCAGCGACGCGCCAGCAAAATCTGTCGCAAGCCATTGAGCCCAAGCGCGACAACCAGCAAAGAGCCAGGGATGGATCGTACTCGCTGCCAGAGTTCTGATACATCGACCATCGAAGCGACCAGAGCCAAGCTCAGCAGTGCGAAAGCGCTTCGCAACCACCAAGTCTTCGGTCGCTTTGAATCTGTCGCACTCGAGGGATTCGATGGTGGCTCCGCTAGGTCCCGTGACATCTAGACATCCTCGGCGCGTGCGACAGGCTCAATCTGTCTGTGTCGGCCCCAAAATCGCGTCGATAGACTCCACAAGAGCCACACCAATATGGCGCCCAATGATCCCAGTGCTGCCCACTTCTGAGCGGCTGGATTGCGATATCGGAAGCGAACCTTGTGCCGACCAGCTGGCATTGCAAGGGCCATGAAATTCGGAGCCACATGGTGAATTTGCGCTGGCTTGCCGTCGATTTCAGCGTGCCAAAATGGAAAGTAGGTCACTTTCAAAAGCAACCAAGCGCCGGCACTTGCATCGACCTGCGCTCGATACTCCACCAGGTCACGCTCAGAGGCGAGCACCTTTCCAGGGTCAGTGAGGCCTTGGTCGACCCAAGGCTCAACAACAGCGCTGTCCGAGCCCTCCTTCTCGATGCGAATCACGACACGTTTTTTAAAGAGTTCGGGCGCCATTGTGCGCAGAGGCTTTCGGAGCGCGCGGAGCCCACCTTTGGCTATAGGACCAGGCCATACCAAATCAAAGTAGCCCGATTTTGTGGCTGATTCGCTCTTATAGATCGTATATTCACCGACCTTCTGGGAGCGTTTAAAGTGACGAGGAGGTTGATGGTGATATCGAGCGACCAAGGTGTTGACGTTGAACAGGCGCAGGCTCTCAGGACTGATTTGGATGTTTTCAGCGTAATAGGTGCTGTTGGTCGCATGAAATCCGAGGGCATAGGATTGTAGCTGTGCGCGGTCAGCGAGCATGGCGAGTAAATCGCGATGAAAGTGACTGCCCGTCTTATACTTCGCAGCCACCATAAAGCGGTGGTCTCTGTCTTTTTCCAGGACCTGAGCTAGGGCGGGCAGAGTCGATTGTGACAAGTCCAGCGCCCGAAATACGTTCCGCACAAAGTGGTACTGGCCAATCCAGACCAAAGCGCTCACGACAACAACCAGTAGCCAAGCGCCTCGCCCCAAGACAGGCGGCAAACTGCTGACCCATGCCAGTCCCTGAGCCAATGCTTGAGCAGCCATCAGCAACGCCAGCAACTGAATGGCGACCCCATATCGGGCCGGATTGACGTTCGCGTGCATGGGCACAGAGGTGTAGGCCTCTCCCCAGAACTCTCGCCCCCCCAACAACATCAAGCAGACCAGCGCAAAAAGACACAGAGCTCGACTCAAACGTGTCGACAAGGCCGTCGGCAAGGCACGTACGAGACCGACAACGGCCAAGATGGTCAGCCAAGGAAAGCGCTGTGCGTCCAAAAGCGCACCGCCCATGAGCGCTTTGACCACCTGTGTGGGCGGCCAACCGTCATAGTTGTCGTTCAGCCAGGGGAGGCCACCGAGGTATTCACGGGTGCTCAGCAGCGGGACAAGCCAAAATCCGCACAAGACAAAACTCAGGGACGCTGTTTTACAGAGCGCGATGAAGCTCGAGCGCTCTAGCCGACCACGCCCGACCATCAAGCATGCGCAAGCAATCGCGCTGAGCAGCCCGATAAAGAGATGGCTCAATAGCGTCAAAGCCATCAACACCGATGCGAAAACCCAAGACAAGTTGCGCTGGTGAAGCACCCGGTCAAGAGCCGCGACAGTGATAGGAAAGAGCCAAAGCCCACATGACTGAGTAAATAGACCCGTGTGTGCGCTGCTGGTCATCGCGATCCCGATTTTCCACTGATCACGAACCAAGAGCCACAGCAGCGCCAAAATGAGTGCCTGGGGACGCGCGATTCGCAGCCAGCGCGCGCCTAGGTACCAAGTAAAGGGCATCGTCGCCCAAATCAGCACAACAAGGGCGTTGAAGAGCACCATCGGGGACACGCCAGGTGCCATGGCCATCAACGCACCAAGACTCAACGATGGCAAAGGCTGGTAAGACGCAAAGAGGGGCAACCCCAAGTTAGAGTGCTCCCAAAACAAGTCTGTAATACCCGCCCTGAACAGGCGAGCGATATGCATCCCGAGCGCGAGGTGACTTGAGTGGTCATCTCCCAGGGCTGCGCCGCCAGTGATGAATTGCCATGAGCCGGTAACAAAGACCAACGCAGAACTGAGCAGCAGCGCTTGGGGTCCATAACGACGCGACAGTGAGCGGAGATTGTTCATCAGTCTCGGACGCGGAAATTGGCGAACTGGCGACATTGGACCGCCCACTGCTCGCTGGTTCCACCGGCCTGCCAATGCTCAACAGCTGCGGCGGCAGTGGCGACTGCATGATCCATGTTGCAGTGCAAAAAGAGCCCTTGGCGGCCGCAGGGAAAGACTGGGCCTGAGGCGGCGACCTCCGAGAGAACTCTTCGTTGCTCGACGACCCAATCTCTGACGTACATCGGATACACACGCTCAATGAAGGTCTGCTGGACAGACATAGGCTTCACAGCCCCTTTGACAATCGAGGCGTGGTGGAGCTGTGCCATAACCTCATCGATCTGATCGACGAAGTTTTGCTCCGGCCCCCACTGACCTTCTGGGATTTCCACGCAGATGACCTGTTGCCCTGGCCTCGACAATTGCGCTGAAAAGCGCCCCGGCTGCGAGACGCGCCCGAACCAATAGCGAGCTTCAGGCGTGTACCAAGTGTCGGTGTCGTCTAAGGAGCCCGCATCGACGGTGATATGAAGCAAATACAAGCCCCGATGAGACAACTTCGCATCCGGGACCAAGCTGCCAAGGTGGCCTGTGTAAAAGACAGGGGCTCGACCGAGTTCTTCACGCTCAAAGCGACGCCCAACATGAATCTGGACGCCGGCGTCTTCGACCTTCGAACGGAGCAAGTCGATCAGTGCGGCCATCCCGTGCTCCGGATACAAAAAGTGCCGGACGGTCTTTTTCAAGATGCTGTTCAGTGGGTTGGAGGTCGAAACGCGTTGTTTGGCGACCGTCTGAGATAAGCCTGAGGGGTCAATACCCCAAACCTTTCGCGCATAGGGCTCGTAAAAACCGCTGTAAGCCGCGCTACCCACCCGCCTGACGACGAAAGACTCAAAGCCTTCATCTTCAACCACATGATGTCGGTCAGACTCCCAGCGCAGAGCCCGCTTGAAAGACCGAGGACGCAAGAGCCATCCCTTCGCCATTGCCAAGGTGGTCTGCGCGCCCAATCCACGCACAAATCGAAAGGGGTCCAAGGGGTAACTCAACTGTCGGCCGTTTAGAATCAAGCGACCGGCTCGGATTTTGTTCTGCCATTGAGCTTCCTGAGTCAACTCCATCAGCAATGGATGGGACTCTGGGTGCACGCGGTGTGAACCACGATCGCATGCGATGCCATCGTGGAGCACAGGCTCGAGCAACCCGCCGAGCTGCTCAGAGGCCTCGAAAATGTCAACCTGAGAGCCTCGCCGAGCCAAAAGTAGTGCAGCACTCAATCCAGCAATGCCGGCGCCGACGACAATGGCTCGATCAGACATGAAGCGTTCCTTGCTCGAGCAAGATCAAAATCCGAATCCTGACCCCGAGCCTGAACTGCCATCAAGGCCAGCTCCAGAGCCACCGTCGAAGGGAATGATCCGCCCACCGTCCATGGTCTCGGTCACATCCGAACTCATCCCAGCGTCTGTGGTGGCCGTTACGTCGCAACTTGGACCGGCGTCAAAGGGATGTACAGGCCAGATATCGAACGTCGTCCCGCCGCCGGAGCCGCCGCCGGAGCCGCCGCCGGAGCCAGCGCCTGAGCCACCACCGGAGCCAGCCCCTGAGCCACCACCGGAGCCAGCGCCGGAACCTCCGCCGGAACCAGCGCCTGAGCCGCCGCTCACTGAGCCGCCGCTGCCACCTTGTCCAGCCAAGCAGATACACATGGTGAATCCAGTGCCAGCAAGATTGCATTGTTGCGCGCCCATGGTCGCCCCAGGGCACAAGCAAGCCTGGGTTTCACCTGGAACACATACAGGAGCATCTGAACACGCGCCCAACAAGAGCAAACTCATCGCTGTGATGAGGCCCACGCATCTCATCTGCGCTTTCGAGCGCAAGTTGGTGGGAGTCGTGGGGCGCCACCACTGCCGCAGTACCAACTTCATATTTTTTGTGTTCATTCGCATAAAAGCCATGAGCCACCATCTCAAGGTCGACGAAAACATCCAGAAGATCTCGGGGCCTGAACGCGTCCTAGCGTAGCAAGATGCGAGCCCTTTGGCGAGATTCATCGCACTCAAGCGGTGCTTTGTACTCGCTGAAGTGCAAGCGAAGATGCCGCCCGTTCAGGCCTGCGACCACTTCTGAAAGAGGCTAGGCGAAGCGCCTTGTTGCTGAAACACCTCGAAAATCGAATCGAGGATCACCTGATGATTGCCGAATAGATTGGAGTCACCCGCACGCCCTTGAATCGACCCCTGGTCGATGTAGTTTTGCGATGCGCGAGAACCACAGAAGGGCTTGTAGACCCAGTTGACGAAGCCGGGCTGGCCGTCTGTAACCGATGCCAAGACCAGCGCGCGAACGGTCGGGTGGGTAACAACCATCTGATAGTTGTCTGTCGTGACCTTGCCCAACGCGAAGAGCGGATCGCCCATGTCGCCGAGCATGCGCCCTTCGTCGCTACTGTAGATGGTCCCGTCCCATCCATATGCAAGCTCGCCAATGCCGTCTGTACCGAGCGTACGTGTGGTGCTCAGCGCTGTCTCTGGCGCGCCAAAAATCCGGCCGATAAACTCCACTGCAGTCTGCTCCCACAAGGGCGCATCGCTGTCATCGTCGAGTAGCGCCTGGAGGATTGAACGGTAAAATGGACCAAAATCCGATGGCGAAACGGTCTGTCGGCCATCGCCAGCCGTTCGCAACACGAACGCTTGCACCCCAAGTGTACGCAAGCCCTGTAGCAAGGCCGGCCCCATTTGGAGCACCTGCTCCGAAGGATTGATCCGCGCAACAACACGATGATTGGCGCCATTCTCAACGAGTTTTTCGTGAATCGCCGCGACGGTATTGCGCAAGGGAGTCTCCTCACCCGCTAAAGTCGCTGCGTCAAAGTCTGCTTCAAAACGGAAATCATTGGCGAGCAACCATTTGATTTGTTTTGGTTTCAGAGCATCGAGCGAGCCGCGTAGTACGAATTCGACGGTCTTGCGCGCCAACGAGTTCTTCATGTTGGCAAAATCAACGGTCGACGTCAGCGTGTCCCAATTCAGGGGGCCCTGCCCGGTAACGAAAATAAACTGCAATCGTTGAGCATTGGACTGAAAGGCCATGTCGATGGTTCGCTCGCCGATCAACAGCGACATCTTTTCGCTGCCATCGACATTGCTCAGGGCGATCGTGTGGCGGCTCGGCCCGTGATGGAAATAGCCCATTCGCTCTTTGAGCGAGTCTGTATGAGCTTGTTTGTCCAACTCGGTGGGGATGAAGCCCTTGGATGCGAGATCCTCATAGGTAGACCCCCCTGTATCGAGCGTACCTTCGACGAAGGATTTGAAACTCACTTGGTCCAAAAAGAGCCAAGAGCCCAAATCGTTGGTCACCAAGACTTGCTGTCCCATCCATCGATAGCTAAACGGAGCGACTAAATCTGTATTGATCTTCGAGACTTGTGCGTTTTGCATGAGGCGTTCAACTCCTATAGTCGATCGAGGTTGTGCGACTCGGGCGCTCTACGTTGTACCAAACATGCGCGCTGAAACCAGCCCCTTAGCTATTGGATGGAGATTTACTTCGCAATTTCGCCGTCAACAAAGCGACTCATCCTGAGGTCCTCACGACTCATCTACGGCAGTAACCATCCCGTCAAACCGAGGACCAAGCCTGCACGATCCAGACCGAGCCAATGGTCACGGCCAAACTAGACGCCGCATACATGATGCGCCTGATCGCCAGCGGTCCTTTATTGCGCGTCGCAACTCCCATGATCGCGCCAAAACTCGCCATCGCGAAGACAGCCGAGACAAAATACGCCGCCAGGTACACACAGGCATCCGACACGGGCATCGCTAGTGATGGCAGAACTCCAAAAAGATGCCCAGTGCCTGCAACGCCGTGCAGCAGTCCCACCCAGAAGGCCGCATGGTTGTGACCTGCGTGAGCTTCGGCTGTTGCGTGCCCCATCCGTTGGTTTGCGTGAACGTGCAAGTGATCATGAGGGTCTGCTTCGGCATCGTTTGTATCGTGCTCGTGAGGATGCGCGTGCACGACGATTTGAGCGGCGCGATAGGCGGCCCAAACCCCGACTCCAAGTAGCAAAAAGCCAACACTCAACTCGGCCCAAGCGGACACCATCTGCACGTCAATCTGCGTCTTTAAGACGACACCTAGTCCCCCGAGAGCAAGCACTCCGAAGCCATGACCCAAACCCCATCGAACACCCAAGGCAGCAGCGCGACGTGGTTGATCCGAGGCGAGCGGAGCGAGGGCGGCGAGATGGTCGGGACCGGTGAGCACGTGGGCTGCACCAGCGGCTAGGCCTGACAGGAGCGTCAACATGACTTGATTCTCAGCTCCTTGCTCACCTTAGAGACGACAAACGACCCGTCCGATGATGTGTTCCTGTGCGACATGACCCTGAGTGCGGCTATCCGTACTCTCTTCGGGGTTGAGACCTTCGAGGCGAACACGCCCCGAAGCATCAACTTCCGTCAGTTTTTTGATCCACAGCACATCTGAACGATAGGGATGCCGAGCGATGACGATGTCACCGATGGCATAACTGCTATTGCATGCCGCCAAGACTTGGTCGTCGGGCTTGAGCAGCGGTAGCATAGAGCGACCGCTGACCCGATATCGACGCATCCTGCGGCAGAGCCACAGCAGCACATGCAGCCATCCCGCTCGGGGGATGACCTCAGCTGGCGGTGTACCAGGCGACGTCGCGTCCTTTGACAGACCAAAAGAGCTCGTGGACCTCTTTGACGGCGTCCATCAACTCTTGCGCATGCTGCGCGCTGACTTCAACTTTCACCGCCGAGCAGAGCTTGGCTGCCTTCCAAAAGATCTCGTGGAGATTCGGATGGCTCTCGAGATGATGTGGCTTGAAAAAGTCGGTCCAGAGCACCAAGAGCTCGCTCTTGGCCAAATGAGCCTGCTCTTCTTTGATCGCAACATATCGCGCCACGGTGTTGAGATAAGCGGCCATGGCGCCAGCGTCGGAGCTGTCAGGCGGCGTGAGTGCGAGAATCTTTTTGGTCATCGAAACCGCCGCCTCTGCAGCAATGCGAACTGAGGCGGGGTCGTATACTCCGCAGGGGCCATCACAGTGAGCCTCAACCTGCTGAGCGGGCCGAATGGAGCGGATATGAGCGAGTGCTTTGTCGAGCGTCATGGGATTGTCCTCCGATGAGATGAGTTGGGTGCAGCAGGGCGCGCCGGAAAAGTAACAGCACCGATTTGGCTCTACAAGTCAGATGAGGACAAAGTCCGACAAGTTCGCTTCAAGGAGCAATCTTTTTGGACCCTCGCGGACACTCGCCTGTGGCGATAAAGCTCTGTGCTCGCCACGCTCATGACTTGATTCTCAGCGAGAGTCCGTCAACCTTGTCCACACAGATGTTGGAGCCATCCGAAACCATAGAGCGACGTTGGGCTCGATGGCGTGGAGTCCTAAGCTACCTGGCGGCAGGTGCTCTCTACGTTCAGTACCAGCACGTAAGCGGGCTCGGACGTCGCGTAACAAAATAGCCAATCGAGGCGGTGGATCGTGCCAGTGTCTACAGAGCATCCTGTCATACAGAGTCGCCGATGGTATTGGCGCGACGCGTTGCTCGTCGTCGTGATCTGCGCTGCACTTTTGGTGAGCCTTCGCGGCCACGTGTGGCAACCAGGGCGAGGCTGGTCTGCATATACTCCTGCGGTCGTCAGCGGCGATGAGCCGCATTATCTCATGCTCATCAACTCGGTCCTACTCGACGGAGATCTATCTCTGAGCGAAGACTATCGGGCCGTCGAGCGAGGCGAACTTCGAGCCGGAAACGCTTTCGCCGGGCTCTCGCTAGACCACCACACCTGGGTTGTAGACCCTGCCACTGGGCAACGTGCGTTGTGGTCGAGCCTGTATGATTGGCGCCACCCTCGACATTGCGACGCCGATGATCGGAGCTGCCGAAGATGGAAAAAACTCGATGCACGTCTACCTGAGTCGAGCCAGACACGCGTCGAGGGACCCGCGCATCCTCCTGCCCACCCAATCCTGGTAGCAGCCAGCCTCGCCCCCTGGGTCGATCGGCCTGATTTGGTCGAGACGAACGCCCTGCGATTGTCTGTCCTTTGGGTCTTAGCCACCTTGCTGGCGGTCAGCGCCCTGGCAGCGGCGTTTGGCCTCGGTCGATTGGGGCAATTGACCGTTTTGACGCTGACCTTGGTCAGCCCCTTGAGTGCGTACAGTCGAGGCTTGTTCTCCGAGCCTGTGGCAGCGCTGACTTTGGTCCTTGGGGTGCTTTGTTGGCGTCGAAACCGCCCCCTATTGAGCGCCCTGATCTTGGCGTTTGCGGCCGCTATTAAACCGCCCTGGGCCTTGATTGGTATCGCGCTCATGTGGCGTGGTTGGGATACCAAGCGCGCTCAAAATGGATTTAGACTCTGCTACGGGCTGAGCGGCGTCGCCATCGTCATGGCAAACTTTGCCTGGATTTCGGGACCGATCATCTCGGGGCAACTGGGTTGGCAATTTATCCACGAGCCAAGTCAGTTGATGGCGACTCTGATCGATGGGCGACATGGACTGCTGACCTTTACGCCTTGGTGTGTATTGGCATTGCCCGCCTTATGGCGAAACCCTGCATTGGCGGTGCTCACCCCTGCTTTGGCTCTGCTACTCGTAACGATGATGTTGTTTGGCAGCCTAGGAGAGGTGTGTTTTGGACCACGCTTGTGGTTGCCAGTGGTGCCCTTATTGGCCGTAGCCGCTGTCCGATCCGTCCACGAGGTCTCTGTCCGATCGAAACCCATGTTGCGACGGTGGCTGGTCTTGTGCGGGATGTGGTCCCTACTGGCGGCATGGCCAGGGATTGTCGCCTGGCCGATGGCTTGGGAGCAGCCGGCGTACGCCATGGTTCGACTCGGACTTCGAGTGATCATGGCGCATTGATACGCCAACAGACTTGCCCCCTCACCGCATAGGTATCCCTACGCAGTTCAAGGCGTCGCAGACAACCCGCTCGAAAGAGGTTTCCCTTGATTGTCCATGAAACGCTTGAGGTCACTCAAAGCGTCGTTGACGCCAGGATGACCAGCTCGATGGTAACAAGCCGCTCGTTGAGTCAACACTTGACGCTCCCAAGGGACATGAGGGCCTTTCGCGTCGAGCGCTCTGAGGCACAATCGCCCGTCTCGACTTGCCAATCCCAGATCTAAGGCCAAACGTTCACGCATGAGATCAGAGGCATAGACCGCCATCGGCTCGCGGACCCACTCGTACATCGTCGGAATCAGGACAGGGTGACGCATAGCCTTGGCCCGCATCCACTTTAACGCGCCCTGCATGACGTTGCGTAGCGGCCAAGGGTCCCGATGCCAGCCCTTCATCGCGTTGCCCATGTGCACAATAGCGGCTTGTGCATCACCGGAACGCTCGGCAAGCAAAGCGCGGTAGACCTCAGCCTCCACTGGCTGCAAATTCGCCGCTTGGTCGATGGCGACCTTTGCTTGTGGAGAGCCGACCATTGCCGATGCATGAGCGATCATCAACACGTCTCGGGGCTGATTAGGAGCTTGGTTCTGCTTGGACCAAAGACGTAAGGTCTCGCCCATTTGCCCTTTTGTGTACGCTTTGCGGGCGCGCATTCGCCATTGTGCAGTCTGTGTCAGGCCTGAGGGCATGGGTACATCGAAATTCTCGGCAACGCCCCTGACTGTGACCAGTTCAGCGGTCAGCGCCTTGTCCCAATCGCCTACAATCGGTGACTCGACAGCCCCCAAGCGCTTGGCAAGATTGGTCAAGTCTCGAATGAAAATGCTGACTCGCACTCCCACGCTTCGCGCATACAGAAACTCAATCAAGGTCTGATCATCGGTGTTCAGAGCCTCACCCTGAGCATCCAAGATGGCTCTCGCGAGCTTGTCTCCAGCGACATAGCCGGTGAGCAATCCCTCGACGCCCGCAACACCCCATGTGTTGGCAAGCCCCTGTTTGAAGGGAGCTTTGCTAAGTCTTGCCTCAAGGTCTTTTCTCAAGGGGCGAACTGCCGTGTCAGAGGCGACGAGGAGCAAATCACTTTCGAGTTCTGATCGCCACAAGCTTACATGCCCAAAGGTACTTCGCATGGTCGCGATAACCATTCGCAATGCGGCTGGATCGGTCTCGTAAAGTTGAACCCACTGAATGAGGAGCCCACCTGGCTTGAGACGCGTTTGAGCCGATTGGTAGAACTCACGTGTAAAGAGACTCGCGACGCCCGCTCGATAAGGGTTTGAGGGTTGTGAAACCACCAGATCGTAGCGTTTGTCTGTGGTCTGCAAAACATGGCGGCCATCACCTATCATGATGTTGACCTTTTTGTTGGAAAGAACGTGGTGATTGACGCCTTCACAGTCTTTGACAAAGCGAAGCATCGCGGGCTCGAGTTCAACTGCGTCGACACTCTTTATGGAATCGACTTGCGCCAACCATCCGGTAGTGCTACCCGAACCCAAGCCAACGACCAATGCGTCGACAGGATTTGGGTGCAAAACGGGACCCAACAGACCCAACATGACCATGTTGGAAGCGTCCCCGAGAGCATCTCCATCGGATTTGCCACTGACCAGTACAGCGAGTGCTTCGCCAGTCCGTGCAATCCCGAGGGTCGACTCGCGTCCATCCGCTTGCCACAAAATGGAGCTGCGTATCTCGTTGAGATGCCGCTGCAAGTCATTGGCTCCAGCGAACTTGACCTTGGCGCGACCTGCACCGATCGCCACGTGACGCCAAGCGGGTGTTGGTCCTTGAGCGGTCAGCATGACGAGAGCCAGTAGACTGACCATAAGCGGAGCCAAGGCGCGTCGCATCTCCCCTTTGCTCAAAATCGCAGAGATCAGAGCCAAGGCGACCAGCATCCAAACCACCAACCTCCAAACACCGGGGGCGGAAAGCAGCGGCATGAGACCGAAGCCCCCGACCAATGAACCAATGATGGCACCCAACGTATTCGCCGCATAGGCGCGGCCGACTTGGCTCGCAACAGCTTCGCCACCTCGCCCCAACAAACCGATCAGCAGTGGAAATTGGTAACCGGCGACAGCAGCGGCCGGCAAAATCACGATACTGGTTATCAGGGCCCAACCCAAAACGAGCGCCAGGAATCCCATTCCGTCGGCCATCCGCAGGACTCCTGCGAAAAGGGCGATGTGATCGCCCAGCGCCCATGGTAAGGCGACAAAGACAGCCTCGAGTCCACAGGTCCACGCGAAGTCCATCAAGGTCGGACGACGCTGCCGCGAGCCTGCGGCATAGATGTAGCCACCGAATCCAATGCCGGCCAACGCCACAGCCAAAATAAGCGCAAAGGTGTAGCTAGAGCCGCCAAGTAAAGGCGCCAACATGCGATACCAAACCAACTCCATGAGCAAGAATACGAGCCCAGACACACCAGCGGCGACGATCGCGAAACGTGTCGCAATAGAGTGCTTCGTATCGACTTGGGATTTGGAGACAGTCGGAGTCGTCGGCTCGATTGGTGCTTGTTGGTGCTGACTCAGCCAAATCGCAACGAAGGCGACCAGTGTATTGAGCAACGCTGCGGCGTAGATTGTCCCGCTGACACCGAGGTGCTCAAGCGACCAAAAGGCTGCCCAGAGCACACCAACAACAGCTCCAGTCGTGTTAACCGCATAGAGCAGACCTGTATCACGCCGTGCATCATCTGCATCGGACTCTACCGCTTTGACGAGAGCTGGCAGGGTCCCGCCCATGGCGATCGTTGGCACCGCCAAGACCAACGATGACAGAAGCAAGCGAACCAGTGTTCCCACACCCATTCCGAGAGTCAGGGTCCCACCCATATTGACATAAATCGCTCGAGCACCATCGATGAGTAAAGGACTAAGTACAGCCGACACGCTCACCAGGAGTTCAAGTCTGCCATAGAGTCGCAAAGGTTGACTGCAACGGTCGGCGCGGCGTCCAAGC
>PBTG01000126.1 GCA_002726535.1 Myxococcales bacterium | reverse complement strand
GGTCGGGATACCCGCAGGCTTAGCGACAACCCACACATCATCATTTTCATGAAGGATTTGAAGTGGCTGATCGCTTAGGCGTGCCTCCGGATTCATCTCCAAGGCCTGACCTGTTGTTACCTTCTCGCTCGGAACACGAATGCGCTTGCCATCGACCAATACCCCACCAGCTTTGACGATTCTCGCTGCCTGACGCCGACCAATCTCGAATGCTGTAGAGACGACCGCGTCGAGCCGTCCGGCTTGCTCTGCTCGTACAGTTTGGTGCTCTATCATTGTTCAACGCTCGTCTGTGTGTCACTTCGATGCTTGCTTGCTGGGCACATTTACTTACCTGGACTATACTGTGATTGAAAGCAGCGCAAACGGCAAAGGAGGCCTGCGTGATTCAAGTTGAGCCAAGCGTACCGCGTGACCCTCAAGCTGCGGCAGGCCCAGGTAACTGGGCTCATCAAAGGCGTGATGCTGTCGAGCGGCTACCAGCTGACACTCGAGTCTTAGAGCTCCTAGACGCACTTGGGGAACTCGACGCCGTCCTCGAGGGCTCAGGCTCGGTCTCTCTACGTGATGAGTTGATCGAGATCGATGAACTTGAAATCATCGAAGAAGACTCAGAGACTGAGGCTGAGGCATTTGTCCGAGCTGAACGCAGTGAGCCTGAACAATTCGCGAGAGCGGAGACGATCGTCTTGTCCGCTCCCGATGTGCATCGCAAGATTCGGTCGAAGCAATCCATTGTGCCCGAACAGATGGCCGCTATGCTCTACAGCGACGTTCGTTCGTTGTTTGAAATTGGCGACCGAGAAGGCGCTCTCGTGTCATTAGAACGCTTGATCATCGTCGCGCCCCTGTCGTCGCAGGTCGATGCCTTCTTGACTCACAATGAACCACGGTTGATGGAGTACTACGGCAACGTTTTTGGTCCTTTTAGCCGCACTCTACGCGCACCGACAGGTCCCAATCCCATGCCTGACTCGTATTTCGCGATGGATAAGGTCAATCGAATTTGGAGACTTGTCGATGGTGACAAGACTGTCCACGAGATCATCGAGTTGAGCGAAATGCGAACTGTCGAAGCCTGCGCTGTGATTAGTCAGCTTGTCCGGTCGACCGCCGTTGAGGTCTCTGAGTAGCCTCACCGATTAAGTTGCGCGTTTGAGGCACTCCATAATCAACCATCGACCTCGCCTCGCAGTCATGCTGGCCATCACTTTGTCTACTTGGACTAGCTAACGCCCTTGGTCTAGCGGAGCTAAAAAGCACCAGGCCGCCCACCCGAAGGTGAGCGGCCTGGCCAATCTATCGACAATGATTACTTACAGACGATCTTGTAGTCGTCGATGTAGGCCTTGAGAGATTGAACCGCTGCTTCACGGTTCGCCAAGACCAGCGGAGTGATCATGCTGCCTTTCATCCACTCAGGGAAGGCCTCAGTCTGCTTGCCCCATCCGGACAGGGAGCTACAGATACCCATCAAAGGCACCACAGTCTCATAGCCTTCTGGCATGTCCGGGTTCTCGCCCATGACCAACTCAGCGCCGATTACGACCGGAGCACTTCGTGGGTCAGGATCAACATTGTTAGGCGGCAAGTAGCAGACGCCAGCTTTCGGGTTCATGAACACGTTGGCTTGTACCTCAAGCGAAGCGCCCATCACTGGAATCTTAATGGGTCGCACCACTCCCTCGCCGGTCAGGCGAGACTGTGATTTCGCAGGGGTCTTCGCGTCGTGCGTGATGTACGCACTACCCGGCTTGGAAACGGACTTGTCGGTCGCTCCCTTCCAATTGAACGATGGCGCTCCCTGAGCTTGAGCGAGCAAGCCCCCGAGGCCGGAGTCGAAGCTATTGGCATAGCACAGGTAGCTGCACTGACCACTGACCGAGACATCATCGATTTCAACCAAACCAGCAGCGGCTTTGGTCTTGCCCGACTCCGCCTTGAAGACGAACTCGACGGTCTTGCCGGCGTAAGCCTTCAAGTCGATCGTAAGTACCGTCCAAGTGGCCACCTTATCGCACGTCTGATGGACGACGGTGCCGTTCGCGGTCACTGTGAAGGTGTCACCACCGCATCCGGCCTCGCCCAATGTCGTAGCGCGCAAAGCAAAGTGTAGACGGCTGTCAGCGAAGACCTGAACGCCTGGGATTGTGATGGTGGCGTCGTAGGACTTACCGTCCGGAGAACCACCGGTCCACGAGGCACGGAGACTGGCTTTACCACTCTTGCCCTCTTTGTCGTTCAAGGCCCAGTTCAAGAAGTTCTTCGCCTTGGCTTGCAGCTGCCAGGGCTGCGGTATCGCGAGCGACGGCTTCGGCTTCTCTTCGATGATCGGCACCTCGAGTCGTTCACCCATGCAACCTGGGCCACAGCGACCGTAGAGAGCCAAGTCGTCGATACGCACCTCACCCTTGGCGGACTTGTCGTACAGGATGGTCATCCTGACCTCAAAGTCGATGGGCTCACCGGCGTACTTCGTCAGATCGACCTTCGCCAACGCGTAACCATTGAGGAGACTTCCGGCGCTTGTGCCGCACTTCTTCCAAAGCGACTCGCCGTTAATGTAGGCCTCGAGACAGTCGTTCGGACCGCTCGCAGTCGTCTTGTAGCCGAACTGCAAGGCGTGGCCAGAGCCAGCCTCAAGGTACATGCGTCGAGCACGAACGCTCCCGCTCAAGGAACTCGGATCCGCGCCGATGTCTTTATCGGTGGAGCCATCCCAGAGCATCTGTAGCGACCACTGGCCGGTCAGTGAGCCACCCTGGACTCGCTTAATGGTCAGAGCCTTCTTGCTCGTGTTCAACACAGCGTTGTCCAAACTCGTACCCTCGAAGTCCTGGTTGAGGCACTTGCCACATCCCTCGACCTTTTGATGCAGACATTTGCCCTTGTCGCACGAGTCGAGCGTACATGGATCATCGTCGTCGCAATCCTTCAAGGTCTGAGCCTTACAGGAGCCACTAACGCACACCGCCTGATCGACGCAAAGGTCCCCATCATTACAAGTGACCGTGGCCACTGGGATGCAGATGGTCTTCGGAGCATTTGGATCTGGCTTGACGCATTTGTAACCCGCTGCGCAGGCATCTGCTGCACCTGGTTTCGCCGTGAGGCTGCATTTGACCTCGACGGTCAATGGCGGGTAGCTGACCACTGGAGTGACCTTGCACTTGTACGCGGTGCTGCTTTCGCTAGCACAAGCGGCTTTGGCGCAAGAGGTATTGAGCTTCTTGCAGGTCTCTAGCAGACCAGGCTGACAGAAGCCCAAGTTGCATGCGTCGTTGACGGTACAGCCGTCTTTGTCCGCATCGCAGGTGGTGCCCTCTTTAACCGGGGTTGCCTCGCAGAGGAATTTGGTGCTGCCTTTATTCTTGCAAGCACCCTTGATGCAGACGCCCTTATCTTCAGCGCTGCAGTCAGGGGCTTTACCAGACAAGCATTTGCCATTGCCGTCGCAGGTGTCATCAACCGTACAACCGTCACCATCAGCATCACACTTGGTGCCCTTCGGTTTTGGATCGGTCTTGCACTCGAAGGTCGTGGCAGAGGCCGACTTGCAGATGCCTTGACCGCAACCACCGGTCTCCTTGAGGCAGTTGACCGCGGTACCAGGCTGACAGGCACCCTTGCCGTTGCAAGTATCGTTCTGCGTACATCCGTTGCCATCTGCGTCGCATTGCACGCCGCTCTTCGATGGTTTAGAGACGCATTTTCCTGCTGAGGATGACAGCGGTTCACAGGTACCAACCAAGCAACCTTTGTTGCCGTCGAGACTGCTGCAGTCCTTGAGCTTACCGGGCTTACAAGTACCGGCGACGCATTTGTCGTCGATCGTGCAACCGTTGTTGTCAGCCTCACAAGGCTTGCTCTCGTTGACAGGAGCTCCGACACACTCGTAGGTGGTTTTACTGGTGCTCTTGCAAGCGCCAACGGTACACGCACCGGTTTTGGGGTTACAATCCGGCGGTACACCCGGCACGCAGAAGCCCTTCACACAGAGGTCGCCGACCGTACAGCCATTGTCATCTGAGTTACAGGAGCCGCCCTCGTTTTTCGGCTGTGCGAGACATCCACCTGTTCCACCGTTGTTGGTCTTGTCACACACACCAGTGGCGCATCCGGCGTCAACCTCGCCAGAACAGTCGTAAGGATCTGTACCAGGCTGGCATTTACCAGACTTACACTTATCGTTGGCGGTGCAGAGCTGCCCGTCCTCGCATTTGGAGCCGTCCTTCGCTTGCGTGATCTTGCAAGTAAAGCCGCCGCCCTCACTCTTGACGCAGGCCGAGAGTTCGCATTCTCCAGCGACGCCAGAGCAGTCAATCGGCTTGCCAGCTTTGCATTTACCCTCATCACACTGGTCGAACGCAGTGCAAGGGTCACCGTCTGCGTCGCAGACGATAGTTCCAGCCTTGGGCAGCGGGATACAGGAGAATCCGGTGCTGCTCGTTCCGTCTTCAACGCAGCCAGCCTCGTTACATAGGTCCGATACAGTCGAGCAATCCACGGGCCCAGCTGAGAGGCAGTTACCATTTTGGCATGCGTCACCAGCCGTACACGCGATGCCATCATCGCATTTGGAGCCGTTGACCAACTGACTCGACTTACACTTACCAGTCAGCGTGTCGCAGATGTTCTTGACGCATGAGGTATCTGACGTGGTGTCGCAGACCACTGGTTTGACGTCCTTGACGCAGTAACCAAGCGCATCAGTTGGCTTGTCTTTGACGCATGAGAAGCCGCCGTTACACATGTTGTTGTCGTCGACGATCTTGCAGTCTTCGCTGTCTTTGCAGGTCGTGCAGAGCTTTTTGTCTTTCGCGATGCAGAAGCCGCCATTGCACTGACTCTCCGCCGAGCACGCGTCGCCGTCGTCACATGTGCTGCCGTTTTTCTTGTCAGTGTATTGGCAACCCTTGTTCTTCACGCAAGCGTCACTCGTACAGGGGTTGGAGTCGTCACAGTCCTTTGGAGCTCCGATGCATTTGCCCTTCTCGCAGGAGTTAAGCGTGCATGGGTCATCATCGGTACAGGTCGTCGCTGTGCTCTCATCAGCCAAGAAGACGCAGCCACCTTTGCTGTCTTTCGTGGCCTGCTCACAGTCATCAACCGTGCAAGCATTGTCGTCGTTACAGATCACGATCTGCGACTGGCATTTGCCTGACTTGTTGCAAACACCCTTTTCAGTGCAGACATTGCCGTCGTCACAGGGCTGGAATCCATCCAGGTTGCTGTGGACGCAGCCTTTGGTTTGATCGCACTTATCGAAGGTGCAGTCATTGTTGTCGTCGCAAGTGTTTTGCTTGTTCGCGCAACCAGTCTTGGGGTCGCAGGCATCGATGGTGCACAAGTTGTTGTCATTGCAGTTGAGCTTCGTGCCCTGGCATGCGCCGGATTTACACTTATCGGTGTAGGTGCATGCGTCGCCGTCGGAGCAGTTTTTGCCATCATTTGGAACCACTGTGCAGCCGTTGACGGGCGAGCAGGGGCCCGCGATTTTAGTGCAGACGTTGCCATCGTCGCAGTTGACCTTGCTGGCCTCACAGACACCCTTGTTCGAGCAAGCGTCTTTTTCGGTGCACTTGTTGCCGTCGTCGCAGGCTTTACCCACTGCGGCAATCACTACGCACGCGCCATTGATGCAGCTATCCTCAGTGCACTGGCTACCGTCGTCGCAGTCCTTGGCTTTACCGAGGCACTTGCCCTGAAGGTTGCAAGCGTCAAAGGCTGTGCAAGGGTTGTTGTCGTCACAGTTCTTGTTGAGTTCGAGCTTGTTGAGACAGCCACCTTTGCCATCACATCCATCGACGGTGCATGGATTGCCATCATCGCATTTGAGTGCCGAGGCCTTGCACACACCATCGGTGCATTTGTCATTCGTCGTGCATGGGTCGCCATCGTCACAATTGAGCTTGTTGTCCAAGAGAGCCTGGCAGTTGCCGGTCTTATTGTCACAGAGATCAATTGTGCAGGGGTTGCCGTCATCACACTGAGACTTCTTGCCTGAGCAGACACCTTTGATACAGGTGTCTTTTTCAGTGCAATTGTTGCCGTCGTTGCAAGGGCCACCCTCGCCCACATTGCCCGACACGCAGCCGGTCGGTGGGTTGCAGACATTGATGGTGCACTTGTTGCCATCATCACACTGGAGTTTGGCCGAGCTGACGCACTTTCCTGACGTGCAGACCTCTTGGATCGTGCATTTGCTGCCATCATCACAAACGGTCCCGTCTTTGGTCGGGATATTGCCGCATTTACCGGTCGTCTTGTTGCAAAGGTTCTCAATGCACTGATCTTTGCTCGGGTCGCATTTGATCACCGATGCCGGGTCGACCGAACACAGTCCACTGTTGCAGGTGAACACGCCGTTGCAGAGATCCGTGTCGTTCCACTTTGCGCAGTCGATGTTGGTGCTGCATTTGCAGGTGTTGACTTCGCTTTGGCAGACACCCTTGGTGCAGACTTCACCCACGGTACAAACGTTGCCATCATCACACTTTTCTTTGTCAGGTTTCGGCGCGAACTTACAACCGGAAGTTGGATCACAGCTGTCGATCGTGCACACCTCACCGTCATCGCAGTCTTTGCTCTTGCCAAGGCACTTGCCGTCGACCGAACAAACCGGATCGGCCAGACATTTGTTGCCGCTGACGCAAGGTACGCCTTGCTGCTTTTTCACCAACTCACACTTGCCTGATTTGCTGTTGCAGATGTTGGCGCCGCATGAGGGGTCGCTGTAAGCGTCACAAATGACAATGGACTTGGGATCGATGTCGCACACATTACCCAGTGCGGTTTGGTTACAGCGAGCCACACCATTGCATGGGTTGCCGTCGTCAAACTTCGCGCACTCAAGGTCGGTCTGACACTTCACACAGGTATTGGTGCCTGTGCATTTGCCGAGATCGCACTGGTCATTGAGCGTACAGCCGATACCGTCGTCACAAGGAGAACCACCCTTGAGCGGAATGTATTTACATCCTGTCTTGGTGTCGCAAATGTCTTGAGTACAGCTATTGTTATCGTCACAAATCACGACTTTACCGACGCACTTGGCGCCGGTACAGATGTCGCCGCTGGTACAAGCATCGCCGTCGGAGCATGGGCCAGTGAAGTTTTCGTGCTTACACAGACCCGTTTTCGGATCGCAGATATCATTGGTGCAGGGCTTGTTGTCGTCGCACTGCTTTTTCGCGCCTTGGCATTTACCAGAGATGCATTTGTCCAACTCGGTGCACTGATCACCGTCCGAGCATAAGCCGCCGTCTTTCGGAACGTGGAAGCAGCCGCTTTGCGGCGAACAACCATCGTTGGTGCATGAGTTGCTGTCATCGCACTGTTTGGACGTGACGTAACTCTCACCCTCACATTTTCCGTTGAGACAAGCGTCTTTAGTCGTGCATTTGTTGCCGTCGTCGCAGACGCCGCCGTCTTTAACGGCCTCAGCGCCGCACTGGCCTGTCTTGCCATCGCACTTATCTATCGTGCAGGGATTGCCGTCGTTACAAACCAAGGGCTTACCTTTGCAGATGCCGTTGGCGCAGATGTCATTGACGGTACAAGCGTCGTCATCGCTGCATCCTTTGCCGTCTGCCGCGGAAGAGGTCGCAACCTTACCAGTTGGAGGATCGCAGCTGACGATCAGGCACGAGTTCGGAGCCTGAGCTTCTGGCTTGAGCGCTCCTTTGCACTTGCCATCGGCGCACTCGTCTTTTTCGGTACACTTGTCGTTGTCGTCACAGGTGACGCCGTTTTGGAAGGCGACGTACACACAGCCTTTGACCTTGTCACAACCGTCTTCTGTACATTGGTCACCATCATCACACTTGACCTTGACGCCGGCAGCGCACACGCCTGAATCGTCACATGTGTCACCGTCGGTACAGGCGTCACCATCATTACAAGCGTCACCCTTATTTTTCGGTGTGTGGATACAACCTGTTTTCGGATCGCATGCGTCAATGGTGCACGAGTTGTCGTCATCGCACTTCGTGGCCACATCAATGGCCGAGCCGTTGCAAGAGCCGAATCCGCACACATCATTTTCAGTACATGCGTTGCCGTCGTCACAACCTTCTTGCTGCGCCGCTGGGATCGCGTTCTGAGTACAGGAACCATCATTGGCGCAAGAGCCGACGTTGCAGAGGTCCGCTGGACAATCGACCTTACCGTTGCATTCGCCATCCGCGTCGCACACATCATCCGAGGTACATTGCTTATCGTCGTCGCATGCCGCGCCAGCGGCCTTGGGCATATCTTTACACGTACCGCTGTCGCAGACCGCCGCGTGACAGTCGTCCTTCGGCGTAATCTTGCCTTCACAATCCGCGTCGACGCTGCATTCACCTGTCGTGGCGTCAGAACTCGCATCGTCACCCGTGGTGTCTTCACCGCCGGTATCTTTCGAGGTGTCTTCACCCCCTGCGCTTGTGTCCGCCGTCGAACTAGAGCCGTCCGTCGGCGATGTTTCTCCGCAAGCACTGAGAATCAAGGATAAAGCAACGAGAGAGCAAAGCCATCGCGGTGCACGGTAAATACAGAGAGGATCGAGGGTGGTGCGCATGAAAGTTCCCCAACTAGACTGCGGCTCACATGGAGCCTCTTTTTCCAATTTGTCGTCATACAACTGGTTAGCATGACAACAGCCAACTCCCCCCCCAGGGGAGTTTACTGATAACGGTCTACGCCATTTCTAGCGCGGATTCGAGGGTGTCCCCGTAGTACACTAGCAGATCGGGGATCCCAAGGGCAACAAACTAGCAAAACTGTGTCATTTAGACCCCACGTTGAAGCACTTTCGTTGATCCGCTCGATCCCGACGGTTATGCTGTGGTCAGGTCGCGCGCTCGCGTCGCTATTGACGAAAGATGGAGCACTAAGACCTGGAGAAATCGATGTCTACAATTCAAAAAGCATCTTTATTCCTTGCTGTTATAGCCATTTCGGCATGTGGCAATGACGACACCAAAGGCCCCACTGCCGTGGGAGCTGACACCGCCTTTTTGCCACTAGACACCGTCTCGCCGCCAGATACGATCATTTCTCCAGATGTGTCTATGGAAGACACTGCTGCTCCTGAACCCGGCACTTTTGGTGCTCCCTGCGAAGACAATGGCGATTGTGATTCGGGATTTTGCGTGAGTGCACGCAACGGCAAGGTCTGTAGTCAAACTTGCATTGAAGATTGCCCCTCTGGATTTCAATGCGCCGAGCAAAAGCGCTCTGGTGGTGACATCAGCTACGTATGTGTGCCGAAGTTTTTGTACCTATGCGACCCATGCCAAGACAACATCAGCTGCAATGACACCGGAAAGAGTGGAAATGTATGCGTGAGTTTCGGCAACGCCGGCAACTTCTGCGGTATCGCCTGCGATGAGGTCTCGCCCGACTGCCCGACGGACTACAGTTGTCAGCAGGTCATTGACAGCAAAACAGGTGCAGCCTCGAGTCAGTGTGTGCGCGACAAAGGTATTTGTGAATGTAGTGCTAGAGCGACCTCGTTAGGTCTAAGCACGAACTGCACCAACAAAAACCTCTATGGAGCCTGTAGCGGCCAACGCAACTGTGAGGTCGGCGGTCTCGGCGCGTGCCAAGCCTTGGTGCCTAAACCTGAGGAATGCAACGCGGTTGACGACGACTGTGACGGATCGACGGATAATTTCGACGCTTCAGCTCCGTGTAAGAGCAGCAACGAGTTCGGCAGTTGCACTGGCGTGATCGTGTCCTGCCTAGACGGCAAAACCGAATGCGATGCGCCCGCAGCGAAACCCGAGCTATGCAACGGCATCGACGACGACTGTGACGGCGAAACTGACGAGCAACTCTGCGACGATGGGGACCCCTGCACGAAGGATTCGTGCAACACGGATGGCTCGTGTAAGCACAAAGAGCTTGCCGGCCTGGTCTGCGACGACGGATCGGTCTGCACGCAAACCGACAAGTGCATTTCTGGAAAATGCATCGGCGGCAACAAACTCAAGTGTGATGACAATGATCCTTGTACCAGCGACTCATGTGATCCCTTCGTCGGTTGTGTGCATGACCCATCGTCAGATGCCAAATGTCCCGACGACGGTATCGGCTGCACACAAGACATCTGCAAACAAGGTAAATGTGTTCATCCACAGCTCAAAGATGGCGAGACATGCGTAGACGACGGCAATGGTTGTACCGCAGACATTTGCAAAGCAGGTAAGTGTGAGCACATCGCGGCGAACTCGACTCCCTGCCAGGACGGCAACCCCTGTACGATCAATGACACCTGCCAAAATGGCTCTTGCGTCCCGGGGCCTCTCAATCAGTGTGATGACAAAAAACCCTGCACCAAAGACAGCTGCAACCCACAGATTGGCTGCGTGCACTCGAACAACGACTTCGCGCCCTGTACGGCAAGCTCCAAGGACTGCCCCACCGGTCAATGCATCGGCGGCACCTGTCTGAGCAAGCCCAACGTGACCTGCAACACCAAGGTCAAAGTTAGCTTATGCAGTTCGGTCGATGTGGCGGGCACCTGCACCGGGTCGGGCAAGTGTGTCGCAAAATCAGTCGCTGGTGGAACTGCCTGTAAATTCAGTCCAAACTGTAAGACAGTTTGTCTGAACTGCGGCATTGAGGTGTGTCTGGACTTTCTGTTCAGTTCATAAAGTGGACGCGGCTTGTAGGCGATAACTTCACCAGACCCAACGACTTGGTATGCTCCCAAACGCGAGTGCTCCCCCAAGCCCAGTACGTCACCGTCGTGACGGTGGGATTCGGCTGTACTCGTAGGAGCCGAGCGTGTCGAGTGCGTCCCAAAACGAGCAAAAAAAATCGCCCAGAATCTGGGGAACGCTCGCTCGTTTGCTTGGGATGGGGGTTTACAAGTTAACGGTGCGACTCGCCGTGAACCTCGTGACGGCCTTTCTCGCGCTGTATTTTCTGATCAACTCCGGAGCTGTTGCACACTTCGCCAGCGCTCGAGTCAGCGAAATCATCCCTGGTCGAGTCATCGTCGAGCGACTGCGATGGGGTCCAAATCCTGGGCACCTACAGCTCTTGCGTCCTCAAATATTTGATGCAGCCGGCAAAGAGGTCTTGGACGCACAGTGGATCGCCTTGCGAATCAACTGGGTCTCTTTGCTTCGAAAGGCGCTGGCGGGACGTGCCGGTCAGAGCATCACCATCACTGAGTTGCGTCTGCATGAGCCAGTGATTCACCTCGTCAACGACAAAGAAGACAACCTGACCTTGCTCAGTGCCTTGGGCGTAGGCTCAAGCTCCAAAGAGAGCCCACAAAGCAGCGCCTTCGAATTAAAGATTCCTACGATCCATCTGATTCGTGCGACGACCATCTATCAACACAAAAATATCTTTGTCGACGTCCGTCAACTCAGTGCGGAAGCGGCCTTTTCATTGAAATCGCCGAAAGTTGGAAAGACTCACTTTAATTACGAAGCCCACCACATCTCAGCGGCCAAAGTCCGCTCAGTCTTTCCGGGATGGCGCCAAGACGGGATCGCCCAATTGCCCGTATTCGGACTGCGCGCAACTCGCATCAAGGGAGGTCCCTACCAGATCGACACCAAGGGCCTGAGCCTTACGAGCCCGCTGACAAAGGCGCTCCATGCAGACCTTCGAGTACAAATGCCGCCCCCTGAGCGTGGACAACCACTGAGGGTCGATGTCCAAGGCATCGAACTCCAAACTCAAACGCAAGAGGCCATGCTTCAATCGATTTTGGGGCCACAGTACGCAGGATCCGCAACCTTCAAAGGTACAGTGCACTGGTCCGAAGGCGGGCGTCTTCAGATCAAGGCAAAGACACAAATTCAAGGCACCTTCGCCAAGGTTGAACTGCAGCAAGCCACGGGGGACTTGCGCCTTGATATGGGTCACAGCGAGAGCCAAAAGTTTGAGCTTGATGGCGAAAATTTGTCGTTCAACCTCTACGGCGGACAGATGCGGTGCAAAAGTGCGTCCTATCGTCTGGGCTTCGATGGAAAAAGCGTCATTGAGCTACAAGCCTCGATGGGCGGAGTCCGACTCGCCGAGTTGTTGCGAGCAGAACTCGTCGGTCTATCTGTCGCGCTTCCAACGGCATTGACTGGAGCACTGAGCGGCGATTTGAGGACTCGTATGGTGTTTCGCAGCGAAACTGCACAACACAAGGCTATCGCTGACATCGACGTCAAGGGCGGGTTGACCCTCGATCGAGGCGCGAACACATCATTTTTACAACGGATACACTGGGCAGGTGGCCTGCGCTTTTCTCAAGATCCTGAGGCCGATTCCTTCGCACTAAAGCTAAACATCGACGACTCAGTCATCAGTGACCAACTCAACGAAGATGGATCGCCAATGACCGAGTCAAAATCGAGTTGGGTGACCACCAAAGGCGCGTTAGACCTGCATCGAAAGACTC
>PBTG01000014.1 GCA_002726535.1 Myxococcales bacterium | reverse complement strand
GGTGGGGCGTCGAGCGGTGGTGCTTCGAGTGGTGGGGCGTCGAGCGGTGGTGCTTCGAGTGGTGGGGCGTCTAGCGGCGGATCTTCCAGCGGTGGGTCGTCGAGCGGCGGCGGCGCTGCTACCTGCGGAAACTTGGTCTGCGAAGCCGGTGAGACCGCGGGCACTTGCGCTTTAGATTGTGACAAAGACGTCACTTACGGCCTCGTTTGTGCAGAGCAAAAGTGCTCGGCGCAATGGACGGCTTGCAAAGTCGATCCAGTGTGCATTACCACTTTGAACTGCATTACGTTGTGCGATAACGACGCCTGTACAGACGCGTGCGCCAGCTCTGCCGGCTCGGCTGCGGCGATTTTGCAAAGTCTTGGTTCTTGTCTCGGTGCCAATTGTGCCGATGATATTCCTGGTTCCTCTAGCGGCGGCTCTTCAAGCGGCGGCTCCTCCAGTGGAGGCTCTTCTAGTGGCGGAGCGTCGAGCGGCGGTGGTTCCTCCGGCGGAGGTGGCGCATGTACTGGGACGGATAGTTCGCCATGTAAATCGGGCGAGAAATGTGAGGCTGGAGCTTGTATCCCCAACGGCTTTACCGGCTCATGTCAGCAATTTTGTGGCAACGAAAACGATGCAGCTGGCTGCTGGTGTGACAGCGAATGCCAGCAGTACGGAGACTGCTGCCCTGACAAAGATAGCGTCTGTCCTTAACAAGCACGAAGAGACCGCAACGACGCGAGTCGTCAGCGGGCTTGGACGATTGTAGAACGCCGCCTCAAGCGATGGCTTGAGGCGGCGTTGTTCTTTTTTGGGAGCCCCACAGATTCAAGGTGGCGCCATGAGCGTTTCAGTCGAACGTGGCTTGCTCCTGTTCGATCCTTGGTTCTCTGTCGTCGCCAACATGCAGAGGGTTCGTTTGGCTCGCTATCGGCGATGTAGCTGGCTTAAAAACACCGACGCCGCCTGGAGCGCGTCGGCTCAGGCGGCGTCGGAGACGTAGACGTGAGGGCTTACTCCGAGGGAGCTTCACCACCTTCGGCCTGCTGCGGAGCAGGGCTCTGCTCGGTCGCTGGCTTGTTGTCACGGTTGTCACGGTCGTCGCGGTTGCCACGGCTACGACGACGGTCCCGATCGCGGCCACGGGGCTCACGGCCACCACCACGGCGCTCACGGTTGCCACCGCCGCCTTCGGACTTCTTGCCTTGCGGAACAGGAAGACCAGCGGCTCGCATCGCTTCGCGGTGAGAGAGGCGGATCTTACCGTTGCGCTCGACGTTCAGAACGCGGACTTTCAAGGTGTCGCCGAGGTTGCAGACGTCAGAGACCCTGTCGATTCGCCCATCAGCCAACTCAGAGATGTGGCACAAGCCATCCATACCGGGAGCGATCTGGACGAAAGCACCGAAGTCCGCGACGCGAACCACTTTGCCCTCGTAATCCTGACCCTCTTCGGGCTGAGCGGTGTACATCCGAACCAACTCAATGGCCTTTTGAGCCACCGCATTGTCCGATGCCGCCACTGTGACGGTGCCATCATCCTCAACGTTCACCTGTGCACCGGTCTCGGAGACGATGCCGCGGATGTGCTTGCCGCCAGGACCAATCAGGTCACGGATACGATCCGGGTCGATCAGAATGGTGAAGATTCGCGGCGCGTACTCGGAGATGTCCGGGCGTGGGCTGGCGATGGCTTCATTCATCTTTTCGAGGATGTGGATACGACCGTCGCGAGCTTGATTCATCGCCTCGACTAAGGTCTGACGATCGAGTCCGTCGATCTTGATGTCCATCTGTAAGGCGCTGATGCCATTGGCACTACCGACGACCTTGAAGTCCATGTCGCCGAAGTGATCCTCGTCGCCGAGAATGTCACTCAGCACAGCAATCTTGCCGTCCTGTTTGATGAGCCCCATGGCGATGCCGGCTACGGCTTCGCTGACTGGGACACCTGCGTCCATCATCGCCAAGCTGGTGCCGCACACGGTCGCCATTGACGAGCTGCCGTTGCTCTCGGTGATCTCAGAGACCGAACGGAGCACGTAAGGGAAATCCTCATCAGCCGGCAACGCAGGCAACATGCCGCGACGCGCCAACGTGCCGTGACCGACCTCTCGACGACCTGCGGAGCGCAGGAACTTCACCTCGCCGACCGAAAAGGGCGGAAAGTTGTAGTGCAGCATGAAGCGGCGGTTTGTCATTCCCGTGAGCAACTCAATGCGCTGGTCATCAGAGCCAGTGCCTAAGGTCACCGCGATGATGCCTTGAGTCTCACCACGGGTGAACAGAGCCGAGCCGTGTGCGCGAGGCAGCATGCCCAACTCGATACTAATCGCGCGCACTTCATCGGTAGCGCGACCGTCGAGTCGTTTGCCTGTGCTGACAATCTGATCGCGGCAGAACTCGGATTTAAATCCGCTGACGATTGATTTGATATCCGAGCTGCGCTCCGGGAAGCGCTCCGCGAGAGCTGCGACAGCCTCAGCCTTAACGGCGTCTACTGCAGCGTATCGCTCAAGCTTCGTAGGAATCGTGGCGGCGCTCGCCATTTTGTCGAAGGCAGCCTCTCGGCACGCCGCGACCAACTCCTGATCCACTGGCTCAGGCTCGAAATGGAACTTGGCCTTACCGACTTCATCGACAAGCTCAGCCACCAGAGCCATCAGCGGCTTGGTCACTTCCTCGGCGAAGAGCAGGGCGTCGACCATGATCTCTTCCGGCACGAACTCGGCTTGACCTTCAACCATCACTAGTCCTTTCGGACCGACGGCGACGACGAGGTCGAGGTCGCTCTCTTCACGCTGTGAGATGGTCGGGTTGGCGATGAATTCGCCCTCGACTCGACCGACGCGCACGGAGACGACTGGGCCGCCCCACGGGATATCCGAGATGGCTACTGCAGCGAAGGCGCCGAGCATAGCGACGACGTCGCCGTCATTTTGCCCATCAAAGGACATCGTTGTGGCGATGAGTTGCGTATCGCACATGAATCCGTCGGGAAAGAGCGGACGGGCTGGACGATCGATCAAGCGACTCGTCAACACTTCCTTTTCGGTTGGACGACCTTCTCGACGGAAGTAGCTGCCGGGAATTCGACCGGCTGCGTAGAACTTCTCTTGATAGTCACACATCAATGGGAAGAAGGGGGCGCCTGGTTTGGCTTTGCCTGTTGAGCAAGCCGTGCAGAGCAGCGCTGTCTCCCCGTAGGTGATGAAAATAGAGCCGTTGGCCTGTTTGGCGACCTTACCGGTCTCGAGAGTCAGGGTGGTTCCCCCGAACTCAATAGATTTGATGACGTGAGTCATATTCACTTTCTCCTCGCTGGTTCGTCCAGCGGTTGCTTACTGTTTACACAGGGTTCTATGCGGTTGATTCTGATGGAGTATCCAATTCGCTTGTTTCGGCTCATGTGCAACAACCCCGCAACCCTGACAGGGAGCGAGGTCGGTGACCGATGAGCGATGGCAGTGGGCCCACCGTCGGCCCACGTACACGGAGGCGAATTATTTACGGAGACTGTAGGTCTTCAAGATTCCGCGGTAACGCAGAACGTCGTTGTTTTTGACGTAGTCAAGCAAGCGACGTCGCCGAGCGACCAGCTTGAGCAAGCCGCGACGGCTGTGGTGATCGAGCTTGTGAATTTTGAAGTGCTCGGTGAGCTGCTCGATTCGTTTGGTCAGCAGTCCAATCTGGACCTCTGGTGACCCAGTGTCCGATTTATGGAGACCATTTGCAGAGATTACCTCTGCCTTTTCGTGTGCGTGAAGCGCCATTTGTCTATTCCTTCTTCTTCTGCGCGCGGGTGCACATCACACCCTGACTGTGCCTAGGACCAACCAATAGTTGGGTTGGTTTGTGTCGCGAGGCCGTGCCTGGGCGACAGGTAAAAATCAGTTCTCACCTACTCAGGGCCCTAATACCCTCGAGCGCGCGGAGGCTACGGTGTGGCTGCTGTTAAAGTCAAGCGAATGTTGGCTTGTCGTAAGGACCCGAAGCGGATTGATCCGCAGGAGCAGTACGAAAGCCACGGATGACCCTCCAACAGGCGATGCCATCGATGTCTTTGGGGGTCGCGACACACACCAACTGCCCGTTGGAGTCGAGCAGGGCATAGTCTTGCTCATCGATGACAGAGAGGTCCCCAATGGCGGGTCGCTTGCCTTGGCTGAGTTCGATGGCCATGGTCTCGGCGAGGACTCGGCTGGGAATCGTCTGCATCAGGGCGGTTGTCGCTGAGCGGAGCAAGGCGACTCTCTGTTCGACGTCCAGTTTCCGCACCTCGTCGATAGATAAGCAAGTGTCGATACGCACACCACTGGTTAGGGTGCGTCGTAAGTCGCGTAAATGGGCCGCAGAATCGAGCATTCGGCCGAGATCTCGAGCCCAAGCGCGGACATAGAATCCCGGCCCACAATTGACTTCAACTCGCAGCCAGTCGGCGCCTCTGTCAAGCAATGTGACCTCATGGAGCTCAACTGGGCGAGCTTCGCGAATGACCTGTTCTCCTCTTCGTACCCGCTCGAGGTCGCGGACACCTTCGTGTTTGAGGGCGCTCACCGCCGGAGGCGTCTGTAAAATCGTCGAGCCGACGCCCTCAGCCAACGCTTTTTGCAATCGATTGCTCTCGTCTAGCCGAGGAGGAGCAGCCTCTTTGGTGGATTCGCCTTGTGCGTCATCAGTGGAGGTCTCTGAGCCAAACTGAATAGTAGCGATGTAGCTCTTGCGACCAGCCGTAAGCCAACGGACGGTCTTGGTCGCGGAGCCGAAAGCCAGCAGCAGCACACCTGTCGCCGCTGGATCGAGTGTACCGGTATGACCACAACGTCGTTCACCGATGAGTCCGCTTACGTGGTTGACGACGTCACGAGAGGTCCATCCTGCTGGTTTGTCGATCGCGAGCAGGCCGTGTAATCGGGCGGGTTTACGCCGCCCCATCGGCATCCTCTTCGTTACGCGCTGTGCGGCTCTCAGCAGCCAATACCTGTTGGACACGCCGAAGTTGTTCGTAATCTTTGTCGAAGGAAAAAACCACCTTTGGAGTCTTACGCAACTGGAGCACATTGGTCAGTACGCGAGCGACATATCCCGAGGCATGATCGAGCATCTGTTGCGCGCGCTCTACCGATTGCTCGGTAGGTGTAGCCGGGACTTCTTCTACCAGTTCGGCCGGTCGCATCACATAGCGAATTCTCAAGTGGCCCATGTCAGCCGCGAGCTTCGTGTCTGTGACCTGGACATGCCGTGCCAGCGGGCTGGATAGCTCAAAGGTGATAACCCGCTCGACCTCATCACGCATCAACGCGCCGACTCGATCGACTCGATTAAATCTGCCTCTTCTTCGCCTCATCTGGGCTCTCCTGAAGACGCCTCTTATTCGCTCTCAGCTGCAGGTCGATAGGTTTTTGGGAGTTCGAGTTTCCTCGGAGTCTTCTTGACCTCGTAACATTCGATCAGGTCCCCTTCGCGGAACTTGCGGAAGCCCTCTAACGAGATGCCGCACTCGTATCCTGTAGCGACTTCTGGCACGTCGTCTTTGAAGCGTTTCAAAGAGGAACAGCCACCTGTCCACAAGACCTCTTCTCCGCGAGTCAGGCGCATCTTTTGATTGCGGAACATCTTGCCGTCGGTGATGTAACAACCTGCGACCGAGCCAGCCTTGGCGATGTGGAACACAGCGCGCACATCAGCGTGACCGTGAACGATCTCTTCGATGATCGGCTCTAACAAGCCCTCCATCGCGGCCATCACGTGGTCGATGGCGTCGTAGATGACGGAGAAAGGTAGGATTTCGACGTCCATATCCTCAGCAAGGCGCTTGCCTTTGTTCTCAGGCTTGACGTTGAACGCTAAGATCATCGCTCCCGATGCGGCTGCGAGTTGAATGTCACTCTCTGTCACCCCACCGACTGCACAGTGTAGCACTCGTACCTTGACGTCCGCGTGAACCAAGCGTTGTAGCGACTGCTTGAGGGCTTCTGCCGAGCCGTGCACGTCCGCTTTGATGATGATATTGAGATCTTTCTGAGCCGCTGCCTCCATCTGCTCGAACATGTTGTCGAGTGAGACTTTGGTGGTCTGAGCGGCTTTGCGCTCCTTGGCTTTGGTGACCCTGTGGTCGACGATCGCTTTGGCGCTCTTTTCATCCGGCGTGACATAAAACTGGTCGCCTGAGGCGGCGATACCACTGAGGCCAGTGACCTCAACCGGGGTAGAGGGGCCTGCTTCTAAGAGCTCTTTGCTGCGGTCGCTCATCATCGCGCGGACACGTCCGTAGACTTCACCAGCGACGACATAATCTCCTTTGCGCAAGGTGCCCTTTTGCACCAGCATTGTAGCAACTGCGCCGCGTCCGCGCTCGAGACGAGCCTCGATGACCAGTCCGCGAGCATCACACCCCGTCGCTGCGTCGAGTTCCATCACCTCTGCCTGCAGCGCAAGCAGTTCGAGAAGGTCGTCGACACCCTGACCGGTCTTAGCCGAGACTTCGACGGCTGATACTTCTCCGCCCCACTCTTCGACGACGACGTTGTTTTCAGCGAGTTCACGTCGAACTCGATCCACGTCAGCGCCGACCTTGTCCATCTTGTTGATGGCAACGATGATTGGCACATCGGCGGCTCGGCCGTGGTTGATGGCTTCGATAGTCTGAGGCATCACGCCGTCATCTGCCGCCACCACGAGAACCACAACATCGGTCGCCTTAGCACCTCGAGCTCGCATTGCCGTGAATGCTTCGTGGCCCGGAGTGTCTAGGAAGACCACTTCGCTACCGGTGTTGGTCTCGACTTTGTAGGCGCCAATGTGCTGCGTGATTCCGCCGGCTTCTTTGACCGCGACGCGCGAGCTTCGAATTCGATCGAGCAGAGAGGTCTTTCCGTGATCGACGTGGCCCATGACGGTGATTACAGGCGCTCTTCCAGCCTTTTCGATGGCATCGTCATCGACCTGGTTGAGAAAGGTCTCCAAATCAAAGGCTACGCTTTGCACTGTGAAGCCAAAGTCGGCTGCGACCAACTCGATCGTGTCCATGTCCAACGTGTGGTTGATGGTGGCCATGACGCCGAGATCGAAAAGTTTTCGAATCACTTCAGTCGCTTTTACAGACATCTGCTTGGCGAGATTCGCAACGCTGATCGTGTCTTCAATCTTTAAGATGCGTTTTTCAGCTTTGGGAACGGTGACTGGTGTGGGCTGAGAAGTGTGTTGGCGCTTATTGCGCTTTTTACCACGACGTCGGTCCCCAAAGCGTCCCGAGTCCTGATGTCGATCGTAGATCACCTTACGACCACGTCGATTGTCTCGACCGCCGCCGCCACCGCCGGCGCCTGGCGCCGGTCGGCCCTGACGGTCAACTTTCTCGTCAGATTGAGGGCGAGAGGGAGACTGTGTCGAGGGTTTGGGTTTTGGAGGTTTCGGGATATTGACCAGCACCTCAGGCATTTTCAGACGTTTGAGCCTGGGGACTTTGCGTTCGCT
>PBTG01000125.1 GCA_002726535.1 Myxococcales bacterium | reverse complement strand
TTCCGATCGACCTGCGCAGACCTGCAGGGAAATTTTGAGTTGAGCGACTACGCCAACACCGAGGACGGAACCATGGCTGGAACTTTCAGCGGCCGGCTGCAAGCTCACTTTCCTGACACCACCTACCCCGACGACTGCAATCCGGAACACAACGCGAAGGTCTGTAAAAAACCGGACTGGTACGCTGATGTCACAGGTGTATTTGGATTCACCTTACCTCCCAAAGACGGTGGCAAGTGAGCGACTAAGTGTCTGTCTCCAAGTCCAACCAGCTACGTGGGCGCATTTGGCAACGCGTCGGCTCCTCGCCCCCAGCCTCGGCCTCAGGATTCAACGAGTCCTGGCACGAAGGGGGACACTGGGTGCCCGTGCCCATCGACGATCATCTCGGGCGACTGCCTCTACACGCCGTCAGCGTCGGAGATGGGCCGCCCTTGATCGTGCTCCATGGATATCTACAGTCTTCTTGGGCGTGGCGGCACAATCTGGATGATTTCGCTCGTCGTTTTCAGAGCCACGCGCTCTGTACACCAGGATTCGGTTGGTCCGCCAAACCGATTGGAGCGGATTATCGACTCGCCACGCAAGCGCGCAGAATCCTGGCGTGGATGGATCGGATGGACATCACTCAAAGCCATCTAGTCGGTAGCAGCCTAGGTGGAGCTCTGGCGCTACAAGTGGCAGCGGTCGCGCCACAGCGAGTGCTCTCAGTCGCGCTTGTCAATCCGGCCGGGCCGGGCTGGTACCCAATGGCGTCGCTGTCCAGACTCCAACATACCTTGTGGAGCCCATTGATCCGTCACCTCCCTGGAGTCTCGTGGGGATTGCGGATGGGACTGAGACACATCGCTTACGGCGACATGCCGATCGACGATGAGTACATGCGACACTTTCTCGGTCCACTGCAGAGCCCCGGCGGTCCTGAAGCAGCTCTGGCGGTTGCGATGCACTTCAGCGCAGACATGGAGCAACTCTCGCGACGAACCCCGGGCATTTTATGTCCGCTATTGATGATTCGAGGCAACCGCGATCAGGTCATGCCTGAAAGCGCTTTTCGACGTATTATCGATCGATTACGCCAACCTCAGATCGTCGTGATGGAAGGCTGTGGTCACTGCCCGATGGAAGAGGACCCAGTTCGCTTCAACGAGGTGCTGTGGGGCTTTTGGAGCCGAATTGAAGCCCTATAATGACAGGACAATGAATCCACGCGTACAGGCAAACGTTGTCTGTCATGAGGGACGATAGTTGCACCCTCGAGACGCATCACGCAGGATCAGAGTCAGTCCATTTGCTTTGGGAGCCGTCTACAATGCGCACGTCTCTTGTTTCAACGATGTTGCCCACCTTGGTTCTGATCACAATGATCGGCGTCCCAATGGCTGCGTGGAGCGGACCCAAACGCCTTTTGGTGATGCCCACTGCCGCTCGCGGCAAAGTCCCCACGGTACACCAACGACGAATTCAATCTGAGCTGCGACGAGTCCTGTCCTTTCGCCCCACTGTGAAGGTCACCAAGGACAGTGACCGCCCCCAAGCCAAGGGTCGCGCTGATTCATTAAAAGCGCGTAAATCAACGCGTCTCGAACGACAAATCGAAGCAGCTGACAAGCTTCGTCTGGCCGGTATGGACCAGATGAAAGCGTCGCCAAAGAAGGCCTATGCGACTTTTAAACGCGCCATCAAACTCTATGAGTCGGCCGCTCCAGAACTCGTCGATATGACCAAATTGGCAGATGCCTACGCCCGCGCTGCCGTGGCTTCGCACTGGTCACACGCCGGTCCTGGCAACGTCAAATCGTGGTTCAACAAAGGGCTAGCTCTGCAGCCCACCTTGGTGATCAACCGACGAGGTCAATCCAAACAGCTTTTGGCTCTCTTTGACCGAGCGGTCACGAAGATGAAAAAGCAAAAAAAGGTCGGTATCGAGGTCCTCGGCAACGCCAAAGGAGCCACGGTCTTCGTCGATGGTGTCAAGGTCGGTGGATTGCCGGGACGTAAGCTCAATCTGAACCCCGGCACACACGTCGTCCAGGTCCGAGGTCCGGGCCACAAGCCATGGGGACGCGTAGTTACGGTGCTGCGAACGATGTTTACCGTGCGCGCTCGTCCTGAACCGATCAAAACCAAAGGCCCCAAAGCGGTGGTGTATCTGACCTTTGACGACCTGCAAGGCTGTGCAGACAGCGGCGACTTCTTTGCCAAGGGCTGTCGGCGTCAGATCGTGCACATGCTCAGGCAAACGGACAGCGATTATGCGCTCTTTTCCTTGGTGAAGGCGGATCGCTATGGACGACTGGCCTTACACGGTTACCTCGCGACCAGGCCCCCAAAACGGCGCCGCAACATCAATGTCGTTGCGCTGCCTTCAGTGACGCTCGCCAAAGGACTCTTTGATCTAAATGGCAAGCTGGCGACCTTCGCTGAACGAGTCACCAAGGTCTGCGGATCCTACCCGTATAACCGCTCGCTGAGTCGGAAACCTCGAGCTTACAAGGGCAAATAGAGCTGCTTGACGGCTCGAGAGTTGCCTGCGTCCATGCCGCGAAAAAGTGAGGGTCTGCATGCCGTTGAGCCCTTGCTTGCTTCCGCATCACAAGGATTATGTTAGTCTCCGCGTACGTCAGGGTCGACGTTTGGAGAGATTGTTGATGCATCACGCGTCCCGTCATCAATGGGTTGGCTTGCTGGTCATCGCGATACTCGTGGTGTCGAGTGGTTGCGGCTCGAACCCAAAGTCGAGCGCGAATGGCACATCGCTACCAGACGTGGTGCTGTCAGCCCCGGATACGGCGTCGAGTTCAACTGGCAATAGTGATGTAATCTCGACCGAAGACTCGACTCGTCAATGGACCAACTGTGAGTTTGAAGGACAATGGGGCTGCCCATGCAAGACCAGTGACGATTGCGACAGCGGATACTGTATCGAAGGCGAAGATGGCTACGTCTGCTCAAAGACCTGCATCGACACCTGCCCGCCAGGGTGGTTGTGTCGCCAAGCCAATGCCAATGACGCCGTTTTCATCTGTCTGCCTCGCTACGTGACCTTGTGTCGGCCTTGTTCGAAGCACGCTGATTGCGGAAGTCAGGGACTCGCTCGCTGTATCCCGAACGTGGCTGATAACGGCAGCTTCGTAAACGGCTCCTTCTGCGCCGCCGCTTGCAGCGATGCTGAGCCTTGTCCCGAAGGCTACGACTGCGCAGACATCAATTTGGGCGATGACGCGCCAACAAAACAATGTGTTCCCACTTCAGGTGAGTGCTCATGTAGCCAGACCGAAGTCAACTTGTCGGCAACAACGAGCTGCAGCCGAAACAATGAGTTTGGCACATGCAAGGGGTCACGAACCTGCAGTGAAGCTGGGCTGACCCTATGCGATGCAACAGCCCCCTCTGCGGAGATCTGCGACGGATTCGACAACGACTGTGACGGTCAAACCGACGAGGTCGATGCGGCCGGATGTACCCTGTATTACCCCGACAACGATGGAGATGGAGCGGGGATCGGCGAAGGACAATGCTTGTGCCAAAATCCAGGGCCTGGATATGCGGTCGTCGCCGGCGATTGCAACGACGTGGTCAAAGACATCAACCCAGCCGCCAAAGAAGTCTGCAATGACCTCGATGACAACTGTATCAACGGCACCGACGAGCCTGGCGCGTCTGGATGCACGGTGTATTACAAGGACAAAGACGGAGACGGATTCGGTGATCCTGACGACGCGACCTGTGTATGTCCCTCAAAGGTGACGCCAGAGTTGATCTCCAAAGGCGGTGACTGCAAAGACGACAACGTCGCGGTCAAGCCGACGGCTGTCGAGTCCTGCAATGGTGGAATCGACGACAACTGCAACGGCGAGACCGATGAGGAAGGCGCCAATGGGTGCCAACTCTATTACGTCGACAAAGACAAAGACGGTTTCGGCAACTCGAAGACAGGCAAGTGTCTATGCGGGCCTACAGGTGATTATCTGACTAAAAAAGGCCAGGACTGCGAAGACGAGTTGGTCGATGTATTCCCGGGATCAAAAGAGAAATGCAACAACATTGACGATGACTGCAACGGAACCACCGACGACGGAGACGCGCCAAAAACATGTCCTCAGACCGCTGGCGCGGAGGCCTCTTGCACAGCGGGCGTCTGTGGCATCGCCGTCTGTCCCAAAGGCTACTTTGACATCGACGGCGACACGAAAAACGGCTGCGAATGCCAGGCTGATGCCAACTTTGGCGTCGCCGGCGGCACCTGCAAAGCCCCAATCAACGTGGGCGACCTCGGCGATGGCGGCAGCAAAGTCATCGTCAGTGGTAATGTGATGCCGAGCGAGAGCGGCGATTGGTACAAATTCAAAGCGATTGATGGTCCCGACACCAACGGCTGTGACACCTTCAACGTTCGGGCACGCTTTTTGAAAAACCCGGGAGCCACCTACGTATTAGACCTATACCGCGGCTCATGCGCAGGCCAAGCACAGATGTGCACCAATGAGACCGAGGTGGGTTGGACCGTCAACTTTGGTGGCAAAAACGCCTACGGGGTCTTTACCGCTTTGGGTAAAGTCGCTGGCTCCAAAACCCCTTCGCCCAACCCAAAGATTGGTGGGGAATGTAAGTGCTCAACTGCAACCTCAGCGACAGGCCAAGGCAAACCAGGGATGAACTTGTGTATCAACAACACGGCTGAGTTCTGGGTGCGCGTGCACGTCGCAGCCAACAAGCAGCCAGCTTGTGTCAGCTACCAAGTGGAGTTGTGGAACGGCCCGAACTGAGCGCCCGCCGAGGTGCAATGATCCCCCTCGACCTCAGCATCAGGACTTGGCATGCTCAGGGCTTGGTGAGGAGTTTCCCGATGAAACGCAGTATTTGGATCTTGAGTCTAGTCTTTGTGCTGGGTTGTGGCGGTAGCGATGGCTATGGCGTCGGTGGCGGCGTCGTCGATCCTCTGCCCGACATCAGTTCACAGTTTGGTGGTGGTGGCGGTGGCGGCGACCAAGATACGACCACCACGGACGCCGCACAGTTGCCAGACACCCAAGGCACTGGTGTAGATGATGTCGTCGCAGTCGACAGCGTTATGACGAATGACATGAGTTGCGCTTCGGACTCACAGACGATGGCTGACACGACAGGCCCCGCCCCTTGTGGCGATGGGCAATGCGAAGCCTCAGAGAGTTGTCAAAGCTGCCCAGCAGATTGCGGGTTTTGTCCAAAATCCTGCGGTGATGGTAAATGCGACAGCGATGAAAACTGCAAGAACTGTTCTGCCGACTGTGGCAACTGTCCCGCTGGATGTGGAGACGGTAAATGTGATGCTACCACAGAGAATTGCCAATCCTGCTCCGTCGATTGCGGACAGTGTCCACCCATGTGTGGAGACAAAGAATGCAATGGACAAGAGACCTGTAGCTCATGTCCGCTAGACTGCGGCGCGTGTCCAGGAACCTGCGGAGACGGCACCTGTGACAAAACCAAAGAGAACTGCCAAAACTGCTCCGCTGACTGTGGCCAATGCCCAGGCATCTGTGAGCCGCTGAGCTCCAAAGGATGTCCAGCCACTCAACAGTGTTATCCAACACAGACCTCGGCTGCATGTGGAAACCCGGGTTCGATCACAGCTGGTAATCCCTGCACGGTCAGCACCTCATGCGCCAAGGGCATGCTCTGCGTCGGATCAATCTGCAAGCCTTTGTGTGACTCGTCGGGAGCAGACGCCAACTTCAACTGCTCAGAGGGCACTTGCGATGCCCTGCAATACAGCGATGGCAAGCCTGTCGGCTTTAATCTCGGTACTTGCGTAGTGTTTGGCAAATGCAACGCAACAACCAACGTGGGCTGCGCCGTCAATCAAAACTGCGATGTGTCAGACAAGGGCACCTTCTGCATCTCTCATGGTACCAAAACCAACGGGATGGCCTGCACTTCGCTCAATGAGTGCGCAAAGGGGTTTATGTGCATCGGAAATCCGATGGTGTGCATGAAAAAGTGTGCGACCACGGGCGGCACCCCAAGCTGTCCTGGTGGCACGAGTTGCTCGATGGTCACCATCGACAACAACAACACACCAGCGCCAAACAACCTCGGCGTCTGCAACTGAGTCCAACTGAGTCCTGGCTTCTTTTTACGATGCTGAGCTGTGCTTGCCGACGACAACACTTGCGGCCCTGACGACCTTTTCGCCGACTAAAGCTCCTTGCTTCATCACGTGAACCACACGATTGTTTTGGCTCTCATCGGGTACAGCCATAACTGTCAGCGCCTCATGACGCTCGGGATCGAAAAGCTCTCCCGACGGATCGAATCGGCTCAAACCCAACCCACTGAGTGCGGTCTCAAACTCTTGCCGAATGAGGTTCATGCCGTCAACGAAGGCAGGCTCAGAACTCGGCGCATTGGCGAGAGCCTGATCGAGGCTATCGAGGACACCGAGCAACCCAGTCACCGCTTTGACTTTGTCGCCTTGTAGATTTCGCGCATGCTCTCGCTCGATGCGACTCTTGCTGGCCTCAAATTCCGCGCGCATGCGGTCGGCGCGTTCGGCGTAGGAACGAAGCGTCTCGCCAAGGGCTTCCACCTCTGACTCCAACTCTTCAATACGAACTTGCTCGGGCGACAACTCAACCACGGGCTCCGGGTCTGGTTCGCCCTTCAGATCATCGACTGACTTCCCATCCTCGAGAGGTTCAACGCTTTCGGTGGATTCATCGGATGCGTTGTGATCTTCGATCTCTTGGGAAGACTGAGTCTGCGCCTTGGTCATTGTTGGACTCCTGCGTCGTCAAAGACAGAGCGCCGCCGCCTCACAAGAAGCGACGGCGCTCTGGATAACACATCGATCAGTTGGCCTCGTCTGAGGATTCCACGATTGCGCACTCGGTGGTCAACAGCATCGTTGCCACTGACGCCGCATTGGTCAACGCAACGCGAACCACCTTGGTGGGGTCGAGGACACCGACTTCCATGAGATCGCTCATGACGCCGGTTGCAGCGTTGTAGCCAAAGTTACCGGACTGGTTCCGGACGTGCTCGACGATAACCGAACCTTCCTCACCAGCGTTCTCTGCGATCTGTCGTAGCGGAGCCTCAATCGCCCGTCGAAGCACCTTGAGACCATGCGCACGCTCATCATCGAAAGACAGAGAATCCAGAGCACTTCCAGCACGAATCAATGCGACACCACCACCGGCGACGACACCTTCGGCGGCGGCTGCGCGCACAGCATGCAAAGCGTCTTCGACGCGGTCTTTGCGCTCTTTCATCTCGATTTCGGTAGCGGCGCCCATGCGGACCACTGCGACACCTGCGGCGAGACGCGCGAGGCGCTCTTCGAGTTTTTCACGATCCCAGTCGCTTTTGGTCGCCTCGATCTGACGACGAATCGCGGCGGCGCGGCCCTCAATCTCAGCTTGGTTGCCCTCGCCATCGATGATCGTGGTCTTGTCTTTGGTGATCAGCACACGCTTCGCAGAGCCCAACGCCTGCAGTTGAACATGCTCGAGTTTTTCGCCGATCTCTTCGCTGAGTACACGGCCACCAGTGAGGGTCGCGATATCGCCCAACATCGCCTTGCGGCGGTCGCCAAATCCAGGCGCCTTGACCGCGGCAACGTTGAGCTGACCTCGGAGCTTGTTGTAGACGAGCCCTTGCAGCGCTTCGCCGTCGATGTCTTCTGCGATCAACAACAAAGGACGCTGATGCTGACGAATCTGCTCGAGAATTGGCACCAAATCGCGAAGACTGCTGATCTTTTTCTCGTGGAAGAGGATGAAGGGGTTGTCCATCGAGACTTCCATCCGGTCGCCGTCAGTGACGAAGTACGGGGAGATGTAACCTCGGTCGAACTGCATGCCATCGACTGTCTCGAGCACGGTCTCGATGCCCTTGCCCTCTTCGACGGTGATGACGCCATCTCGCCCGACTTTTTCCATCGCCTCAGCAATGATCTTTCCAATCAACTCATCGCCATTGGCCGAGATGGTCGCGACTCGCTCGATGTCTTGGTTGCCCTCGACCTCGCGCGACAAACCAATCAGAGCAGCGGTCACGGCCTCAACGCCGCTCTCAATCCCGCGTTTGATAGCCATCGGATTGACGCCAGCGGCAACAAGTTTAGCGCCCTCAATCACGATGGCCTGGGCCAACACGGTCGCGGTCGTGGTTCCGTCGCCGGCCAAGTCGTTGGTCTTCGAGGCGGCCTCTTTGACCATCTGAACACCCAGGTTCGCGAAGTGGTCTTCGAGTTCGATCTCTTTGGCTACCGTGACGCCGTCTTTGGTGATCAGCGGCGAGCCGAAGCTGCGATCGATCACAACATTTCGACCACGTGGTCCAAGGGTGACTTTCACGGTATTCGCGAGCGTGTTGACACCCTCCAAAATGGAGTTGCGGGCGTCTGATGAAAAAACGATGCTTTTGGGGCTCATATGTCGGTCTCTCCTGCGGGCTTGCCCGCGCGTTCGTCGCAACGAAACATTAGACGGTCAGGCTTAGCCAATCACGGCCAGCAACTCACTCTCTTTGAGGATGAGGTAATCTTCACCCTCCCAGCTCACTTCGTTGCCGCCCCATTTGGCCAGCAGAACGCGGTCGCCAACCTTGACGGCCGGTGCTCGGACCTCACCATTTTTCAGGGTCTTGCCCTTGCCGATGGCTTTAACCTCGCCCCAGACCTGCTTTTCTTGAGCGGACGAAGGCAAGAATAGGCCGCCTTGAGTCTTCTCTTCAGGCTCGGCGCGCTTAACCAACACGTTGTCGTACAGCGGTTTGATATTCATCGTGGTCTCTCCTTAACAGACTCGAAGCCCGCTCTGGACTTCAGCGTTCGTTGCCTAATCGACGACCTGCGTGGTCGCGAACACCGCTTTTGAGCACAAACTCAGCGGCTTTGGCTCGCCTACAGAACTCCTTCTGAGGCTGACGGAAAGTAGGACACGCAACACCACCGTCAAGGGGCATCGCGATAAAATTCTGGTCAGAGCGTGAAATTGAGGTCCAATCACAGACATTGTTGTGAGACACCAAATGTCGAACAGCTCGTGTTGAAGGCGGTCTGTTCCGGCGATTATCGCCATTTGGTTAGTCTTGAGGGCTTGTGATGCGCTGCAAAAAAAAGCAGATCTCAGTCTTTTGTATTTCGATAGTGCTCGGATCTCTGAGTGCACAAGATCTCCAAGCTTCGGCACTAAATGCTCCACAACAGGTGAGAATCGACACGACCCACACCACCCCTCACGCGGTCGTCGCCCACAGGGATAAACCAGTAATCAACGGCCATGCAGGCGATTACACTCCAGACAATCATTTGACCACCTGCGCTCCGTGCAGGGCGCACAGCGACTGTCAAATCCAAAACAACCAAGCCCTATGCCTGTCTTATGGAGACCAAGGCTCATTTTGCGGCGCTTCTTGCAGCACAGATACAGACTGTCCATCGAACCGATTTGACTGCCTCGCATTGAGTGACCCGGACTCACAACAGGTCATTGGGCAGTGTGTGATCAAGCCTGTGATGATTGGTAGCGCCAGTGGCACATGTACCAAAGGAGAGCATTGTCCCGATGGACAGCAGTGCTTGTCTGGCTTATGTGGCCGTTGGCGACCGGGGCGATGTCCATGCTCGACATGGGCCACTCGAGTGGGATTGCGTACCACTTGTCATCGAGTCAACGACTTCGGTAGATGCGCGGGAACGAGGTTCTGTGACACCGATGGTTTGACGGATTGCTCAGCGCCAGAGCCCCAGCCTGAGCGCTGTGACAACATCGACAACGACTGCGACGGAAAAACCGATGAGGGATTAACGAGTTCTTGTACGCTCGAGACGAGCCGATCGCAGCACAATCTGGTCGCCTGCACACAAGATCGAGACTGCCCAGTCACCGGACAATCATGCAACCTGAACACCAATCGGTGCCAAGCCGGTGCTGTGAAGCGCCATGGAATCCAGAGTTGCGAAGCTGGAGTCTGGACCTGTCGCGCAACGGACCGTGCCCACGACGCTGTGAAAGCCACGTCTGTCAGTTCATCAAGAACCAAAAAAACCGAGCTTCATCACGTTGATTGGCAAGATCCAATCAACCAGCAGGCAACGAGTCCGAGCTATGCAAGATCCTCGATCTCATTCATCAAGATCAAAATGGATGAGCCCACAGGAACACGAAATGCGGATCGCCATCGACGAGATCACGACCTTCAGCCCCAAGCCCGTCCCTCACCGACGATCTTGGCTGTGAGCAACCATGACAATCGTGAGCTTGAGTCTAAGGAGTCTTTTTCGTGGGTTCGTAGCGGGACCGTTGGCGAAGGCTCGCTGTTGTTGAACTCCAACGGTCGCGTTTGGACGCGCCACTATGGCTGGCTCGACGAGAGATTTCAGGCCAAAGGTCACTATGCTCGAGCAGACCAGCGATGTCCTGCTGGCCATTTTGTCCAAGGATTCAACACCAAAGGCGAACAAATCTGCGCGCCCTTGAGCACCATTGCGGGCACTTTCGCCCTCAGCGACCAACGTTGCCCAGCGGGAAGTTTTCAAAGAGGTGTAAGTGCAGCAGGCACGCCCTTGTGTACCTCGAAGCTTCTGGCAGATCTGGACGCAGACGGCCATCGACTAAAAAATATCGCGACACCGACCTCACCCGGCGACGCCGCGAATAAAGCGTACGTTGATCAGCGCGTCTCCGAGGTGGGTTCACTCGCTACCGGTAGCCGGGTATTCACAGGCGTCATCGCCCTGAGGCGCGGCGATTGCCCCGCCGGATGGACGACAGACTGGGTCGAAAAGCTCAAAGGACGCGACGGCAAAGTCTACGTCGCCCTGTCGCGCAACGGTTTGTATCTGGGCGGACTGAACGCTTGGGGCCACGGCAATCAGCGTTTAACCGTCAATTTCCGTCAAGGCGCTGGCCCGACAAAGGTGTGCTCCCGTCAGTTTCACGCCTCTTCGGGCAACCCACACGTGTCGATGATTTTTAGCGCCAACGGCCAATGCCCAAATGGATATCTTCGCTGGTCAACCAACGACGAGCTACGCGGTGACAATGGCTGGGCTTACGCAGTGACCAGTGATGCTGGATTTTATCTCGGCTATGTCGACAGTTGGAGCGCGAGCGACCAGTCCAAACCTCAGCAGACGAGCTATTCCCGCCGCTGGTTTCAATCAAGCCAAGCCGCAGCCACCTGTGTCAAAGTCATGGGAGTGGACGAAGAGCCTGATAAGCAAGCGGGGGTTTTTACCGTGTTTGTCGGCGTCAAAGGTCCGCTTTTCTGTCCCAACGGTTGGCTCTATCAACCGACGACGGAACTCGCCGGCTCTGATGGACAGGTGCATATTCAGGCCAATCGGCATGCATCGATGCTCGGAGCGTCGTATGGACGAGAGCATGGCGGCGGCGCCTATCAGTACGTCCGATTGAGTCAAGCGCATGCACACGGGGTGTGTTCACGCTACTTTGAGGTCCGAGGGCAGCCTTATGCCAATGTCCGTACCCCAAATCAGGGCGATTGTCCGAACGCATTTGCGTCGTTTCAAGCACATGCAGTCAAAGGAGACGACGGCGTAGGCTATGCCCAATTGGCTGCCAAGACGCTCTATATCGGGGGGCTTGATCAATGGCAACGTAGCGACAAAGACGCCGGGTATTGGCACATGACCTTGGCCTCTGAGCTAACTCACAAGCTCTGCCTAGCCATTGATGACAAGCAAAGCGGCTCATCATCACGATGAAACAAATCTCTTGGGCGCTGTCATTGAAGCTATTCGCTTGGAGGCAGTCTTCTGCTATGGTCCGGCGCCCATGCCCTCCTGACGGAGGCTAAACGACTCAATGGAAGCCCGATGAGTTCTACAGTTCAGCAAGTTATCTGTGATCTTAATGACTACTGGGCCTCAAGGGGCTGTCTACTGGTGCAGCCCTACGACATTGAAAAGGGTGCTGGCACATTTAACCCCGCTACATTCTTAAGATCTTTGGGTCCAGAGCCATGGGCCGCGGCATACGTAGAGCCTTCACGACGCCCCACCGATGGTCGCTACGGGGACAACCCAAACCGGCTCCAGCACTATTATCAATATCAGGTGCTGATCAAACCCAGCCCTTCTGACATCCAAGAGCAATACCTCGGCTCTTTGGAAGCGATCGGCATCGATGTACGTGGTCACGATATCCGCTTTGTCGAGGATGACTGGGAGTCTCCGACCCTGGGCGCCTGGGGGCTCGGTTGGGAAGTCTGGCTCGACGGGATGGAAGTCACGCAGTTCACCTACTTCCAACAAGTCGGTGGTGTGGACCTCTTTCCGACTCCGGTTGAGCTGACTTATGGCATCGAGCGGATGTGCATGTATCTGCAAAAGGTCGATACGGTCTATGACCTGATCTGGAGCCACGGTCCCGATGGTCGGCCAATCACCTACGGCGAGGTCAAACATCAAGATGAAGTCGAGTTCTCCGTGCACAACTTCGAACTCGCAGACGTCCAACTACACCTCGACATGTTCAATCAGTTTGAACGTGAAGCCTTAAAGTTGTGTGCGCTGGATACGCCATTGGTCTTGCCCGCATACGACTACGTGATGAAAGCAAGCCACGCATTTAACGTGCTCGATGCCCGTGGGGCCATCAGCGTTAGCGAAAGACAAAAGTATATCGGTCGTGTGCGCGCCTTGGCGCGGGCTGTCGCGGAAGGCTATGTCGAATTGCGCTTTCGACTTGGGTTACCGCTGTGCAATGACCAAGAGCGACAGGCTGCTCAACAAGCGCGTGAGGCAGAGCTGGCGGCGGCAGCGGCGGCCGAAGCGAAGCGCCAGAGAAAACGCGCCAAAAAACAGGCCAAGAGTCAGGGTGAAGTAGGAGCCAGTTGAGATGAGCGAAACCCGAGACCTGCTCTTTGAGTTGGGATGTGAAGAGATCCCAGCGGGCGTCGCGCCAAAGATGGCGACGGCGTTACTCGTGGCGTTGCAAAACACACTCGATGAAGCAGGATTGAGCTACGGTCAATGCACCTGGTTGGGCACACCACGTCGACTCACTGCTCACATCGCTGACGTCACCGTCCAGCAGCAAGACACCATCCAAGAACTCATCGGCCCCCCAGCGCGGATCGCTTTCGATGAAGCCGGGGAGCCCACCAAAGCGGCATTGGGCTTCGCTCGAGGCAAAGGCCTTGATCCGGCGCAACTCTATCGCAAAAGTACAGAGCGCGGTGATTACGTCGCAGCGAACATTGAGGTCAAAGGCAAAAGTGCTGCGGTCGTATTGAGCGAGGCGCTACCGGTGATCCTCCGCAACATCCCTCAGCCCAAAAAGATGCGCTGGGGGCGCGGCGCAGAGGGTTTTATTCGTCCCGTCCAATGGCTCGTAGCACTCTTTGGTGAAGCGATCATCGACGTTCAATTCACCGGCGTGAGCGCAAATCGACTCAGCGCTGGACATCGATTTTTGGGTCAAGACATTGAATTGGTCGACGCAAATTTACAGAGCTACATCAGCGCACTGCGTAACGAAAAGGTCATGGTGCAGGTCGATGAGCGTCGAGAGTTGATCGCCAATAAAGCCAAAGCACTGGCTCAATCCGTCTCTGGCACCTTGGTTGATGACCCCAAAACATTGGACGTGGTCACGTGGTTGGTTGAATGGCCGCAACCTCTGGTAGGCACCTTGCCGACAGCCTTTATGTCGATCCCGGACGAAGTGATCATCACCACGTTGAAGGAGCATCAAAAGCTCTTTACGATTCGCGGACCTGATGGGGCTCTGATCAATCGCTTTATCGCAGTAGCCAACACCCTGAGCGACGCCTCGAGAGACGTCATCGCGACGGGCAACGCCAAAGTCGTCACTGCGCGGCTGAGCGATGCAAAGTTCTTTTACGATGCCGACCGTTCTCAAGCGCTCGAAAACTTTTTACCAAAGCTCGAGGGTCGCATCTATTTGCAGGGACTGGGATCGACTCTGGACAAGGCCAAAAGAATCGAGCGCCTGAGCCAGACGCTGGCAACCGAGTTGTGTCCTGCTCATCAACAGACTGCCCTGCGAGCCGCTCACCTGTGCAAGGCAGATCTCGTCACTCAGATGGTCTTTGAGTTTACAGAACTCCAAGGTCGGATCGGCGCAGACTACGCGCTGGCCAGCGGAGAGACTGAAGCGGTGGCGATGGCAATCGCCGAGCATTATCGACCCACATTCGCCGGTGATGCGATCCCGAGTACCGAAGCCGGTTGTGTGGTGGCTCTGGCCGACAAGCTCGACTCCATTGTGGCTTGCTTCGGGTTGGCGATGATCCCAACAGGCAGCCAAGATCCCTACGCGCTGCGACGCGGCGCCCTGGGCGTGCTGCACATCTTGATGGGGCGCAATTGGTCCTCAGCGTTGAGCGAGATGGTCGACGACGCGATCGCTGCGTTGCCGGCTGACAATCTAAAGCGCTCGGGCGTTCAACTCCGAGAGCAGGTGATGGATTTCTTCAAAGGGAGACTCAAGTCGCTGTTGATCGAGCAACTGAGCGCAGTTGACGTTGTCGACGCCGTCTTAGAAGCTGGCTTTGATGACGTCCCGGCGACCGTGGCGCGCGCCAAAGCAGTCGCCGCCCTCCGTGCTCAGCCAACTTTCGAGCCGCTTGCCGCAGCCTTCAAACGAGTTGGAAATTTGGTCAAAAAAGCCAAAGAGGCTGGAGCGACGCCGCAGGTCGATGCTGAACTTTTCGTTGAGCAGGCTGAGCATCGTCTCTTTGAGGCCGTCGATCAGATGACCGAGCAAGTCAATGACCAAGTCGCCAAGGGAGATTGGGACGCAGTGTTGACGACCTTGAGTTCGGCCAAGCCAGCGGTAGACCAGTTCTTCGATGATGTCATGGTCATGCACGAAGACGAGCGACTCCGTCGCAACCGTCTGGCTCTGCTGATGAAGACAGGACGCATCTTTTCTCTAGTCGCTGATTTTTCGAGGATCCAGGCCTAAATCATGTCCAAGCTCACGTCGGTATTGGTGTTGTGCTCGCTGGCTCTGGTCGCTTGTGGTGGAGAAATCGGCTTGTCCGCTGCCCCCGGATCTGGAGTCCGTTATCCAGTGTCGTTGACCGCAGATCCAAGCGGCAGATGGGTCTATGTGGTGGGGGCGAATTTTGATCGAACCCACAGGAGCGGAAGTGTCGCTGCGATTGACACGCAAACAGGGCAGTACGTCACGGGCTTTCGCGCGGAGGTTCCTACCTACGCTCTCAATGTGAAGCTTGAGGTTAACGCGAGCGGACCGGCCAAACATCGACTATGGGTGCCTGCACGCGAAGACGACTCGCTGACAGTCATCGACATCGACGCCTCCGGCGAGGCCTTGAGCCTCAACTGCGAAGCCTCCCAGAGTAGCGATGGCTCCTGTGCTCCAGCTTGGCGTATCGGTGGAGTCTTAAGTAGTGACCTCGACATCGGAAAAGATCCAGTATCGGTCGTTATTCAACCAGCTGTGAACGGAACTCAACTTGTTCACGTCGCTTCGTCGGCGAGCGCGAATATCACCTCGTTAACCGTGACATCGAAGCCTGCTGGTGGGGTCGATGCAAAGGTGCTATCGCAGTTTCGGCCGACCGGAGCAGTGAGCCCGAGCGCCCTGGTCATGTCTGCCATGAACGGAAGAATCTACGCCGCAGATGTACGGCGCAATGCACTCTTTCCATTCCAACTCAACCTTGGACAGGACAACTCCGAGGCGGCGAGTGTCGAACAGTTCGACGGCATCAGCCTGCCTCTTTCCGCCGGTAGCGAATACAGCCGAGCAATGAAGATTTCCGGCGATGGTGGGCGGCTGTACATCGCCTATAGAAATCCGAACTCTTTGCTAATCGTCGACACATCGATGAGCCGCTCTGGCGAACCCATCGATCGGTTGGTCGACACCATTGGACTCGGAGGACAGCCCGCTCAACTGGTGCTCGCACCTACGGGAGTCGGCGGCCGCGAGTTGGTCTACGTATCCTGTTTTACGACAGATGATATCTGGGTCATTGATCCTCAGGCTCGCGCGGTTGTGGATGTGATTCGACTGCCGCACGCACCTTTCGGAATGAGTGCAGTGAACGTGCCGGGCAGAGGATGGACGCTCTACGCGGGTATTTTTAGTGAGCATCGAGTCGCGGTGGTGAACCTCGATCCTCAAGACGCTGATCGTCACAGTGTGAGCGAGTTTGTGAAGTGAACGACGCCCTACGATTGATCGTCTCATCGGTGCTCTGCGCTATGGCAT
>PBTG01000124.1 GCA_002726535.1 Myxococcales bacterium | reverse complement strand
GAACTGCATACAGGAGACTACTGTGAGGCTTCGACCGCTGCTGTCGCCGCTCAGCAACTCGAACGGCTGCGTGTCGCAGCTGTGGTTGGTCACGAACTCGGATTAATCGTCGCAGCTGGCCATGGTTTGGATTATCGAAATGTGCATGCTGTCGCCGGTCTCGACCATATCGAGGAGTTGAATATCGGTCATAGCATCGTGTGTCGCGCTGTCTTCGTGGGCTTTGAACAGGCAGTCGTCGACATGCTCATAGCGATGAATGGAGTCGAATCGTGAAGCTTTTGTCGCCCCAAGATGTGCGAGCGCTCGACCAACGAGTGATTCAGAAACTAGGTCTGCCCGGGGTCGCATTGATGGAGACTGCGGGCAGAGCTGTCGTCCATGAGTCTTTAAAACGAGCTGGGCCATCCGGTGAGGGACGATTGGCGACCGTTCTGTGTGGTACGGGCAACAACGGTGGCGATGGCTTTGTCATCGCCCGCGAGCTGCATTATCGAGGCTTTCGAGTGCATGTGTACGGAGTGGGAGATCCCAGCAAAGTTGGTGCAGATGCTCGAACTCATCTCGAGATCTTGCAGGGGGTAGGGATTAAGCCTCGCTGGAGTGACCAAGCGCCTCAAGGAGGCGAGCTCAAAGGCTTGCATCGTTCCTTGTTGCGTTCTGCTGTGATCGTCGATGCACTCTTAGGCACTGGTGCTGTCACTGAGTTGCGCGAGGTCATGAAGACTTGGATCTCCCAGTTAGATGGGCGTCACGATGGACTCGTCGTCTCTGTGGATCTACCGAGTGGGTTGCACGCGGACACTGGCCAATCGCTTGGAGCCGTTGCACAGGCCGACCTTGTCGTGAGTTTTGTCGCCGCCAAGACAGGATTATTTCTCGGTGAAGGTCCATCGAGTTGGCACGAACTGGCAGTCGCTTCGATCGGCGTGCCACCAAAGTGGGTGAGTCAACGACGTCCATCGCGACAGGCTCTAGAGGCGACGGACCTCACTCGCCTGATGCCAAGTCGCGACCCTCTGGGGCATAAAGGCAGCCACGGGCATTTGTTGGTTGTCGCAGGGTCGGCAGGCAAAAGCGGTGCGGCCTTGCTGGCATCGCAGGCGGCGCTACGCTCAGGGGTAGGTCTATTAACTCTCGCCACAGCGGGCGAGATCCGTGCGCGGATCGAGGGGCTGGTACCAGATATTATGGTGGAGGCTGTCAGGGGGGGCGCCTCCGAGGCGCAGCGTGTACAGAAGTTGGTGCAAGGTAAATCAGCGATCGTCATTGGACCCGGACTCGGTACCTCTGCTGCGGAGATCGATCTGGTCGCTCGAGTATGTCAGGCGAGTGAAAGCCCCATCGTGTTGGATGCAGACGCGCTGACAGCGCTCAGTGGAAGACCTGAGTTGGCTGCAGCGGCGCGGGGCCGCTTGATCTTGACTCCTCATCCAGGCGAGTTGGCGCGGCTGATGGATCTCTCCGTACAACAGGTGCAGAGCGAGCGCTTGTCTGTCGCATTGCAAGCTGCCGAACGTTTTGACGCTGTGGTGATCGCCAAAGGAGCCCGGCCCTTAGTGGTCGCTCCAGACGGGCGGTGGTCTGTTATCGATTCGCCCACATCGGCCCTATCAGTCGCTGGCTCTGGTGATGTTCTCAGTGGAATGGTTGGTGCGCTCCTCGCTCGCGGAATGTCTCCTTATGACGCGGCTAGCGCCGCAGCGCTCGCTCATAATCAAAGTGGACACCACGTTCAAGAGTCTCGAGGCGCTACTGCCGCGATCGCCAGCGATCTAATCGAGGCGCTTGCGATGATCTGGCCACGCTAACGCTATGCTTGTCTCCTTGCTTGCGTCTATCGCTCTTGCGGCAGCGATGACGCTGCCGATAGCCAGTGTCAATCTACAATGGAGCGCCGACCGAATCTTCGCTAGCGGTGAGTTCATTGTGCGTACCCCATCATCCACAGCCCGATTACGGGCACTGTTGGCTGCGAAGGTTTTCATCACAAATGAACGAGCGGAATTGGCCCAAAGTAGTTCATCATCGGTGACGACTTTACCACTCTCCGCGACCGAAGTTCGTGTCACATGGTGGAAAGAGTTCAGCTGGGCTCGACCTGCTACATCATTGACCTTGAACTATGAACTCTTTGGCTTGACCGACTCGCACAGTTTGGTCGCGCGCGATCTGCTGACCGGACAGAGTCACCGGGTCACGTTAAAGGCACCAACGGCAGTCTATACTCTAAGTCGAGTTAGGCCACAGATGGCGAATCAGGCTCCTCCAAAGCTACCTAAACACGCTCGGCCGCCGGAGCCTGAACATAAGTCTCAAGATGACCCTTACTTGTGGCTGTTGGGCACCATTGGCTTGGCTGCAGCGGCTTTTGCTTTCGTTTATCGCGTGAGACATCGTGCTCCATAGGGCCTTTGAAGACATCGGTCTTGCTGCAACTCAGGGGCACCGCTAGGCTCTTGGTGTTATCGAGCCCTGGATTTGAGCGTGCGCCTTTTACTCTTCAACTTCCTCGCCTTGAGCTTCGCACTGACGATGCTCAGCGGATGTGAGCAAAGAGCGCAAGGCGAGGAGTGTCTCAACAGTGAGCAGTGCGCTTCGGGGCTGTGCTTCGTCAACATATGTCGTGCACCTGAAGCAGACGACGACGGCGATGGATTGAGCAATCAACGAGAGCATGAGTTGGGAACACATCCCGACCGGCCTGACAGCGATGGTGACGGCAAAGATGATGCCAATGAGGTTGGCCCCATGAGCTCGATGCCCATCGATAGCGATAACGATGGCGTTATTGATGCCTTGGAGTCTCAGATTGTCGACGCTGATCTGGATTGTCTGGTCGATGAACATGACGCTGATGACGCCCTTCCAAACAGCGACACCTCTTTGCTGGTCGAGTTGGCCTGTAATTCCATCGGAGTGTGCGCGGGACAAAGCGAGCAAATCACCGCTTCATGTCAAGTCGGTGCGGGCGTTTTGACCTGCGATTACAGCGCAGTACCGAATTGGTCTGCGTTCGAGGCGTGTGATGGCTTGGACAACGATTGTGACGGATTGACAGATGAAGGCCACAGCTACCAAGGCGTCCCTGTCGGCGAGAGTTGTTCGGGAACGGGCCAGTGTGGACCAGGTGTTGTTCAGTGTCGCCAAGGATTGGCGCGTTGTTCATCGAATCCCGACGGGCCGGACTCCGCAGCAACGACAGAACTCTGTGACGGCTTGGACAATGATTGTGATGGTCAGACCGATGAGACCTTTACGCTCGGTGGTGTGCCTGTGGGCGTCCCATGTTTGGGTCGGGGTGAGTGTGGCGTCGGCCTCGTCGTTTGTGCCACCGACGGCCAACCGACCTGTTCGACCGACATCAGTGGCCCCAATAGCCAGTCAAAGCCAGAAGTGTGCAACAGCCTCGATGACGACTGTGATGGCCAGACCGATGAGTCTTTGAGTCTCGCTGGAGTGCCTTTGGGAGGCCCATGCGTAGCCGTTGGCGCCTGTGGGCCAGGAAAAGTAGCGTGTTCTGTCGAAGGCGAGGTTGTCTGCTCCAGTAGCCCCAAGGGCCCAGATTCGCAGGCAAAATCAGAGGTTTGCAATGGGGTCGATGACAATTGCGATGGCCAGACCGATGAAGGATTTGCGTGGTCGGGTAAAACTTTGGGTGCTGCGTGTGAAGGCGTAGGTGTGTGCGGTGCCGGTACGGTCGTTTGTAGCTCTCTCGGGGTAGCGACCTGCTCTTCAATGCCGACTGCACCGGGGGGGACGAATCAAGTTGAGTTGTGCGACCAACTAGACAATGACTGTGACGGCCAGACCGATGAAGCCCTGTCGTGGCAGGGCAAAGCTCTCGGGACAGGCTGTTCGGGTCTGGGGGGCTGCGGTCAAGGAACGGTTCAATGCAATCAACAAGGCCAGGTGACTTGCTCCACCCAAGCTGATGGCACGGCATCGCAAGCCCAGCCAGAACTCTGTAATGGCGTCGATGACGACTGTGATGGCATGACAGACGATGAAGTGCCGGCCAGTGCTGCGCCCCCTTGTTCACAAAAAGGCCTCTGCAGCGGTATCAAAGGCGCTCCAGTTTGCGTGTCCGGTGTATGGTCATGTACCTACGCCGGGCTCTCGGGTTTTGAGAGCGGAAACGAGGTGTCTTGCGACTTGCAAGACAACGACTGTGATGGGCAAGTCGACGAGGGGCTCCCTCACCAGTGGGCTCCATCTAGCTCGCCTATCCATCGATTCGGACCGGCTGCTCGGAGCGGCGCTGCGGTGGCGACTACGGGCGCAGAGTTCTGTGTAGTCGGCGGCAAGCGCCATCTAGTCGATGGTAGTGGCTCAAGTCTAGCGGCCGATTTGTGGTGTCTACATGTTGCGAAGCAAGTGTGGAGGCTGGTCGCGTCAGCCAATGATTTGGCACGTAAAGACGCCATGTTGATGCGGGTTGATTCGACGACTTGGTGGCTTTTCGGTGGTCAGAATATCAACGGAGTCCCTCAGCCTGCTGTAGCCATCGACGACAAAACAGGCGTCGTGAGTGCCTTGCCATGGAAAGCTCCACCAGGGTGGGGCAGGGTTGTCTCTGCCCAGACAGGCTATCGTTACGTGCGCTTTGGTTCCGAATCGGGAGCGCGGACCTATCGTTGGAACTCACAGGCTCAGCAATGGGTCGCCGATAGCGAACAACCAAAGGCGCAAGTCGTGCATCACGCGTGTCAAGATGACGCCGGTACGCTGTGGGCGTTGGTAAGCGATTCACAAGGCGCCTTGGCCAAGCAAACGCAGCTTTGGAGTCGTTCTCCTAAGGGGAAATGGACCCCTAATACTGCCCCTGATCTGGCCGCAGTTGGCGCTTCAAAGGCTAGGTTGCTCTGCGACGTTGTCAAAGGCCAGTTATGGTTGCTGGGTGCTCCGGGGCCGACGCCGGGTTTTGCGTTGCAACGATTCACCGTCTCCAGCGCAAGCTGGTCGACCACAACGGCCGTACCAATTCCGCAGACTCAAGGCGCTGATGTAGGCCGTGTTGGAAACGTTGCCCTGTCGGCATGGGGTACGGGGTCGGTGTCTCAGTCCGCTCAGATCATGTGGACTGAGAGCGGCTCTTGGCAGCCGGTCCGCGTGGCTCCTTCCATCAATGTCGGGGGGCGTTGGCTGCATGGAGTCAATACCGCTTATCGACTCGGAGGAGCCGAATTGAGCGCTGCTGGAACGGCAGTGTTCGATCGACGGATCTGGCGTTACACAGACAAAGGTTGGCTATCAGTTCCAACTACCTGGCAGGGAGCATACGCTCCTTTCGTCGCTCCTGACGCGACGAATCAAGCTCTGGTCTGGGGAGGTGTCAACCTTGTGAATACATCAGTGATGACCCTCGAGGCAGGAACAAATAGCAGTGTTTCCGCAGCAAAGATCGATCTGCACACTGGAGCATGGAAATCGCTCAAACCAGGCCATACTTTGCCTCTGCTCCGTACGGACGCCTTAATTGCCCACGGCAAAATCGGTACAAAGAACTACACATGGTTGTTTGGCCAGACCAAAGCTGGCGGGGCCACTCAATTGTGGCAGGTCGACCCGATGACGACTCAAGCGATCCAATTGTGGCAATCACCAGGCACCGGTCCTTTGACTTTCGCTGGCGGCCAAATGCTCTGGGATAGCGTCGCGAGTCGTCTGTTGTGTGTGGTCTCTGTCGGTGGGCTGAGGGTTTGGTCTTGGCAGTTGGGTCAGAGCAAACAATGGCAACTGCTCGCTTTGGACGTGACCGTCGCCGACGGAGCCACCGTTATCGTCGGCGAGCCCAAGATGGACGATGTCTTGGTCGCAGTTCTACCTACCGACAGTGGCGCTAAAACGTCTTTGCGTCGACTCGTACTCTCTGCAAAGTCGACATTGGTTGCGAGCCAATTGTCAGCGCCCAACTGGAGTCCGCCAACTATCAGTTGGTGGAATGCTTCAGAACAGCGGGCCTGGATCTTACCTCGACGCACTTCGCAGGGGGCTCCAAGTGACTCGATTTTGGGTTGGAGCCGGGCCTGTGTCACACCTTCAGTCAAGCCCTGAGGCACTTGGTCTACACATCGACTCATGAAGCAGTGGAAGGGGCTTAGGTCGATAGCGTGGAGTCCATGGGCGAGCGTCTCGACGATCGCCGGCACCGTGCAGTACGAATACAGATTGATCTCCAAGCGCAAAGGCCCGAATCCGATGACGGTCGCCAGCTCGGATAAGCTCCGCCCACCATTGTTGAGTCGCTGCAACCCAGGTCGCTTTGGACAAAGTGAAGCCATCGGGCAGCGATAAGCTCACTTCAGCAGCGCCTTTGAGACGCGCGCTGGTTTTGGTGAAAGGCTGTTTTGAGAAGAGCCACACATCGAGTCGGCCGTCCTCGCCGGTGACGACCAACCGCTTTGATACCGGCTCCGCGAACAAAAAAAGCACTCGCTCACTTGGACTTGGATGGATCACGGCGCTGTCGCCGCTCGCAGCCAACATCGAGCACCACAATACAATGGCTAGCCATGTCGAAACGGTGGTCAATCGGCTCATGGTTAACTCCTCACTACCTATACCGTGCAAACTAGTGCGTGATTCTGTCAATTCACCTCTAGTTTGTTGTCGCTCGACCGGAAAATCTCACCCCTAAATACTTAATATAATGAAATTATTGCATTTGTTTCATGATGGCGCGGGTTGACTGACAATTCACTCGGAGCCTATACTCCGGGCGGAGACTGCGCGACCGCAGTCGAATCGTGGTTTTAAGCTCGCTCGCTTTCACAAGCGTATGAGACACAAAAAAAACCTCGACCCGTGTATGCCATCTCGGATGCACGAATCACTCAACGGTATGCCCTCGTCTTCAATGAGGGTCCCAGCACGAGGACCATACATATGTCCGAACGTCGAATCGCGCTGTCCCTATCAATCGCAATCAGCCTCATCGCATTGATGCCGGGTTGTCAGCGTGGCGAGAAATCTTGCCGCTACTACAGCTTGGTACTCGAAAAGAGCGAGGATCCGAGTGAGCGGATGGACGCCATTCGTCAGATTCGAGGGCTGTCGAGTAAAGATCAACTCAAGTGTGATGATGACAAGGTCTTCACGCGCTTTGCTGCTGTCGTAGACGACAAAGACGGCAATCTCGGCAAATACCGAGTCCCTCTTTTGGAGGCGGTCGAGAGCGTCGGACAGGCGAGTCCGAAGTTGAACAAGAGGGTCCAAGGTCTATTTGTCAAAGGGTTAGGTCATCTCGACAGCGCCCCGATTGTAGCCAATATCATCAGTTCGTGGCGTCGCGACGCGCATGAGCGCGGCAAGACGTGGGCTCCCGAACCAGCGGTTGTCAAAGCCATTGCCGCTGTCATCCGTCGGGTCAAAGACGCTACAGCGAAGGCAACTCTTCTCGAGGCACTGTGGCTATCTTTGCCTGATGAAAAGGACAAACGCGAGTACGTAGACCTGCTCTTGGAACTGGCCAGCGCCAAGCCCTCTGCCCCCGGCAACAGCATCGGCATCACCATCAAGGCGCTCAAGTTTCTCACCAAACTTCGTGTCAAGACAGACGCTGCATTTGAGGTCTACTTGAACTGCGTATTCGCCAAAGATGCGGCTCGAGCCGAAGCATATGGTCAGGCACGTTTGGCCTTGGCCGTTATCGATCCTGTGAAGGTAGCGGGTCGCGTGCTCGGGATTTACACCAAGCGGGATGCTTCTTTCGACAAATGGGCGAAGGACCAAGGCCTCTTTGACTGGGAATGGAACGAAGGTCCCAAACTGACCCAACTATTGAGTGACCTTCACGATGCACGTACTGCGCAGGCGCTCGTCGAGCGAGTCTCCAAACCCATTGACGCCTCGGACACTGGTAAGCCGAAAATTTGGGACACGGTCAAGCGTGGCTTCCCTTGGGCTAGTTACATCACCAGTCGCCTGCAGTTGTCTATGTGGGGCTTGGCCTCTATGGGCGAAGGCCTCGCCAAAGTGGCGCCTCAGATTGGCCAGCTTGCCGCAACGCAAGGACCCACCGTCGAGCAGCGTACGATGCCCTTTATCGCCCTATCGGTATCGGGCGCTAGCAATGCTTGGGCGAGTATGCTTCAGGCCTACCAGGCGATTAATCCAGCCGAGCGCGGTGACTTCATCACGCCGATGTCTTACGCGGTCGAGCCAGAGAATTTGGCGGACTGGGAAAAAGTCATCGTCACCGACAAGAGCGAAGGCACACAGTTGGCGATTAAAGACCCAACCATCGTCGGTCGTCTCGGCGTCGCGATGCAATGCAAACAGGGCTGGGACGCAGCGCCAGACGCCAAATCGAAGTTAGTTAGCCTTGGAGCTTGCTATGCTGGATTCTTAAAGACTGGCGACAATATCCAAAAAGAAAAGGCCGCTATTGGGCTTGTCCATTTGGCCGCGAAGGGTGTGGATGTCGTCGTGCCGCTATTGGCAGCCTTCGAAAAGTCGTCGTCATCAGACACGACGCTGCGCCAAGTCATCTTTGTTGGTTTGAAGATCGGCGCTCGTAGCGTCGAGCACATGAAGGCCATCTATAAGACTCAGCAGCTTGAGGTGCAAAAGCCCAACAATAATACGTGGGATTGGGAGTTCGATATTCTTCTCAATCACATGTTGAGTCGGCTTGAAAAGGCTGCCAAAGCAATCGACGCCGAGAAAAAGGGCGGAGCAGCACCGGCCGCACCGGCCGCACCGGCTGCAAAAACCAAATAAGACCAACTCCACGTTGTGCTCTGGCCGCGCCCACGCTCGCTTAACAGCGAGACGTGGGCGCGGCTCTTTGGGGTTGTATCGAGTCGAATGTGACCAATTCTTTGCCAATACCCGTCGTAATGAGCGCTGCGCTCATCGCGTTAGGGAGGCAAAATGTGGAGGTCTATACGATGTCATTTGATTCAAGTGCTTTGGCTTACTACGGCTGTCATTGCAATGTGTGCAGGCTGTCAAATTGAAGCCATCCCCTCTTGGAGGCTCGTCGGGTCTCAAGTCCAACAGGACGGATTGTCCGGATCGGATGCATCTGCCACTCCACCCTGTAGAGCTGCGTTGACAGGTGAGATGGTGATCAATGAGGTCATGGTTCGACCTTCAGAAGTTGACGTTGACGGCGATGGAATTAGCGATAGCAAAGATGAGTACATCGAGCTTGTTTCCCGGGCGACCGAGCCCATCCATCTACGCGGTGCAGAGCTTTGGTTCAATGGACTCAGACGTGGTGAGATCACATCCTCTGGTTGCGTAGATCCGCGCCATGCTTTTGTACTCTTTGGTTCTATGAGTGCGGCTCGCTCCGAGGCTTTCACTTCGAAAGTCGTCTATCTCGATCGAACTCTACGCCTTGCGGATCGCTCCGCGACAATCGAGATACGTTCGGTTAGCGGAAGTGCGATCGACGAGGTTGACGTGGCCGCCCCTGTAACCTCTAGCGGGATCGTGAACTGGAACCGAACGCGAGCGGGAGATTGGTATGCACCTTTCCAAGCTCACGATAACTTGTCGTCTCGACCTTGGTCTGTGGGCAGGTGTGTCGACGGTGGCATGTTCCCGAGCTGTCTGCGCTGGATCGACGCCATGACAGCTCGTCAAGAGTCTCGATGGTGACTGTCAGCGTAGCCAGGGCGTGACTGTAAAATTGACGTAAAACGCAAAGCGCCCCGACCCATATTGGGTCGAGGCGCCGCGTTTGGCAGGCTCGTTGACCTTACTCCTCGTCGGAGCTTGGCAGGTCGGTGAGGTCCAACTTCGCACGGATCAACTCACCGAGAGTCGTCGCCGCTTCTGGCGCCTGATCATCGAATGAGTAGTCACCATCGTCCATGCCGACGCGTTTGACCGACAGGCCAAGCTTACGCTCTTCGGCGATGATGGAGATGACTTTGACCTCGATCTCCTGCTCTTCCTTGAGAACGCTGTGGATGGTCTCAACCTTTTCCTCAGCAATCTCAGAGATGTGCAAGAATCCCTCGATAAACTCGTCGAGTTCTACGATGGCGCCAAAGTCGAGCAACTTGGTGACTTTACCCTTCTGGACTGAGCCGCGGGGGTATTTGCCGTGGATGTTCATCCATGGGTCGTTTTGCAGTTGCTTGATGCCGAGCGAGAAACGCTCTTTGTCGGGATCAATACTCAAGACGACCGCCTCGACTTCATCACCTTTCGTGTAGACCTCGTCAGGGTTGTTGACGCCATGCGACCAGCTCAGGTCGGTCACGTGGCAAAGCCCGTCGATGCCCTCATCGATACCGATGAAGATACCGAAGTTGGTGATGTTGCGGACTGTTCCCTTGACCTTCGTACCGGGAGGGTAGGTCTCGGCGAGCACGTCCCAAGGATTCTGCTCGGTCTGCTTCATACCTAGGCTGATGCGTTTTTGACGACCGTCGATTTCCAAGACGATCGCTTCGACTTCGTCGCCGACGCTCAGGAGCTTCGAGGGATGCTTGACTCGCTTTGTCCAACTCATCTCTGAGATGTGGACCAAGCCTTCAACACCCTCTTCGAGCTCAATAAACGCGCCGTAATCAGCCAGACTGACTACTTTGCCGCTCACCTTTTCACCGACGCCGTATCGAGCCTCTACGCTCAACCACGGATCTTCAGTGTTCTGCTTCAGGCCGAGGCTGACTCGCTCACGCTCTGCGTCATACTTCAGTACTTTGACACGGACTTGTTGGCCAATCTCAAACATCTCGGATGGGTGGTTGATACGCGCCCATGACATGTCTGTAATGTGGAGCAAGCCGTCGATGCCGCCGAGGTCGATGAACGCACCGTAGTCGGTGATGTTCTTGACGACGCCATCGATGAGCATGTCTTCTTGGAGCTTGGACAAGGTTTGAGCCTTGAGTGCTTCTCGCTGCTTTTCGAGCAGTGCACGACGCGACAAGACGATGTTTCCGCGACGCTTGTTGAACTTAATGACCTTAAAGTGAAAGCGCTGGCCGATGTATTTTTCCAAGTTACGCACGGGTCGAAGATCGACCTGGCTACCCGGCAAGAAGGCTTTGACGCCGATGTCGACGGTCAAACCGCCTTTGACTCGGCCAGTAATGACGCCTTCGACGAGCTCTTCATTCTCACAAGCTTCGGCGATCTCGTCCCAAATCTTCAGCCGGTCGGCTTTTTCCTTCGACAACTCGACGAGGCCCGCGTCATTTTCGCGGCGCTCGACGTACACCTCGACCACGTCACCGGCGGCAACCGTTACGGTTCCGTCGAGCTCAGTGAACTCACTGGTCTGGATTTGTCCTTCGGACTTGTAGCTGATGTCGACGACGATGAAGTCTTTGCCAACGCTCAGGACAGTGCCCTCGACGATGGTGCCTTCATCAACGTTGCTGCCTTTTTCCCATTCGGCAAAGAGGGCTTCGAACTCGGCCTCTTCGGCCGGAATCTGCATGGTCTCCATGTGGTTTTCCAAAGTACTCGCTGGGCGCGAAAGTGTAACTCGGGTTCCAACCTGCCCTGCGGGTACTACTGGGATGGAACTGAGTGTAATGAACTCAAGAGGCGCGGGTTATGCAGTATAAAACCGCGTGAGTCAAGGCACTTCCACGTCACAAACGCGTCGATTGACTCACTTAGTCGAAGCGCGCTTCGAGTCTTTGCAGCAAATCGGCGTGCAGCCCGCGGAAATTACGACCACTCATGGCCAATACAACGTCTCCTGGTGCGACCTCAGAGGCGACTGCATCGGCGATCTCTTTGACGTCCGGAATATAACGCGCTGGGACGCCCGCTTGGCGGATTTTCCCTACGATGGTCGATACATCCAGCACTTCGTCATCGCCTAATTTGTCGCCTTTTTTGCGCAGTGGGCTGCAAAATATGACCTCATCGGCCTGGGCGAAAGCGGGCGGGTAGCGTTGCTCGAACACCTTGCGTCGAGATGTGTTGGATTCGGCCTCGAAAAGCGCCCAAAGTTTCCGATCTGGGTAGGCGGCTCGGATCGCCGCGATGGTTTCCAAGACCGCCGTGGGGTGGTGGGCGTAATCGTCGATAACCGTCACGTCGCCCACGACACCGCGGACTTCTTGACGTTTCTTGATGCCTTTAAAGCTCGACAGGGCCTGCTGGGCTTGCTGAACACTTAAACCGAGATTGAGAGTGGTGACCAGCGCGGCCGTTGCGTTGCGCACGTTGTGGCGACCGGCCATTGGCGAGTGAAAGCGGCCTACATGAGCGCCCTTGATGTGTAAATCAAAGATGGCGCCCTGCGGCCCGAGCTCTTGTAGGGTCGCCACCGCGTCTAGGTCTGGTCCGTCCCCTTCGAGTCCATAACGCACCACTTTGGCCTGGCACGCGTCGAGGACGTCAGTGACGCGACGGTCGCCCCCCCAGGCAGCAAGCTGCCCTTGTGGGTCGACCAACGACGCCAGCAAGCGAAATGCTCTGCTCACGGCGGCGAAGTCTGGATAGATGTCTGCGTGGTCAAACTCCACCGACGTTAGAATTGTGTGATGTGGACGATAGTGAACAAATTTCGGTCGTTTGTCGTAGTAGGCGGTGTCATACTCATCGCCTTCGATCACGAATGTGTCTCCGCTTCCCGCTTGAAAGGAACGACCGAGGTTAGTGGGCACGCCGCCGACCAAGAGTCCTGGAGACCGCCCGCTCGCCTCGAGTAGCCAAGCTGTCAGCGAGGTCGTCGTGGTTTTGCCGTGAGTGCCCGTGACAACGACAGGGATCCGATCGCGTAGCAGCCATTCACCTAAAGCCTCAGGAAAGGAGGCGTATGGCATCGAAGCCTGGCGCATAGCCACAGCCTCAGGATTGTCCCGCCGGACGACGTTGCCGACGATAACTAGATCGGGGTTCCAACTCAGATTTTCACCGGCATAGCCCTCGGCGAATGCGATGTTCCAATTGAGTAAGTTCGACCGCATGGGATCAAAGATACCGGCGTCGGAGCCTCTGACCTCAAGTCCACGGTCTTGCAGCATTCCAGCAAAGTTACCCATAGCCGAGCCACCGATACCGATCAGATGGACACTCTTGACTTGGTTGTAATCGACCGGAGGCCGCGGTTCAGGCTTTCGCTCCGCTGGACCGGGTACGAAGCTCATAGGAACTCCGCGCGCACCACACCCTTGGCGATGTCACTGGTTCGATTTCTCCATAGCAGCAGGACTCTGCCGTCGCTGAAAGGTAAGATTGCGCTTTGGTCTTGCTCGCCCGCGCCGCCGACTGCTTCGGAGTCATTGCCGCTCCATGCACCGGTGGCGAGGCGGCTGCGCATCCGCACGTCATAGCCATTTGCTTGGCTGTAGCTCTGGAAGGCAATGATCGTTCTATCGTCAGAGGTGTTCGCTAGCGCTGGCATAGACTGTTCATTGTCCTTCACGGAGTGGACTACGACGGGTGCGCCAACGGCGCTGAGCGCTTTACTCAATGCAAGATAGTAGATGTCCGGACTTCCAGAGTTGTATTGCTGCCAGACCAGGTGACCGGCACCGCTCGAAGACAACGAGATCTTGACGTCGATGATGTTGTCCATGCCTTGAGTGATCGAAAGCGAAGCTGTGAGTGGCGCGCCAGTTTTCGATAGGCGGCGAACGCGGACGTTGCCGTTGCCTTGTTCCACTTGAGTCCAGGCGACGATCAAGTCGTCATTGCCCGCAACCACTACCGAGGGCCAGCCTTCGTCCCCAGACTCATCGGTAGCGTTGGCGTTGGCATTGGCGTTGACCAGCACCTGACTGCCGACTTTCTGACCGCTCGTGTCATAGCGCTGCATCACGACTCCGTATCCGGAGATATCAACCGATTGTGACTCCCAGAGCAGCACCAGTCCTTCGGCTGTTGTGGCCATCGCTGGGCGCCTTTGAACCCCCAGAGTGGAGGTTCCGATGACTTCTTCTGCTGCCACGGGTTTGGCTGTGGCGTCATATCGTCGAAAGATCACGTCACTGGGTGCAATAATGGTGTTTTCCGTGGTCCACGCGACCGCAAATCCCGTGCCGAGCTTCGCGATTGCCGGACGCGCATCATCGGGTACGTATTTGTCGCTGACAGCGACTAGCGCGCCCTCTTTGGTGCCATCCGCTTTGAATCGCTGGAAGACGACGACGTTGTTGAGAATTTGTGCATCAATCCAAGCCACCACAAAGGTTCCGTCGCTGAAAGAAATCGCCGCTGGATGATTGGCTCCGATATTGGTCTGGCTGATGTCGAAGGTCCCTTTTAGGACACAGACGCCTGCACCCGAACACTGCCCGGAGGCGCACGTCGTCACTTTCGTTTGTGAGGTGCCATCGCCGTTACATTTGACCACATCGGCGGGTTTCTGGGCGTCACAGCGTTGTTCATTGGGCTTGCACAACTGGCATTTGCCGTTAACGCAAGCTGGGTTAGCAGTCGGACACGCTTTGGGCGCCTCAAATGTGCCTTTGCTGCAGGTCAGGGTTGATCCGCCGTCGGCACAGGTGATCGCTCCATTGTTCACATAGTTCAGACTGCCTGAAGCGTCCCGTTGGGCGCACTGATTGGCCTTCGGAGTGCAAACAGAAGCCGTGTCACCAAGTACTGCCGCGCATCCACCGGTGGCACATTGCGGGTTGGTCGTACAAGCCTGTCCAGCTTGGCAGACGGCCGTGTCCGTTTGGCCGTCGCAGTCGTTGTCTTTGCTGTCACAGAGATTCTCTTTTGGCTGGTAATCTGTGGAGGTATAGCCACAGGTGTATTTGCCTTGTGTGCACTGAGCCGTCGCGGTGCCGGCGCAGACGCCAAGATTCTTACATTGAGCTGCCACGACATTGGACAATGCCTCATCGGTTTGGCCGTCGCAGTCGTTATCTTTCCCATCGCAGAGCGTCTCTTTGCTTTCGTAATCGGCGACTCCAGCGAAGCTACATTGCCATTTACCGGAGCTGCAGGTGGCCTTGGCACTTGCTGCACAGACACCGAGTGCGCAGCCACTGTCGCTCGCGTCGAGGCTATCTGGCTCATCGATCTGACCGTCACAGTCATTGTCTTTGCCATCGCAACTGATCTCTGTTGCTTCGTGTGCGAGCACCAAGCTGTAGTCGCAGGTCGCCGCGCCCGCTGTGCAACTGACCGTCACGCCGACTCCGCAAACCCCTTGGGTCTTGCATTGATTCGCGGTGGCGACATCGCCTCCAAGCGTGTCGGTTTTGCCGTCACAGTCGTTGTCCTTGCCGTCACAACTCGACTCTAAAACTTCATAACCCTTGCTAGCGAGGCCGTCCCAATCGCATGTCCATAAGCCTGCTGCACACTGAGCGACACCTTCGCTGCAAACGCCAACCTCGCCGCATGGAGAGGGCTTTGGTGCCACCAAGTCGTTGTCGACTTTGCCGTCGCAGTCATTGTCGCGGTTGTCACACAAGGTCTCGTTCGCTTCGTAATAGGGCACTTGACCGTAATCACAAGCCCACTTTCCCGCTGTACACCGCCTGTTGACATTGTCGATGGCCTCTTTGCATACGCCTACTGTTAGGCACTCGGCATTGTCACTGTTGAGCAGAGGCATCCCAGTGCCCTTGAGGTTATCTATTTGGCCATCGCAATCATTGTCTTTACCGTCACATTCGCTCTCGATGGCTTGATATCCCGGTACACTGACGTAATCACAGACCGCCTCGCCGCCCTTGCACACGATCGCCACACCACCAGCGCACAGGCCTTTGTCTTGGCAAGTGTCTCCACCGGGTAGCGCACCTAAACTTAGATTCGCGTCAGCGATGCCATCGCAGTCGTTGTCCTTGCCGTCGCACGACTTCTCTTCACTCTCGTAATCGAGCGAGTCGCTATATTTGCAGTCCCAAATTCCATTCGTGCAGACTGGATCGGGCAAACCACTGCACACACCCACGCGCCGGCAGGTTTTGAGCTGCGGTACCACGTCTTCATCAGTCTCACCGTCGCAGTCGTTGTCTAGTCCGTCACAAATGGTCTCAGAGACCTGCCATGCCGGCTCGACCGAAAAGTCACAGATCCAAGCGCCGTTGACGCAAGAGGCCTTGGCGAGCTTACCAGCGCAGACCCCATCAGTCGGGCAGTCCTGGGCAGGATTGGCGACCAAGCCCTCGTCGGTTAACCCATCGCAGTCGTTGTCGAGTCCGTCACACAAGGTCTCATCACCTTCGTAGTCCTTTGGCGACGATTCGGTTTGACCTTGCTGTGCCTTCCAGCTCGAGCAGACCGCCTGTCCATCGGTGACGGAGCAAGTGGCTGTCCAACCACTGCAGACTCCAATCGCCTCACAAGGGTTTGGCTTGCATGGGTCAGAGCCTGCTGGCGACTTGTCCTCTATCTGCACAAAACAGCCGGAAGCCAGTAGGGCGACGGTGGCAATGACAAGTGCTGTCCGAGTCGTGTGCATGTGTCCCTCAGTACGGATGTTAGAAAGTCCAAGACATAGACCACTTTCGGTCTGTCATCTCGACGTTGGACGGCCACCAGGCCGTGCGTTGTGTGGCGCGGAGCGATAGCACCCACCAGACGGTCCCGGCGGCGGCGAGTACGCCACCACCGATGATCGCGGCGGTCGCACCCAGAGCGCGTGATTTGGCTCCATCGCTGTAGTACTGCAACTGTGTTTGATAATCCGGTCGCGTCGACGGCAACGCATTGGCTTGTTCGGCCCACTTTTGGGCAGTGACTCCCAAAATTCCGCCGACACCGAGTGCCAGCACGCCTGTACCGGCGGTAATCAGCGGACCTAGACGCTGCAATAAGGTCAGCTTCACCGGCGGCAGAGGTTTTTTCACTTTGGCGGGCGCCTCATCGTCGATTGCGCCATCCTCCTGCATATCTCCGTCATCGTCGCTCACGGCTTCGTCTGACCCCAAGTCATCGCTGGCAGGCGGACTTTTTTCGGCAGCGCTTGCCTTCGGCGTCTTGGTTTGTTCAGCAGGGGTCTCTGAGACCTCTTGGGTCGTAGGCTTTGGCGGGCTTGGCTCTTGCTCAGTGTTGTCATCGGAGACGCTCGGATTGGGCTCGGTCGTGGCCGGCTCCATCGCGTTGTCAGAGACCTCGTCTGGAGATTGATCGTCTTGTTCGGGCTCTGGGATCTGTGCGTCGCCAGTGGCTGGCAGTGGTTTGGACGCCTGAGCCACAGCGACTCTCTGAGGTTTGGGCGGCGTTGTCGCCTTGGGCGATGGACGCTTGGTCGTCGCGACGGAGCCAGTGTCCGTTTGGGGCTCGAAGGGCTTGGGCTCTTCGGCGTTCGTTTCTGCCAATCTTTGAATTCGCGGGGGGACGCCGATGCGAGCTTTGCGTTTGCTGCGGCGCAAGTGGACGGATACCGTCAAGTCCCGTCCCTCT
>PBTG01000123.1 GCA_002726535.1 Myxococcales bacterium | reverse complement strand
AGGTATAGGCGAGACGAAGCTTCTCGTAGTCGACCCTGAGTGTACGTTCATCAGCGACCAACTCGACCGGCGCAAAGTCACGGAGCAGATCAATCTGCATTGTCGCGTGAACGCTCGAGGGCCCTTCATCCTCAAAGGCGTCGTCGACCGGATCGACCTTCTCGTCTTCAGGGGGCGCGACATATCGCCACGAAGTGCTACCAATGCGAACCAAATCCCCTTCGCGAAGGATGTGCGCACCTTCGACGAGAACATCGTTGCAATAGGTTCCATTGCGGCTGTCTAGATCGCGCAGGACATAGGTCGAAGTATTCGGGCGACGAGAGATGACTGCGTGCTCTTTGGACACCAAGCGATCGACGATCTGCAGCGTATTGGTAGGCTGACGCCCCACGGTCGTGAGGTCAGCGAGTTCAATCTCCTGCTGTCCTGAACCTCCGCCTACTCGCAAGAGGCGCGCCGCCGGCTGTTGCATTCGTGCTGACTCCCCGCTGCATCCACCCTGCGCGCCACATTGGCAACGCTCGTCGACTCTATTTTGTCATGCTGAGCGACACGCGTCCAGCGGCAACACAACCGAAGGCCATCTTCGGACACAGACAGCCACATGCACCCCTTGTTAACATGGAGCGTTGACCTCAGACTCGGCCTATGGGCAAACGTGATCCGGACATGGCCCGGCTTAGTCGATTGAGCAGGCTCACAGCGTGGCTACCAACCCTGGTCGCCTTGGCGATGCTCAAGGCGCCGAGCTTTGACATCCTCGACTACCACTGTTGCCTGGTCCTCAGTCCAATCATGGGACTTTGCGCAGGGTCTCTCAGCGCCAAATCCACGCTGGGCAAGCGGTCGCAATGGCTGCTACTTATGCTAGGGCCAGTCGGCGTCTACGTACTGAACTCCTTGTTCGTACCCTGGTGCGCCCCCATGACTGGTCTTGGATTTTATGCGCTAGGCCCACTGTGCTCAGTGTTCGTCGGCGCATGTATGGGGGTCATCGCTCGGGCCTGGGGGACAAGGTGGGGACAAGCCCGACTCATGCTGATCGCCACCGCCTCGACGCTGCCAGCCTTGTGGCATTTTTATTGGCAACCCCAGGTTTTTGCCTATCAGAGTCTCTTCGGTTGGGTTGCTGGAGCTTTGTATGAGGACAACCTCGATCTACACAGCCGATACCTAACTTTTCGACTGATCAACACTCCAGTGTGGCTCTGTGGAGCCGCCATCGCCCATATTTTGTCACAACGGACTGCTCGATCGAGTTCACCGCCTTGGCAGATATTACTTCAAGATCGCAGAGCAATGGTCGCTTTGTCTGTCCTTCTGAGCGCGTTGTTTTGCTGGCGTGAGCTTCAGCCGGCGATGGGCTGGCGACTGACCAAGGCGCAGATGCATCAAATCCTCGACGGACGAATTCACGTCACGCCTGCACCCGGAGGCGAAATCGTCGTCGCGATGAGCTCTCATGCTCGATGGCGGTCTGAGGCTCATGAAATCGCTGATGACCTCCGACACGTATGGATTGAACTCTCAGAGTTCTTTGGGCAAGCCCTCGAAGAGCCGGTGCAGGTGTTCATCTATCGCAACGCAAGACAGAAGCAAGAGTTGATGGGCGCTCATAACGTCGAGATGGCCAAGCCTTGGCTGCGACAAATTCATCTGGTGTGGCCCGGCTGGGGGCGCTCCATCGTTAGACACGAGCTTGCGCACGTGTTTGCTGGTCAACTCTGCGTCAACTGGCTTGGGGTGCCTCTTCGCAATGGACTGTGGCCGGATCCTGTCCTCATCGAGGGTGTCGCAGTCGCTGCTGAGTGGCCGGTTCGAGATGGCTTAACGCCCCACCAGTGGAGCGCAGCGATGCACCGCCTGGGTCTTGCGCCGTCGATGTCAGCACTCTTTGAGCCAACCGGATTTTTTCAACAGAGTTCAGCGCGGTCTTACACGATTGCTGGATCATTTTTACGGTGGTTCAGGGACACCTATGGAGAGTTGTCTTTGCGGCAGTTGATGCAAAGAGGTTCGCTGTCACAAGCCACGGATCGCAGCCTTGAGCAACTCAGTGCCCAATGGGAACACTTCCTGGAGGGCTTTCAGCTCACGGATGCACAACTCCACAGAGCGTCTGCCCGATTTCAACGCAGTGGCCTGTTTTTTCGACCCTGTAGTCTCGAAATCGGTCGATGCCGCGAGCGCGCCCGCAAGGCTTGGCGGCAAGGGGATGATCAGCGGGCTGTCGCCATCTGGGGGCGACTCAAGGACGACATCGAATCGGCCGCTGAAGGTCGCCCCATCGGCCTCGACGTCCAACGAGCCTATGCCTTCGCCCTGGGTCAAGCAGGTCAGAGCACGGCAGCCCTCGAGCAATTGCCGCAAGCGAGCACGCGCACCAGCGCGCAATTGGCCAACTTTGAAGCCCTACGAGCTGACCTCGTCGCTCTACATGGCGACTTTCAAGCGGCGAAGGTTCTGTGGAGACGGGCCGCGTCAGAGTTCACCAGCGAGGGGTGGCGACGAATGCAACTCGCTAAAATCTATCTATCGAATCTGCCCGAAGGCCGTCGATTGCTGCGGGACTCCTGGCTTCGTTCCCGCAATAAGCCTGGTCATTTCGAGCGTATGCGAGCGCTGACTTCAGCCTATCCTGATGACCCGATGGCTCAATATCTGAGTGCCCTCTGGCGACGCTCTCGTGGCAGCAGACTGGGAGCTGACCTGTGCAAAATAGGCCCCCGATTGGGTGCCCTCAAATACCCCTTGTTCGCCGACGCCGCGATGAAATTGTGCGCAATCGATCAAGCCCGGGCCGGTCAATGCCGACGGCTACATGAGACTCTTGCGACCCTTCGTCACAAGTCGTCATGGGCTAGATGGATGGGAGATCGGTTGCAACGCCGCTGCAAGGTTGCTCAAAGGCCCTTAACCTATGAGGTCTCTAGACGCTGAGCGAGACTGCGGGGTGCGTAAAACAAACGCATCGCTCCGTACAAGGCCGCTCGGTTGCGCTGTAGATTTCCGCGCGTGGCCTTACGACTGACTATGCGAAGTTCGCGACCCGGTCGAGGACAGACTCCAAGGCTACCCCGAACTTGTCGCCCAAATCCGTCAATGCAAAAGGAATAAACATCGACGACAGCGGCAGGCCATCTGGGTCATTGCGCTCGGTTTGCCACGTTGCGAGTGCATCATCGTCAGCGAATAGACCGCCCTGCCCCGCCACATCAACTGGTGTCGTGTCAGCAGTCCATGAAGGCAGGAACATCGACACCGTCTCGGGCTCGCGGCTGTGAATCCCCGTTTCGTCGCAGTGAAGGACAACCTTCGCATTGCTGACCGTACAGGACGCCACGATTTTACCGGGCCTTCCCAAGCCTCGGGCGATACCTAAGACAGCGGCTGGACCGGTGAGATAGATGGGTTCGACCCCTTCGTCACTACTGATGTAGGTGAGCGATGTTCGCGCAGTAGAGATGGTCGCAGCAATATGAGTGATGCGCTCTTGGTCAACGCCCAGCATGCCATTGCTCACCAGCGCGTCGACCGCGGCTTCGATGCGCTCTTGTGACAATCCGAGCGCGTCGACCGCGGACTCTGTAAACTTTGGAAGCGGGCTCAGCCAACCCCGGTTTGACAGGGCAGAAGCCGCATAACTAACGACGCCCCGCTGGTCTTCATCCAGCGAGGCGGCTGTCCATTGAAGCCAAGCGATGAAGGCTAGGCCAGCGCCTGCCTCATCGATGGCTTTTTGGCACTGTGGTGCGATCTCAAAACCCATGAGAGACGACGATTAAGCGGAGTGACGCTGCCAGGCTCGAGACAATCGAGAGACGGTGCGCGACGCAGTTTGGGTCGTAATCAAGCCCTTAGATCCGGCGCTGTCGACGATGGACATGATTTTATGGAGTTCAACGACCTCTAGTTTGTCGCCAGCCTCTAGCGAGGTACGAAACTTTTTGATCGCTGTGCGGAGCGATGCGCGTCCGGCACGGTTGCGGAGGTTACGTTTTTCGCTCTGACGGGCGCGCTTGAGCGCCGACTTGTGGTTCGCCACGGTTCACCTATTTCTTGCCGGCCTGCAGGACACGGCGATGTACGTTTTCGTTCACCCAAGCGCAGCGACGCACAAGGGGGAGCGGTTTGTACCCGTCGAAGCTTCGTTGGTCAAGGACTCTTTCGTCTCTGGCATCTCGACTTCGATTGCGAGTTCAACCGGCCCTCTACGGCGAGGTCTCCGCTGCATCTTCGTCCGTCGGTTCGATGGAGTCAGCACCAGCGTCTGTCTGCCCAGCGTCTGTCTCCCCAGCGTCTGTCTCCCCAGCGTCTGTCTCCCCAGCGTCCGATGAACCCTGGGCGTCATCGCTCACATCCGATGGCTCAACAGCGTCCTGTGCGATATCGCCGAGGCCGGTGTCTTGCGCTACCGCGACATCGCTACCGATCGAGCTCGCGGCGTCAGCGCCCACAGTGATGGCTCCGCCATCGGCTCCCGTAAAGGCGTCCCCGCCCACATCTGGTGGTGGGTTGGTGAGGCATTGCGCATCAGCACATGTGGTCTGTGTTGGACAGACCGCTTGGCCGGCGCAGGCGATCCGGTTGCACACGCCCGCGAGGCAGCGACCTGATGGACAATCAGCCGGCTGGTCCTCTGAGCAGATGGTGGTGAAGTCCGTGGTGATGTGGATAGCGCTGATCACCTCGCTCGTTCGATCCCGTGCGTCGACCACCTCAAGCTTGACGGCATAGAGACCCGGCTCGTCAAAAACGTGCTTGCCGACCGCTGCGGCTTGGGTTTTGACCTCGCTCCCATCAGCAAACAAAAATCGGAACTGCACAATAGAGGCCTGCTCAACGATATTGCCATCTGCGTTGCGCAACACACCCGCTACCGAAGGACTCCCGTCAAAAGTAACGACTTCGCCGACGCGAGCGACCGCTGGATGCTGCAGCCCGGCCAGTGGTGGCGGCGGTTTCGGTGACGACTCGCCGCCACATGCTGTGGTCAGCACAATCACAGACAACCAGAGCAGGGTGTGAGAGCCATTCATCATCTGCAGTGTCCATATCGACGGCAACCGATGTCAACCGGGTGCTTCACGCTTGCATTTGGTTTCACGCGATCACGTGTCCGACCAAGTCATAGTCGTGCGCTTCGGAGATCTCAACCGTCCGTAATTGTCCACGACCGATATTGTCCGGGGCATCGTTGATGTAGATGACACCGTCAATCTCGGGGGCTTGGCCATAATAACGCCCCTGCAGCAACAGATCGGACTCCTCGCTGAGTCCTTCGACAAGGACTTCGTAACGCTGACCGACCATCTGCTCGAGATGCTCAGCCGAGATGGCCTGTTGCAACTGCATAATCCGAGACTTCCGGGCTCTTTTGACGGCCGTAGGCAGTTGCTCCGGCATACGGGCACTCACAGTCCCTTGCTCTTGGCTGTATGCAAAACACCCAACACGATGAAAGCGCTGTTGTTGGACAAAGTCATAGAGTTCATCGAAGTCCTGCTCTCGCTCGCCGGGGTGTCCGACCAAAAGCGTAGTGCGCAAGACCAGACCATCGACGCGACGACGCAGTTTGTCCAAGAGCGTCTCCATCTCGAGCCGTGATGTACGACGATTCATCTTCTCCAGCACGGCATCTGAGGCGTGCTGCAGAGGCATATCCAGGTAAGGCAAACAGTTGTCTGTCTGTGCGATCGCATCAATGAGCGAGTCGCTGAAGTTGTGCGGGTAAGCGTACATCAATCGAACCCATCGCAAGCCATCGACTGTGCCCAACTGTCTCACCAGTTTGGCCAAAAGGTCGGGGTCGCGCAGGTCTTCTCCATAATGAGTCAGATCCTGGGCCACCAGATTCAATTCCAGGGCTCCCTGCTCCACCAATCGTCTGGCTTCGTCGACGATGTCATCGACCGTGCGAGACCGTTGAATGCCGCGCAGACGTGGGATGATGCAAAACGAGCAACTCTGCGAGCATCCTTCGGCAATCTTCAGATAGGTGCTAAAGCTCGCGGGGGGTACATAGCGCGGGTAGAGGTGGTCAGCGATGAAGGCAGGGCGTCGCTTTTTAAGCCCCGCCGCAGCCGGTGTGGCCAAAGCAACTGCGGGAGGCAGCTCCAGCAATTCACTCAGCTTTTGATACTCACCGGTGCCGATGAAAAAATCGACCTCAGGCATCGACTCACGAAGCTCTGGAGCGTGGCGCTGCGAAAGGCAACCGGCGACCACAAGCCGCGCGTCAGGGTTGCGGTCTTTGACCTCAGCCATGTCCAAAATTGCATCGACACTCTCTTGTTTCGATGAGTCGATAAATGCGCACGTATTGACCAGCAATACGTCGGCTTGATCGGCGTCAGGTGTAGGGGTAAAGCCGCCCTGAAGCAGGCGTCCCATCATCAACTCGGTGTCGACGCGGTTCTTTGGGCAGCCCAAAGAAACAACGTGAACACGACGCGGTTGCGAATCAGTCATGGAGCAGTCCAGCTTGCCTACGTTAAAATGGAACGGACGTCGTACCAGCGCTAGATACGACCAGATCAACATCGTCAGCGTCAATACGATAGCTTGGCTCGATGTCAAAGAGTTCATCCCACAGACGGTTCGGGAAGAAATTATTTTTCCAGACAATTGCGCGGTTGACGCGAAAAGCTGTCTCGATCAAGTCGGCTCCGTCCACCAAGCCATCTAGATTTACGTCGGCTGGGGTCAAGTGAATGAAGCGCCGAAGAAGTTTGCGAGTGCGATCGGGCCGCACACCTCGAACGGGCTTATCGACTGTATGCGTCAACACCGCGATTCGATCGTCTTTGTCATCAGGGATAACATCTAAGTCGATGTCTTCATAACTGCCATCGGCGTAGGTAATCCGTACCGGCAACTTGAAACGAAAGGCCAACTCGGTGAGTTGTTTGACCCGCAGTTTGACCTGGTACTTGCCGTCTTTGAGCGTCTCGACGCGACCCGCGAATTCCACGTAGATGTTGCCTTTGCGCTGCCACCATTGCTCAAAAAACCACTCCAAGTCGAGCCCAGAGGCCTGTTCCATGGCAAGTCGCAAGTCTTTGACCTTGGCATAATCGCGCCCGAGATTGGCGACATAGACTTGCAAGCCTTTGTGCATCAGATCATCACCGAGTTCGTGCCGTAGCATGTGCAGAACAGTCGCGCCTTTGTGGTAGATGATTTGCACATATTTAGGCGATGAGTAGACGTTGGTGGCCTGCATCGGTCGATCATCCTGAGCACCGACGGTGTACACGAAACTGAGATTGTCTTGGATCAGCTGATTGCGATTTTCCAACTCAATCTCTGTATACAGACATGACGAATACTCAGCGAGGCTCTCCGACAGGCTCACGTCCCCATTGCTGAGAGGCCGTACATAGTTGCCCCACCACTGATGGCCCAACTCATGAGCCGTCAACTCAGAGAAGCTCGAATAGCCCTGACCACCGACCTTGGCCCCAAACACGTTGCGATACATAAAGGTGCCAGACAGAGGCGCGTAGCCACCACCGAAGTTATTGGCGAGTTGAACAATATTGATTCCAGCCCAAGGAAAGGCCGAAAAACGCTCTTCGTAAAAGCTCATCATCTTTTTGATTTCTTCTCGAAGCGGCTTCGCAGTCACCACGAAGTTGGGCAGCGTATACAAGCGAATCGGTGGTGTAGTCTTCGTGTCGGCTGCGCCAGTAACCTCGTACTTGGCGATAGCAAAGCCCGCATTACTGGTCCGCTCAGGTTGCTCAAAATGCCACGCAAGACGCTTGTTTGGCAGT
>PBTG01000122.1 GCA_002726535.1 Myxococcales bacterium | reverse complement strand
CGGTTGAGGCTGCGTTCCTACGCCCCAAAGACCGCTTCGTCATTGCCAGAGCCGTTGAGAACTGGCGACATCGCCCAAAACTCACGGCGAGCAATGACGAGTCCGGTTTCGGCATGTGAGACATCCCCGGATTGACTCAGGAATGTGAGTTTCTTGCCGGGCGGCCACAGACCCCTACTCTGGCTATATCAAGGCCTGCGTACAGGAGTTTGGATGCAAAATATCGCCGTCGCACAGTCAACATATGAATCGATGCCCATCTTCCCGTTGCCAGACTTTGTGGTCTATCCCAACACGGTCACGCGCTTAAGAGTTTTTGAATCCCGTTATCGCCTGCTGACCGCGGACGTTCTCGCTGGCAACCGACTGATGGTGCTCGTTGGGCTCAAGCCTGGATACCAAGACGACTACTATGGCTCTCCGCCGATCTTTCAGGTCGGGTCCCTGTGCAAAGTTGTCAATGAAGAACGCTTAGACGATGGGTGTTACAACCTGTCTCTTCATTGCCTAGCCAGAGTTGAGATTGAGCGTGTTCATCGGCTCAAACCCTATCGAGTCGCAACGGTCAATCAGTTGCCCGACATCATCGAGCCCGCCGAGGACCTCGAAGAGACGATCAGCCGGCTGACCTCTTGTATTCGCGGGCTCGTCATGCAACTCGGCGACGCCGACGGCCTGTTGCTCAATGAACTGCACACCAAACGGAAACCAGACATCTTGACCAACCGCTTGGCGACCTACCTCGCCCGCGAACCAGGTGATCGCCAGCGGTTGCTTGAGGAACCATCGGTCAAAGCGCGGGCAGAGCGTCTCACCGATATTGTCGGTGACATGATGCTACGAAGCGTACAGATGGGTCTGAGCGGTGAAACAGAACTCCTCGTCAACTGAGGCTGTAAGCCGACACAGCTCCGTCAGCCCAATGCGACGCTGGATAGGGCTAGGCGCGCTCGCCGCTGGTCTAACGGCCGCTTGGTGGCAAGCAGGACCGCAAACAGCCTCTATACAAGCAGTCGCTCTGCTCACTCACGTCGACTGTCCAATCGGCAAGGTCGCCTTGACCAGGGCAGAGTTAACGGAGGTCGCCATCGAGACCCCTGCCGGTCAATGGCGGCGCTTTCACTTCAAAGTTGGCGAAGCTCCTCAGGCGACTGTGGCCCAAACGTGGCAGGTCGTCGACGATGTTCGACAACTCAACGTAAAGTGTCGTTTTGAGTTGCCGAGCGGCGCTGAGATTCGCAGTCGAGGACTCGCCAAACTGCCCTCAAAACGATCCAATGTGGTGGTTGTCGACGTGGGCCGCTGTTCACAGACCAATCAGTCGTACTGAGTCCAACTACTTGCTGGGGACTGCTGGCTGCTGATTGTCACCAGATTTGGTGCGCTTCTGAGCCTCGAGGTGCTTTTTGTATTCGCGCTGATAGTAGGCTTTGCGGTCCTGTTCCGTCATGTCCGCGGCCTCTTCGGTGTCCGCGTAGCGACTTGGGCATTTGACTGTCAGGTTGTCTGCTTGAAGCACACCGTCGACGAGTTTTCCTTGTACGATAGCTTCTCTGCCCTCCTCGAAAGGGTCGGGCAATAGGCGTTTATACCCCACAGAGATGCGATGACCTTCGTCGTCCTCAAGGTCAAAGCGAAAGCTAGTGCTGGCCGGTGCACCTCGGACACTGCCCTTAGCGATGCGGCCTGACACCTTGACGTCTTTGCCCGAGAGTTGACCCTTTTGTGCGGAGAGGTCTTTGAGCGAGAAGTTGTACATCCCTGCCCCACCGGACGTGCTCGAGGCGACCACAGCAAAACCAATGGCTGCAATCAGCACGGTGATGATCACCGGCGCCAAGCTGGTTTTTCGTTTTGCAAGCGATTCGGGCGCTGGCTGGGTCATCGGACCACTCCTGACGTTCGGGAGACGTCGACAGGCCCACAGCATAAGACGCTGGGGCACAGAGGCAAGCTTTGCCGAGCCACATCACGCTTTTTCGGCCATCCAACGACGTCCGTGAGCCACGCTCAGTCAGTCAAAACAGTCCTTATTGCGCGGGTATGACGCAACGGAAGCCGGTCTGAGGGCTCTGTAAGATTGGGCTTACACCCTGTCGGTGGGTCGTCCGCACTTTTTTGGAGTTATCGCCAAACGAAGCACCGCGGACTGTGCGCAACTGGCCCGTTGCAGGCCCGCCTTGATCAAGGCCCGTCGCTGAAGTGCTCGAATACCACTGGGCGTCGTAAAAATCGCTGACCCATTCGCTGACATTGCCGCCCATATCATAGACGCCGTACACACTGACATCACCGCTGGGGCGCGCACCTACGGGCCACGGACCCTTGAGTCCACATCCAGGCACTCCATTTTTTGACTTGTAAATCACTCGCATACAGTCCGGCAGAGGCGAGTTGCCCCACACGTAAAGATGTGACTGACTTGCGCACTTTTTCATGCCATGGATTTCGCAGCCGCCACGCGCCGCACGCTCCCATTCAGCCTCAGTCGGCAAGCGTGCTTCCGCGTTAAGCCAGGTACAATACGTTTGTGCCTGTTTGTGACTGACACAGTTCACAGGCAGATCGCCGTTGCCTTTGCCCACGGTGCACGAAGTGTCTGCGCCTGAAGCCGTGCATTTGTTCGCGCTTTGTGAGTTCACGCATGCGAGATAGTCACTGACTGTAACTTCATAGCGCTGCATCCAAAATGTCGGGATATCTACAGCGTGGTGGGGCTTTTCATTGGGAGGACACGTTGAATCGGCACTCGGATCGCAGCCTATCTGTGAGATTCCACCCGGGATCAAGATCAAATCCGACAAGGGCGCAGGAACGCAGGTCCCCTTGATATCGCAGAGCCCCATGCCGGTTTGAGCCGACGTACAAGGCTGGCCTTTCGTGGCTGACACATTGTGTTTGCATTTGCCATCAGCACCGCACACATCGAGGGTGCAGGAGTTGCCATCGTTGCATTTGCCAGCCTCATTGGGCTGGCACTTACCCGTATCTGGATCACAAGTTTGCAACGTGCAACCGGAGCCGCCGCTTGGGCAGACCTTCGGCGTATTTGTGCAGTACTTTACGGTTTTGTTATCCACCGCCGAGTTCTTTGAACACGTGTAACTGCCCGCGCATTTGTCATCGACAGCGTTGAACTTCGAGCAATCGGAATCCGAAGTACACAGGCAGACATCACTACCAGCCTTGCACTTTCCACCTTGGCAGCCATCGCTGACGGTGCACACATCGCCGTCGCTGCAAGGCGTGAAATTGGGGCGATTGACGAAGCTACACTTGCCCGTGGCCGGATCGCAGGTGTTTAGTTCACAGGGGCGACTTGGGTCTTGTTGACAAGGGGGAGTCGTATCCTTGAGCGCACAGAGCCCCTGGTCACAGATGGCCGTACCCAAGCACTTGTTACCACCTGTGAGGTGATCACAATCGGAGGCTTGTTTGCAGTTACAGAGGTTGGCGCTCCAGTCGCACTTACCTGACACACAGACAGGCGATGCGGCGCATGGAGTCTCTGCTTTGCACGTCAAGCCTTCATTGGCAGGTTTTAAGACGCATTTACCGGTCAAAGGGACACACTGATTTTTCAAGCACTCGCTATCGAGCACACTGGGGCACGATACGATGGTCGCGGGGTTGACCTTGCAGTAGCCCACAGACTTGTCGCAGTAAAGCGTGCCGTTACACAGGTCACCGTCTTCTTTTGCTGTACAGTCTGAATCGACGTTACATCCGCACACCACAGTGCCTGACGCGCAAGTCCCCGTGGTGATGTCACAGACATCTCCGGATGTGCACTTGTCGCCGTCGTCACAAGGCATGTTCGCTACAGACAGCGGCTTGACCACGCAGTTGCCGGCTTTCGGGTCACAAGAGGTGGTCGTGCAGCTGTTGTCGTCTGTGTCGATGCAGGTGACCACGGTGGCTGGGTTGATCTTGCATTTGCCCTCGAGCTTGTCGCAATAGTGCTTGCCAGCACACAGATCCGCAGAGCCATCTGAGCGCTTCGCGTCGGACACCGCGCACTCTGCATCACTTTGGCAGGTACAGATGCTCACGCCGCCCTGACATTTGCCGCTAGCACACTCATCGTTCACCGAGCATTTGGCGCCGTCATCACAAAACACCGAGATCTGCTTGCCCGAATAAATCGTTTTGCCGAGCAATTTCTTGGCTTGCGTACTCGGGTTGATGCTGTACTCATTCTTGATGTTTTCCCGCGGCGTGACGACGCATTTTCCCGTATTTGGCACGCACACATTGACCAGGCAATCGGTGTCTCCCACGCTTGGGCAGGTGACTACTGTCGCCGGATTGACCGTGCATTTACCTGATTTTTTGTCGCAATAAAGCGTGCCATTGCAAAGGTCACCGTCTTCTTTCGAGGCGCAGTCCTTGTCATTTTTACAAGAGCAGATCTGAGTCTGTGCGATACATGCGCCGAGAGCCCCATCACAATAGTCATTGACCGTGCACGGGTTGCCATCGTCGCAGGGGGTATCTTTCGGCAAGATTTTCTTCGCGCACGTGCCGTCCTTTTCTATGCACACATTGTCGATACACGCGCTGTCGTCCTCGCCGCAGAACTTGATCGTGAACATATCAAGAACGCAGTCGTACTTCGTCTTGCCATCTTCGGTCACCGGCAAACACAGGATCTCTCCAGTACATTTTCGCGAGGCATAGCTGGTCGTATATTTGGTCCCATCGATCGAATACTCCCGATTCCAACAGATGTTGCCCTCGGGGACACCGTTTTGGGGATTGCACCCACAGCCAGCGTAACTGACCATGCTGCACGATCCCTTTGCGTCGCAGGCAGACTCTCCGCAGGCGATTCCATCTTCGCAGGCATAGCCAGGCTTCTTTTTGATCAGCTGGCACTGCCCCGTCCCAGTGTTGCATGTGTTGGTCTGGCAGGAGTTATCCGAGTCGGTCGGGCACTGAATCGGCGGCGCCTGAGGCACACATTTCCAAATCCCAGTGCCCTTCTCAACTGCGCAATCTGCGAGGCTCAGGCACTTGTTGGTCTTGCTGTACAGGCCTTGAAACTGTTTGTAGCAATTGTCCTTGTTATCCGCTTCACATTGGCATTGATTGCCGCCCCCTTCACATTTGCCCTTCGAGCACGTCGACACGGCCGTACACGGGTCGTTGTCATCGCAGTCAGTGCCATTGGTTTTGGATTTAAACGCACACTCTCGGCCGCCCGAACGCGCCTTCTGACATACCGGTTTGAGGCATGGATTGTCTCCGGCCGGGCAATCGTCATCTATGGCACACGAGCCGCCGCTGAGGTCCTTGCCCTGCTCTACGTCGCCGCTCGCATCGATAGCCGTAGGGTCGGACAATCGCGGTGGGATACAAGCGCTGGTCGCCCCAACCACCACGGCCAGTAATAGGACGCGCTGGAGGCCGAATCGCATGATGATAGGACGCTTCATGGTCTCCTCTACCTAGAACTGACCGTGCAGTGAGAGCCCCGAGGCGCCCGTGAAGAGCTGCGGAGCCAAAGTAATCGATGAAGGCTTCGAGCCCCGCAGCGACCGAATCAGACCAACGACCACCGCCGCCGCTCCGACGCCCGTGCCAACGATGCCAGCGATATACAATCCCAAGCCACGATCATATTTTGACGTGTAGGCGTCATACTCGGAGCCCGACGGAAGGCTGTTGTCTTTGAGATCTTGGTTCGCCGAGTTCAGCGTCACGTAGCCAGCCAACCACGAACCGACACCTGCTGCTGCGACGACTCCACCGGCGATATACCAACCAATGCTGCTCGAAGATGAATCTGGTTTTGTGGCCACCACGGCAGGCACCGGGCGCGCAATAGGTGTGACGGCAGCTGGCGTCGGAGCCTTCGCAGGCGGCGCTTCGGGCTTGGCTAGATCGGTACGAATTTTATCGATCGCGGCGGCCACCAAACTACGAGTTGTGGAGTCCGAGGCCCAAATTCTGGCAGTTTCATAGAGCTTCAGCGCCCGCTGCATGTCAGAACGACTCCCCAGACGAACGAGCGAGCGAGCAGCATCAACCTCAAGCTTGCCTTGCGGATAGCGACGCGTAGCAGAGGCCAGAGCCTCGGCTCGTTGACGCGCTGAGAGTTTCTGTAACTCCTCAATTCGCGGCTGAATCGAAGCCCGAAACTTGGCCTTGCTCTCCAGTAGCGCATAGCGTTCGAGCAAACTCAGGGCTCGCTCGAGCGCGCCGACTTCCTGCCACGCCCGGCCCGAATAGCGCAGATTGCGCGGATCGACAGGGTTGAGCCTATAGGCCTCTTCAAAAGCGCGCGCTGCCGCCAAGAAGCGTTTGCCACGAAAGTGCGTAGCGCCTGAACGAGCCAAGATCAGCGAGCGGACCTGTGCGCTCGTCGCATCCTGTTGCTGAGCGGCCGCTGGCACGCTACAGAGCAGGACGCAAATCAAAGCGCAGGTCACCCTTGTGGCGATTCTGAACATGCAATCCTCAGCGATCACGTCTTTGCAAAGTGATATTGACGGGCAAGATCGCTCAAAGCGACCCCGCATTCACCCTCCGAACGGTACCACATGATACTAGGCGACCCTAGAGCCTTACGCACACATCGGACTAATCGATTAGAAGTCCACCATCATCAGGTTTGGGCTTCGCCTTCTTGGGCTTCGGCTTCGGCTTCGGCTTCGCAGCCGAAGGCGCTTGTTTGAGCGTCGCCGCATTCTTGGGCCGCTTCGAACGGCTACGCTTACGGCGCGCCTTACTCCCTGCGTTCGCTTTGACAGGCTTGGCGGCTGAGATTACCGGAGGAGTCGCAGCCACTGGAACTGGCTTGGGGATGGGCTCCATGCGAATTTCAACCTGCATGGGTCCAGACACCGTCTTGATCTTGGTCTCAAAGTGTTGGTAGCCATGCGCAGTGGCCGTCACCTTGTAGACGCCCGGGGTCACCTCGTGCGGCTCCTTTACGACCATCAATCCTGACACCTCAACGCGAGCCTCTTTGGGCTGGCGAACAAAGGTCAGCAGCGATGGCTTCGGCTCAACCTTTGCTTTGACTGGCGGCACCACTGGCTTTTTGAGCGCTCCCGGAGGCGCTTTGACGGCCATCTTTGTAGGCGCCTCAATGGAGGACAGAAACACACCTCCAACGACCGCTCCGACAACAAGTAGACTAACAATCGCGCCAGAGACGAGCTTCGATTTGCGTTTGTGTCCCGTACTACCAGCGCTTTTGATGTCGTCTGAAAGCTGTGACCAATCTGGGTTCATGTCAGCGACGGTCTCATCGCCGGCGTCAATCTCGCCCTTCGCAGCCTCAAGCTCTTGAGCTGTAGCTTGAGTTGTCGCGTCATCGACCGGCTCATGCTGACCGGTGGAGACCACGGCGATCTGCTCTGACGCATTGGATACCTCACCGGCCTCGTAGGCCGCGGTCTCATCGTCATTGGTGCCCTCGGCCAAATCCGAAGGCGAATAGGCCGCCGTCTGATTCGAGTTCGCGTCGACTACAGGGGAGTTGAGTCCCTCTTCGAGGGCGCTGGCAAATTCATCTGCGGTCTCAAATCGATGCACGGGATGCCGACTCATCGACCGGAGGACAGCGTCGCAGAGCAACCGAGGCGCAGGCCGCACGAGACAATCATGGACACGAGGAGGCTCTTCAGTAACTCGGCGCAAAATCATCGCGAGCGGTGTATCAGCCAAAAATGGCGGCGTGCCAGTCAAGGCTTCGTAGAGAATGACGCCAAGCGAATAGATATCTGTTCGCTGGTCAACCGATTGACCCCGAGCTTGCTCTGGACTCATATATTTTGGCGTGCCGATGACCGCCCCAGTCGACGTGATGTCTTGCTTTTCCGTACTCATGGACTTGGCGATGCCAAAATCAAGAACCCGCACAAAGTCGGGCTCCCCATGGATGTTTTGTACAAAAACGTTGTCGGGTTTCAGATCGCGGTGAACCAAGCCACGGCTGTGAGCCTCCGACAAGCTTTTCAGTACCTGTAAGGCGATCTTAACGAGTCGTTTAGGCTCGAGCGGGCTGTCTTCGCGCATGACCTCGGTCAACGTACGCCCTTCGAGAAACTCCATCGCCAAGAAGAGGTTGCCGTCATCCATTTGACCGAAGTCAAAAACGCGCACCGTATTGGGATGCTTGAGACGACTGGTGGCTTTGGCTTCCTGCCGGAAACGGGCGATCACGTCGGCGTTGCTTTCAACGTCTGTGCGCAGAACCTTCAGGGCTAAGGTATCGCCCGTTGCCACGTGAGTGCACTTGTAAACCGCACCAAAACCGCCTTGACCGATGATCTCAACGGCACGGTAACGACCGCCGATGACATCGCCAATCAGCGTCGCTGGCTTGTTCTTTTTGATAACGAGAGTCATCTCGCCATCATGAGGACAAGTATATTCGTCGGTTTTTTCCCCACATTCGGGGCAGACTCTTTCCATAGCGGTTTGTTTGAGGGTTAATCTTTAGTCTCAGTCCACGCCTGCAACCTGCATGTGGTTTCACCACATAGCCGCTCAGGGCCAAGAACGCAATAGAGATACTCAATTCGATGCATTTATCTGAGGTCGTGAGCCTCAGACTCGAGTGGCCAAATCGTCGACGATTGCAGTTGGTCTATTCTCGGATCAGGGCCATATCTCATGGTCGTACAGGCGTGTCGCAGCCCGTGGACGGACAAGGCCATCGCCAAACAAGCCATCTCGACACCGGTAATTCGAGCCATCATCAATGCCATCGCCGTCACGGCGGCGGGAGTCAAGATGCCAAAAGTCACGATCAACATCGCGTTGCGAGAACTGCGCTCGCTGGTCGGCCAACGTCGTCCTTGTTTACGCTCTTGTCGTAAAAATGCCTGCGCCCGCCACATCACACGGCCTGCAGCGCACAAGGTCCAAAAAGAAAGAACCGATAGACTAACGCCCGCCTCATAAGTCAACTCAGCGGTCATCTTTGCTTGCATCAACCCGAGTCCCACACAAATCGCCATACCCGCGAGCAAACAATGAGCCACACAAAACGCCAAGTCGGCCACTGGCGTTGTTGAGCGCCCCTGCAGCGCACCGAGTGAACGCAGCCCAACCGCAGCTAAGGTCCCGAGGGAAAAGAGAGCCGAAGTGGCGACTGCCCACAAAAAACCTTTGGGCCAAGCGAACACGCAGACCAGAGTCCCCAAACTGGTCACGAGCAACCCGAGCAGGGATAGGGAGATCCAACGCCAATCTCCCCAGAGAGGGTCTCCCTGAGTCGCCGACCTGCCCACTTGATACCTCCAAGTGAAACCAAAGGCACCACAGGCAGCGACCACCAAAAGAGTCTGCAATACGAGCGGAGGCGTCGCGATGGTCAGTACGACCTTTGGCCTCATCAAACTCAGCAACGCAATCGACAGGGCGATGCCAGCGCCAACACCGGCGGTCGCACATTCGACTGAAACCACAGCAGCACGCGACTGCAACAACCGAGGGGAAACGAGGTGTTGCAGATCGATATTAGCAACGTCGGCGACGCCACGATCGGGTGACTCTGTACTCACCTCTTCTCCAGCACGATCAAAAGAGTAAGGACATAAAAACCAAGGCCAAAGCCAATGGCAACAAGACGAGCGCACACGAAGCGGCAAGCGCGCGCCCGTTCAAAGACCCCGTCAATACGGTGTCTCTCAGGCGGCCTTTGGGTTCACTCACGGCGCTGTCCAGTGGTCGTCGCATGCCACATGGTGCACTCTCTGTCTGGGAAGAGCCAGAGCGCATTGAATGGTGCACCGTTGCAATGCGTTCATCTCTAGCAACACAAGACGCGCGTGCAAGCGAGTACAGGAATACATCATGAACACTCATCGCTTCGGAGTCGGATGCATTGTCCGCTGGCTGACCATGACAACCTTGTTGGCGGCGATCCCATTGAGCCCGACCTTCGCATCCACCAAGTGCAAAGACATCGGCATCACCATCGGCACCAAATCCTATTGCAACTATGGGGCTCCAGTGGTGACAGGGTCGATCTTACTGGTGCCAAGGGCTTGTCGCTTTCCCCCAGCCTCCAAGGGAGCGAAAGCGACCGCGCGGCATACCATTGAGTTGCGTGATGCCAAAACCGGCAAGAAACTCAGCCAGACCTCCCTGCCTGCTCGTCCGACTGACAAGACCAAGCCTCCATTGGCCGGCACGCTGATCGCGGGGCCCTACCCCCTGTACGTGTGGACCGGTGGGATCGCAGCGGTCGACCCGCGCGGACGCAAGATGCAAGAGGTTTTTCAGGCAACTGGCAAACTCGCTGGCGTCGCTCGTCACGAAGAACTGCTGGCAATCGTCGATGCATTGAAGCCGACAGTTCAATATCCGCAAGGCTCGCTAGAGTGGACGATCATCGACTTTGGCGCAGGAAAGCTCCGAGGCCAAAAGCTCTTGGGCGCAGGACAGATCCATGACCTGGGCTTTCGCAAGCGAGCCAAGCAGCTCCTCGTATGGTTACAGGCTGGAGGCAGAAGGGGGCGTGGCGAGGCGTTAGCTCCCTTGACCAACACCAAAGGCAAGGCCTTGCCCGCAGGGGAACTTCGAGTGCGAATGAACAAACTCAGTGGGGCGACCAAGAGCGCCAGATCAGGGTTGACTCAGACCCCTTCCAAGGGCTGTCCCGTCGTCGACGGGCTCGATGCTGCACGGCCGCTACAACCCTGGGTGTCCTTGTCGAGTTCTGGTACAGGTGCCGCACCAAAGGGCGCCAATCAAAGCGTCGCGATCGCTCAATGCGTGACGGCCACGCCCCTGACGGCAAACTCGATTCGATGGGTGTGGGTACGCGCTGCCAACAAGATGGTGCTCAAAGGGTATCGGTGTCCCAAAGGCTAAGACTTCTTCCTGCAACTCGACTAACGAAGACTCAAATGAAGATCTTTGTCGTGGTGCGCTTGGCCAACTCGGCCACTTCAATGTCGTAGCCTTCGGAAAACACGGCGGGACCACGTGGTCCTTCTGAACCAGTCAAACGCGCATGCAAAGTCAATGGGGCCGGGGACCCGTCACGGCTAAACTCATTTCGCAGCCCTTTGCGCAGTTTGAGATGCATCGTCACTGTCTTGCTAACCCGCTGACCTGGATTGACCTGTAGCGTCTTTTCCACCGGCGTCTCTTCAGTGGCGTGATCGCAGAGGATCAAGCGAGCATCATCGGTTAAAAATGAAACCTGAAGACCTTTCGTGTTCACATCCCCAGAAGCTTTGACCACGTAGGTCGCCTTAAAGGGCTCATTCGGGCGAACCAAAGCCGGCTCTACGGTGTTGATCTTGATGTGCGTGGGGCGTGGCTGAGTCATGGTCGCGGTCCTCCTGTCAGGCAACAAGCGCCGAACACGGGGTTGGAGGCTTGGGGCACGGGGTGGTGCCACGCCCTCTGGCCATGGTCAAGGGAAAAATCACGTCACTCACCGGATTCGCAGTGATGCCCCGGCATGGTACCGACCTTCATGCGGGCGAGGTCAATGTGAGTCTAGGGTCTCGAACATCGAAGCCCGCTCATGCGGGTCAAAAATGACCATGACATCGGCACCAGAGACGTGCTCGAAATCTGAGGCATTGACCGTCGCGGAGTGGGTAATCCCACTGTCAGCACCTTCGAATTTGTGATGATCGTGGCGAGAAGCCAAAATCGCGCGAAGACGCGCATGGTCTCCAGTGGCTCGATAGGCCTGTTCTAAAAGTACCACAGCAGCATCACGAACCCGAACCAAGTCTCGGACCTGAGTCGCCGCGACCACTCGCTCAAGAATGTCGATTGCACGGTCCATTTGACCATCTTCGAGCGCGCTATGACCACAGTTGACCATCGCAGTCCACTCGGCTCTCAGAGCACCGCGGCTACGTGCATCCTCGATGATCTGAACGAAAGCTTCTAATGCATCGCTATGCGCTCCTGTTCGCTGCAATACGTTGGCTAAGGTGATCCGTACCATCAGCGCAATCGAAGGGTCCTCGCTGTAGCCAGCAAGCACCGCAGCCTTTCGGTAGGTCAATACAGCAGCGTCGACCTCTCCCTGTTTCAAAGCGATATGACCGAGACAGCCGTACAGACGAGACAAAGACACACTACGGCCAACACTCAAGGCCGAAAACTCGTCGAACTCGTCGGAGTCGACCGACACTTGCCATTGTCCCGTATCAGTCATTTGCTGAGTTCTCTGGAGCATTTGACACAAAAGCGGATCTTGTTCGGCCTCGTCAGCAAAGTGTTGGGCCAAGCTTTGAGCTCCCTCGTCGTCGCCCGACACATAGAGGTTCAAAGCGAGGTGAGATGCGAGTTCCTCTTTGAGCGCCGGGAGCTCAGTCTTTTCCAACTGTATCTTGAGCAGGTCTAGACAAGCCTGGTGACGACCTAGGTCGCGAAGCGCGTTGGCCCGAGCAAGCATAAAGGAGTGGGAAAGCTCATGACCGAGCATCGGCATGGACATCAACCGATCCGTCGCATCCACTACCCAGTGGGGTCGCCCAACTCTGCCAGCCGTCATCGCTAAACCGTAAGCAGACTCGACATACAAGGCTTGTGCGAGCATCCCGCCCTGCGCCACATCGACGTCGTCGGCCGCGAGATGCATCGCCGCCGCATACAAACGCGTCGCCTGGCCCAGACCGCCGGAGTTATGCAACTGTTTGGCGATATCGAGCGAGTATTGCGCAGCCTTATGATTGTCGCCGTGGAGTTCCATGTGACGCGCAAGGCGCTGGCCAACGTTGGCGTCACTCACTTGCGCGTTGTCCAGCCACCAACCAGCGCAACGCTCATGATCTGCTACAACGCTTGCGTCTTGCGGATTTGCGAGTACCGCCTCGGCGGTAGTTAAGGTCAAACTGTAGGTCGGTGTCTTGCCTGTCGTCGCCGATACGAAGCCAGACTCCAGTAGGCGCTCCAAAATGCTCTCGGAGAGCGCCGGGCCTAGCAGGTGTGAGAGTAATTCGAGCGGTGCGCCGGGTCCCGTGATGGCAAGCGCGCGCAGATGACGCGCTTCAGCAGGATCGGCCAAGGTGATCGACGCAACCAATTGTTCGGTGTCAAAGTCTTGAGTGTGCTTGGCCGCGATCAACAACTGATCGAGCTTGGTTAGCGCTGCGGTGATCAAGGTTGGTAAGCCCATGCAGGCCCGCAGAGCCTGCATGGCTGACTCGAGCTGCTCGTCCAAATACCCGCGCACTTCGGTGACCCACGCGCGCACATGCTCATCGTCCAGCGGTCTCAATTCGACGTGGCGCCAGCCCGATAGCGCTGATCGAATGGCTCCTGCGCTACCACGAGCGGTCGCAACCATTCGGATGGATTCATGGCAAGCCGACACGAGGTCCTGCAACAACTCATAAGCGTCAGGAGAAGCGTCATGTAAGTCATCGATGAATACGATGGCTTGGCAATTCTCAAGCTCAGCGGTAACGAGCGCTCGCAACGCCGACACCAGTTCCCAACGAGCGTCGCCAAACCAGCCTCGAGCTGCAGAGTCAGTTAGAATTTCAACCTGCTCGGGGGAACAATAATTCGACAACCTGTGACGAGCATGGGCGATCGGCTCTGTAGGCGGCAGCCCCAAAATGCCGCTAACAAGTTCGACAATTGGCGTACCCTCGAAGGCCATGGTCGATGGCGGACACGACACCCACACGAACCTACGCTCTGAGGTCACCTGTTGGGCCTGCATGGCATGAAAGAGCTCAAGCAACAAGCGGCTTCGACCGACGCCAGCGACACCACCAATGAGAACCGGAGGCGCCAACCTGTCTTCGGTAGCGCGGATCAAATCGCGCAAAATGCCGTTGCGTCCATGGCATGTCGCCCCCTTCGCGCGACTTCGAATACCGAAGGGCTCGCTGGCTAAGGTCACGTCCTGCGGCAATAGCCCATCTAAAAAAGTCTGAAGCCTCGGCTCGACAAAAAGCCCGGCAGCATGCGTACGAGCCTGTGAGATTCCGGCGAACGCGCCGGTGATCCCAGGTCCAGCGATGTAGGGTCGACCCCACGCCACGCCGCTACCCCGAAGATGGATAACGCCCGAGGTCAAGCTCATACAGATCTGCTCTGCTGATCCGTCATCTGACGCGGCATTGCTGGCCATGGACAACAAGTGCCACCCCCGCTTGGCCGCGTCGGCGAGCTTTTGGGCTGGAACCCAAGCGAACACACTGTCCCCCAAGAGCCCCAGCAGATTGACGCCGACTTGACCCCAGACTGCAGAGACCTTCATCAGTCGCTGATAGTTGGCAGGAGAACCTGTGGGATACGCCGCGCACAAAACTACAGCGTCAAATTGCCTCGCCTTGCCAAACCCCAGAGCGGGCTGAGTCGCGCTCATCAAACTGTGCTGACAACGTACACAGTTCAACCCCAACCCCTGCTGACGTGTGCCGCAAGAGGGACACGTTCGGATCGGTTGTGGACTCGCACACCGGGGACATGGACGCGTCGGATCAATCGGGCTCATGCCGCAGGCGATACAGCCGCTCAACTCATCACTACCTGTCAGCAGGTGCTCAAGACATGCGCGAACCTCGGCGACAAATTCAATCGGACCGACTGGTCGATCTTGGGGTTGGAGTGCCATCCCCCAATGGAGCACCTCTTGCAGTCCCTGGGGCCACGCTTCACCGCGAGGATGCTTGCCCAACGTCGGTCGAGTCTCGGAAAGATGGGCTTGAAGGATCTTGTCCAGCGTCGGCGCATAAAAAGGAGACCGCCCACTGAGCAATTCGAACATCAACACAGCCAAAGAGTAGACGTCGCTCGCCACCGAACTCTGGCCAGCGCTGATCACCTCAGGAGCCATGTAAGGCGGCGAACCGGCTCGGCCACTGGTTTTTCGATGCGCCGCCAAACCAAAATCTACCAAGATCGCCTGTAACGAATGGTCGCGGTCCTTGCGAACGAGGACATTGGCTGGTTTCAGATCCCTATGAACAAGCCCGACCCCATGGGCTGCGGCGAGCGCTGCGGCGATTTGGCTACACAAGGCAACACTCTCGGCATAATCAAGCGCCCCTTTTGCGGTCACGCGCGTATCTAGACCAAACCCCTCTATCAACTCCATGGCCATGTAAGGTTGGCCCGCCACCCCAGCGACATCGAAGACCTTCACCACATTGGGGTGACTGATTCTCGCGAGACTGCGAGCCTCAGTCCAAAACCCCGAATCTGTTCCGCTGCTCTTAGCCGGCAGGGGGAGCTTGAGCGCGACCTGACGATCGAGCGTGGTGTCTACAGCAATCCAGACCTGGCCCATGGCGCCGGCACCGAGAGTCCGCCGCAAAACATAGCGCTCGCCAAAGACATGGCCTGGCTCAAACTCGGTTTGCTCATGCGGCAACGAAACCCCTGGGATAGAGTCGCTCTCGTCTTACTTTGACACACTCGGAGATTTTGGCGAGG
>PBTG01000121.1 GCA_002726535.1 Myxococcales bacterium | reverse complement strand
AGGCGGCACTGGACTCGGTCTCGCAATCGCCCGTCATCTGGTGCGAGCCATGGGGGGAGATATTGGTGTGGGCGAATCGACCGACGGCAGCGGTGGCGCTCAGTTTTGGTTCACCTTGCCGCGCTTTCAATCGGTTTTTGTGACCTCTGATGACGAGCAAGATGCTGTGCGGCTCGAAGACGAGATGACCCGACTTCGCCAATGGCGCCCCGCCAATGCTTTGACTGATGACGGCTACGAAGGCCATGAACAGCCTCAGGTCGAGCACACCCAAGAACTTCGGCGGCGTTTGCTGCTAATGGCCGGAAAGGTCGAGGAGATGATTGCTCACGCGGTCCAAGCCGTCGAGCGCAGGGATATGAACTTGGCCAAAGCGACGATTGTTGCCGATAGGCGCGTCAATCGCGACGAGATCGAGATGGATGAACTCTGTTTGCGCTTGTTGAGAGAGTCTAGCCTGAGCCCACAAGAGTTTCGTTTCGTCACCCGAGCGAGCAAGATGGTCACTGATCTTGAGCGCATCGCAGATCTTGCCGTCAACATCAGCGAACGCGCTGCATTGCTCAACGCTCTGCCCACCTTGAGGCATGCCGAGGACATCCCAGGAATCGCCGCCTTGGTACAGGTCATGGTCAGAGACGTGATTGACGCTTTCGTTAACCAAGACGGTCTCCAAGCCCAGCGAGTGATCGTCAGCGATGACCAAGTCGATAAGCTCTATCACAGCTTGTCGCGCCAACTCGTCAGTCACATGAGCGAGCATCCTGATTTGGTAGAGGCCGGCATGCATCTTCAGGCCGTGGTTAAGTTTCTCGAGAGAATTGGAGACCACGCGACCAATCTCGCAGAGCAGGTGATCTTCATGGTTGAAGGCCATGAGATTCGACATGTAGGAAAAATGAGCGGAGCAAGCGAGGTGCAAAGGGCACTGCCCGAGTCCCTTGAGTCCAAAGGCCTCAAAGACCTGCCTTGACTGGCAATCGGTGGGTGTGTGGGGCTTTGGAGGCGGAATTTACGTCTCAACGGTCATCAGACTCTAGGTCTTCGGATCTCATTGACGAAATCTTCAATGCGTTGTCTCTTATCGGCCTAAGGTGGAGGCGAATGTGCTCGATCTGCAGCGACTAAAGTCCATTGGGCTGGCCCAAAGGCCTATCGGCCAAGTGTTGTTCGCGAACCTAGTGCTGCGATGGAATTATCGGATCCCAAGGCGCACCCATATTGAGCTGCAAGGGCTCGAAAATCTGCCCGCTGGACGAACCGTCATCTTCGCGATGAATCATCCTGATCGGTACAATTACTGGCCCTTCCAGTTCGAGTTGTATCGTCGTGACCTCGGCTTCACCGCGACCTGGGTCAAAGGTAAGTATTACGAAAATCAGGCGATGGCCTGGTTTATGGACTCGTGCAACAACATCCCATTGCCGTCACGGGGGTATGTGATTTCCGTGGCTTTTCGCCAGCAGATGGGCGTAGCGCCGAGTCGAGATCAATATCGATTGCTACGCGACCTCATCGACCACAAGGTTGGGTTGAATGAGCCGTTGATCCGGAGCAACGAGAGTGTTTGGGACTTTTTGCGGAAATATGGGGCTGGGGACCCAGAGCAGGCGTTAGAGCGCCTCGATGAACTCTTCGCCGAGATGATCACCGAGGTTGGCAGATTGTCTCGAGAGGCACTGCAGGTGCACAGAAACCATCTTCTCGTCTTTCCGCAAGGTACCCGGTCGATTCGTTTGTTGCCGGGAAGAACAGGGATGATGCAGATGGCGTGGCACGTTGGCCATCCGATCGTGCCGGTGGGATGTAACGGCTCGGATCTTTGCTACCCAGGGAACTCTCCGCTGTCTCGAGGGGGGCGTATTGTCTATCGAATCGGCAAGCCTCTTGAGCTAGATGGCCCGGAGCTCTCACCTTTCGCCGTGCCAGCACAGGTGTTGCCCTTTACTCCCATGGCCACAAAGACCTATGCGGATCAATATCAACGCGCCACAGATTTGGTGATGGAGCACATCAATGAGTTGCTCGATGAGCCCTATCGTTTTGCGTCTGAGGAGGTCAGCCCTGATCAGGGGGCTGAGCGTTTCTTATAGGATTGTCATGCGAGTTGGTGGGCTTGAGGTCCAGGCTGCCTTGGCGAGGTGAGGCGTCTTCTGCGGAATCAGATCCCTCCACGACGCCTAGGGGCTGGCCGCCCGCGCTTTGCTGATTTGCGTAGACGCGGAGCACAGCGCCCAAGCCCTCGGTTTTCACGTGTTGGCTCAAGACCCAACCGTCGAAATCCTTTGGAATCGCCATGCCCATCAAGACCAGGTCTGCGTGACTAGAGCGCACTCGCAGCAATTGTAGTGGTGTAATGGCCTCGCGACTCACGTCCATGACGATGATTTCAGCTCTGACCCGGCCGGCTGATAACAGGGCTTTGAGCGCCTCTCTGCGTGGCTCCATCTCGTCTGGAGAACTCACTACGGTAACGATCCGTACCCTCGCACGGGCCCAGGCTGCGTTTTGCTGAATGTAGTGGGCGAGCAGAAGCATCAACCCGCCATTGCTCTGGTTGTGCCCCCACCAAACATCGAGTTTTCGTCGGCGCCCGAAACCACGATCCGGATCGGTTTCAAGTAGCAAAACGTTTAGATCTCGCAACATCAAGTCATGAACCAAACGAGCGTAGATTTCGCGTTTCTCGGGTCGCCGCGGCCAACCGAGCATCACGGCGTTGGGTTCCATACCTACGAGTCCGAACCAGTCGGCCGCGAGCCGGACACCTTCATCGACGGTTGTGCATTCCCGGTGGGTATGGAAGACGCTGTGGAAGGCGAAGTCCTCGAAGCCAGACACTGCCGGCAGGTGAAGCATCGGGTTGGTGTTTGCCTCCCGAGTCGCCTGGTTGCGAACTGGCCGAGTGGTCGGAGTCAGCATGAAATTCGTCAGCATTCCATACTCTTGGACCATCCATTGGGCAAGCTTGAGCAGGTGAGGCCGGACTGATGGATGACCTCCAAAAACGAGCATGTTTGGTCGCCATGTCCCCTTTTCGTCCTGACTCATTCGCAGGCGATACAAGCCCGAACGCACGAGACTTTGCCAGATCGCGCTCCAGATGTTGTTGGTCTCTAACTCGAGTTGCCGCTGTTTAATCGCGATGTACAGCAGCGCCAATGCGGTTAACGCGCCGACCATGGCGGTGGCGTCGACTTTGAACATCGTCGCAAAACAGACCAGCGCTCCGAGCCAAGAGATCACCGCTGGGCTGCGGAATCGGGGGCGGAAGTCAGGATTCGCCCAGCGCTCCAAACCACTCGCAAGATTCAGGGTGCCGTAGGTAGTCAAAAAGAGCATCGTCAGAACACGAGCGACTAGGTCGAGGTCGCCGACCAAGATTCCCGCCTCGGCGATCATAAAGGTGGCGATCGTAGCCACTCGTGGCTCATTGTTGGGGCCCGATCCACGAGACAAAAGGTTTGGTCCGATGCCGTCGAGAGCCAATGCTTGGAGGATTCGAGGCGCCCCCAGCAGGCTGCCAATCGCCGACGACAAGGTCGCACCCCAAACACCAGCAAGGACAAACTCGGGACGAATCGCCATTTTTGACCAGATGTCGGTGTCCGCTCTAAGCACGTCGCCTTGAACGTTTAGGCCGAGAAATACCGCGAGACAAAGATAGATGACCAAACCGGTTCCGACCGCCGCGAGTGTGCCCAATGGGATGTCTCGATTGGGCTTGCGAAGATCGCCGCTCATGGCAACGCCTGCCGTAAAGCCAGTCACAGCAGGAAAAAAGATCGCGAAGACGGTCTCCATCGACATGCTCGCTGACACTGGCCAGAGTTGGACTGTGTCGACTGGAGCCGGTGAGGTGCCCAATACCAGAGCGATGATAGATAGACCGATGGCTCCCATGATGAAAAATTGGACGCGGATAGCCAGGTTCGCGCTGATGACAGTTAAGACGGTCAACAGCACACAGGTGAGCGTACCAGTGACCTGGATGTGGAAGATGTCATTGCCCCATAACTCAGGCCAATGAGATTGAATGAGCGTGTTGACCGTCTCCGCAAAGCCAATCACATAGATGCTGGTTCCGAGGGCGGTAGCCAAAAAAAGCGCCCCACCGATAGCACCGCCGATTGGTAGACCCAGGCTACGACTGATGATGTAATAGACTCCACCACCGCCGATAGACCGATTGCTTGCCAAGGACGCGATCGACAAGCTGGTGGGAACGCTGACCGCGTGGGCGAGTAAAATGATAAGCACGGCGCCGAAAAGTCCGGCGTGACCGACCACCCAGCCAAGGCGGAGGTACATGATTACGCCGAGGATCGTAAGCAAAGAGGGGGTGTATACCCCTCCAAAGGCTCCGAATCGTGCTGCTGGTGCAGCGCCCTCAGCGGGCGGACCTAAGTCCTCAGTTCGCTCATCACTCATGGCCCTATTGCAGATTGAGCGAGGGCTGCCGTCAAGCGCTCAAGAGTACTTGGTACCAAAAAATCGATGTTGATGCGTGCCAATGGTGCGCCGAAACCGGGAAAAGCATAGCAATTGCGAGTCTTTTAAAGACTCGAGTTCTACTCAAAGATGGAGATAGAAAATGACGATGTTTCGCTTCACAACTCAGTTGATTAGTACTGGATGCCTGATTGTCCTTGTGTGCGCTGGATGTGCCAAGCAGAGCCCGCCGCTGAAGACTGAGGACAACAGGGCGAAAACGTCTCAGATGAGTTCAAGGGCTGGATCGAGCGCGTCCATCGGTCAGATGGCGCCAGACTTCGAGTTGCCGGGCCTTGATGGACGAATGATTCAGTTGAGTGAGTTGCGGGGGCGGGTTGTCGTTCTGGAGTGGTTCAATCCCGACTGTCCTTTCGTGAAGCGTGCGCATGGACCAGGGCCGCTCGCGGATATGGCAAAGCGCTGGACAGCCAAGGGAGTTTTTTGGTTGGCCATCAACTCTAGCGGTCCCGGCAAGCAAGGCCACGGACTGGACAGAAATCGGCGTGCATTGACACAATTTCAGCTGAATCATCCGATCGCTCTCGACGAGGATGGGCGGATCGGTAGGCTCTACGGTGCTGCCCGCACTCCGCAATTATATGTCATTGGCAAGGATGGACGACTCGCCTATCGCGGAGCGCTCAACAACATGCCCTTCGGTGAACTTACCGAGCCAGGGGCCTCAGCGCGTCATTATGTTGATCTCGCGATTGCAGCGGTACTGGCCAACCAGCCCGTCAAATGGGCACAAACAAAGCCCTGGGGATGCTCGGTTAAATACGCGAGACCATGATCGCGTTGGTGTTTGAGGTCTGCGCTCGTTGACGATCAGTGGTGGTGGTCATGGTGGTCATGGTGGTCATGGTGGTCATGGTCGTCCGCTCCATGCATATGAGCGTGGGGCTCGAGGACCTCGCGTAAAAGTCCGCGGGGCCCACAACGCACCATCGATATGAGACACAACACCCCGATAACGGCGAGACACGCTTGCTCGTACCAGGGGTGAACGAGCGCTCCTGGATGTCGAAACTCGATGGCGGAAAAGTTTGGCAACAGAGCGTTGACTGCGAGTCCTGCCGTTACTGCCGCGAGGGTCATAGCGGCACCGAAAATCCAGCCCACAGAGCTGCCATGGAGTCTACGCAAGGTCATGAAGGTGGTGGTGTTGGTCGCTGGAGCCGTCAGCAAAAATGCCAGCCCAGCGCCAGGACTGAGACCATTTTGCAAAAGTACGGCGACCATTGGCGTGCTGCCAGTGGCGCAGACGTACAACGGCAACCCGAGAGCGGCAAATGCGATGACTTCGAGCCCTTTCGGCAGCGTGGAAAGAATCCCAGAAGACAACACTGGGTCTATGGCGCTTGCGAGCAAAATTCCCGTGATGATCCAGGGCATCGTCGCATCGAAGAGGTCGAAGAAGCCATATTTCAACCCTTGCATCAAACGCGCCGACGTCGACTCTGAGGTGTCAGCTACTTGATCGGGACGAGCCTGCAGTTGAGGCACCCACCTAGAGACGACGATAGCGACCAAAAGAGCGACGCTCGCGGCGGCGATGAGCCGAGTCAGGGTGAGAGACTTGCCCAACAGGGGCAATGAGATCAGCATGGCGTCTATTCCCAATTCAGGCGTTGCGACCAAGAAAGCCAGTCCGGCAGCTGGCGGAACGCCCCTTCTCATGAGCGTTTCGTACAGGGGCAGGACACCGCACGAGCACACAGGCATGGGAAGACCCACTGCCATTCCTGCCGTAGCTTGGCGCATTCGCCCCTCTTGACTGAGCCATCGCAGCGTCGATTTTGGCATCCAGGCGTGCATCAGCCCAGCGCCCAAAAATGCCAACAATAGGGCTGGAGCCGACTCTAAGAGCAGCGTTTGAAGTATGGCGTCATCAGATTGGACGGCGCTGAAGAGGTTGGCATCAGCGACGAAATACAGCGTCCAAAGTCCCATCAAGGCGCCAAATGCTGCGCTGCGACTCGTTGATGTACCCCATGTCGGCGGATGGAAGTTCGTCTCTGAGGCTGCTATGTGGGTGTGAAAAACCACGTGTAGCAGCGCGCCAGACACAAAGGCCGTGAAGAGACTCAATGCCTCGGAGTGCAGTCCGATTTGACCGCCTCCGTAAAAACCGAAAAGGGTTGCGGCAACCATGCTGAGCAAACTCATCCAGCCCGCTTTGCTTCCAAAACGAGGAGTAACAGCCCACCAGATCACGACTCCCATTGGCAGCCGATGCAACAGCACTGCCATGGCTAGCTTGGTCGCGCTAAGATGGTGTCCGTGGTCGTGCAGGTGGTGACTGTCGTCGGTGATTAATGCGGCACCATCCATCGCTGCATGAAGAGCGAGAGCGATCCCGGCCACAACGATTAATGACGTAGGTTCATGACGAGCACCTTGGTCGTGGTGGTCGTGGTGGTTGTGGTGGTTGTGGTGGTCGTGGCCGTCGGTGATACGTTCTAGTCGGCGATGCACGACAATCGGCAAAGCCAATCCGCAGAGCGCCGCGAAGCCGCCCCATAACCCTGTGGTACGCATGCTCTCTGGCAGTAGGTGCGAGAGCACCAGTCCAATCATCGTCACCAGTACGTAGCCATCAATTGCCCGAGCGACCCTACTTTGGGGCCGCATCCAGGCAGCCAGAAGGGGCCCGGCCAGCAGGGCTAGTATGCTGACGCCAAGTAGGACCATGGTCTCCCCTGGTGTGCTTTGCTTCGACTGTGGAGGGCGCTCGACGCTTGAATCATCAACTCCAAGGGAGCCGAGGCAGCGAAGCTATCCGCCTTTTTTCATGCGCTCCAGGCGCTCTTTGTGATGAATGCTGTAGCGAGTCCACGGGCGAGCATCCAAACGCTTTTTGCCAATTGGATCGCCTGTGCCCTCACAGATTCCGTAGTCGTCGTTATCGAATTTGGCCAGAGCCCGGTCGATTTGGGTCAAAAGCTTACGCTCTTTGTCAGCGAGTCTCAGAAGGGCGATTTGCTCACTTTCGCGGCTGGCCTGATCGATTTCGTCGGGCAAGGAGTCGGGCTCATACACGGCATCATTGACGCGACGTTTCATTTTCTCTGTGACGGCAGCTCGCTCATCGAGAAGTCGCTTTTTAAATATCGCGAGGTCCTCGTTCGTCAACTCCTCGTCGTCATCAATCTCTTCGTAGTCGTCGTCCAGACGTCGCATGCTCGCGCTCCTTTTCTCTTGGGCTATGGCGTTGGCCACCTTCCCAACGGGCGCGGAACATACACGTCTGCCCTCAGCCTAGCAAGCGACAATCTCCGCAGGACCGATGAGTCTAAGACTCAGACTTCATAGAAGGTTCGCTGCAAGCTCTGCCAGCGGTGAGCGCTCACCTTTACTGAGCGTTACATGGGCTGCAAGTTCCGATTTTTTGAATTTTTCGACCACGAAGGTCAGCCCATTATTCACGCTGTCGAGGTAGGGCTGGTCAATCTGGTAAGGGTCGCCTGTAAAAATAATTTTGGTGTCTTGGCCGACTCGAGTGAGTACGGTTTTGATTTCATGTGGAGTGAGGTTCTGCGCCTCGTCGACGATAATAAACTGTTGAGGCAGAGAGCGACCGCGGATGTATGTGAGCGCTTCGAGTTCAACCAAACCGTCATTGAGTAAGCCGTCATAGGTTCGCACGTCGGAGCCGTTGTTGACGGTTGTGAGAAACTCAAAGTTATCTTTGATCGGCTGCATCCATGGTCCAAGCTTGTCATTGACGTCGCCCGGTAGATAACCGAGGTCCCGTCCCATGGGGAAGATTGGGCGACTCACCAGCAGTCTGCGATAAGTATTGTCGGTGACGACACCCTCGAGTCCAGCTGCGAGTGCCATCAAGGTCTTGCCAGTGCCAGCTTTGCCAATCAGCGTGCAGAGTTTGATTTCTGGACGCAGAAGCATGTCCAGGGCGAAATGTTGTTCACGGTTACGTGGCTTCACTCCCCAGACAGGGCGGCGCATGCGCTGCAGAGCGACCACTTTGCCTTCAGACACTCGTGCGAGCACGTTTTGGCGTCGCCCTGATCCTCCGACCAAGGTCAGATATTGATTGGCATGGACCTCTGTCAAATCAAGGCTGTCGAGGCCAATATGAGCGCCGTCATAGAGCCGATCAATGACATCGCCATCGATCACGGCCTCTTGCGTCCCAGTGTAGACCTCCGAGACGTCCATCCCCTCACGGTCATAGTCCTCGGACTCGATCCCAAGGGCATCGGCTCGAATCCGAAGATTCGTATCCTTGGTCACAAAGATCAGAGGGACATCCGGCTCGGTGTGCGATAAGTGCAGCGCGACCGACAAGATCGAGTTGTCCATGGTGTGTGAGACTGAAAAGCCGGGTGGTAGCGGGCGTCCTTGTAGTTGGACACGCAGCAGGCCGCCGCCGTCGAGTTCAACACCTTCCTCTAAGGAACCTTTGCGGCGATATCGGTCCAGCTCTCGAGCGACGCTTCTTGCGTTGCGTCCAAGCTCCGTCTGATTGCGCTTAAAGGTGTCCATCTCCTCGATGACATAGATTGGAATGTTGACCACGTTGTCTTCGAAGGCGTTTAGACACCCAGCGTCATGCAACAGGACGTTGGTATCGAGCACGAAGTTTTTGCGCATCCACTGGCCTCCAAATGACGCCATCCAATTGAGCGCCTCACCCCAAAATCGACGAAGCGATAACGAGGTGTCAACTCATGGAGGTCGATCTATGTAAAAATCGTCGCTGACTCACCCACAAAGGCCAACGCGTACGCCTGTCCTCATGGGTAAAACTGCCGCCTATTCCTGCTCTTCGACTGCAGGGCCGGCGTAACCTTGTTGCAACTCTTCGGGGCTGGCATCTCGGACCTCGACGATCTCGATATCAAAGTGGAGTTCGACATCCGCGAGTGGATGGTTGCCGTCGACCACAACTGTGCCCTCTTGCATCTCGATAACGGTGTAGGGCATTGCCTGATTTGGGTCGTTTGGGTGGTCAGCTAGAAATTGAACTCCAGGCTCGAGTTCAGTGCGGACCTCTTCTGGGAAGGCGTCCATAGGCAACTGAAGGACCAACTCTTCCTCGTATAGACCATAGCCTTGTTCAGGCTCCACCACGACGGCAACCTGGTCTCCGGCGGACTTGCCTTGCAACGCCTTCTCGAGCCCGGGAACGAGCTGCATGTGGCCATGTAAATAAGCTAGGGGCTCGTGACCTTCGGAGGTGTCAAGGACCTCGCCCTCCTTATCTTTGAGAGTGTAGTGAATGGTGGCGATGCTGTTGGCTTGGATCGTCATGGCTGTATTCTCCGGCCGCGGAGTATCTGGCGGCAGCGCGCACCCTACGCGGGTTGTGGAGATTTGCAATCCGCAAAATTAAGCTGCCCAAAATCCCAATCAGAGCCACCTAACAGAGCCTGTCTAGGCTACTTCGATGTTGGTGCTTTGGATTTGGACACTTCGTTCGATTTTGGTGCTTTGTTGGCAGCATCTACAGGCGCTTTTTTCTTCGCAGCATCTACAGGCGCTTTTTTCTTCGCAGCATCTACAGGCGCTTTTT
>PBTG01000120.1 GCA_002726535.1 Myxococcales bacterium | reverse complement strand
CCTACAGGAAGCACCCGAAGTCGAACTGGATATTTCCGCCACCTTTGAGCAAGTCACAACTCTTGTTACAGAGGGTGATTTTCTTGGGGTCGTTCGGGTTGTCGAGCGTGTAGCCGGCGCCGTTGCCTGGGCAGATGTTGCCTTGAGCTGGCGGAACGTTGAAAAAGTCATCCTCTGCGACATAGTTGACTGTCACTCCTTTGGCTGACTTGACTCCAGCTGGCAGCGGAATCTGGTGGGTACATGGCGGCTTGGCCGTCTTGACCACGCCTTTGGCGATGTCGTTGAAAATTTGGGACCAATTGTTGTCGCAGACAGGTTTTTTTACGCCACCACTCTTGGCGGTTAGGTTCAGATATTGCTGACCAATCTTCGCCCCAGTTGAGCATCCCTTCGATGGCATAGGGCCGTACGCGACGATGCTGTGAAACACCCAGCCGGGACCAAACCCGGGGTTTTGCAGACCAGCAATCTGTTGCTCCCACTGCGCGGACGTCATGGGTTTGGACTCGTCGTCGGTGATGGCGAGGAAGTTGGTGGTGGCATCAGCCCTCAAGAAGTTCTGATAGTCCGGGTAGTAATCGATGACGCGTTTGAGCCCGTCCCACGAATAGACCGCCTTTTTTACATGCTTGTAGACAGCGGGATTGTTCACCAGAGGCGGCTGGATTTGAAGCTTGCAGCATCCCGTGTCCTTGCCGAGTAAGACCACCCGGTAATCGAGTGCTTTGCCTGCAAGGTAGGCGCCGAAGTTGTTGAGGTTCTGCGACACGTATTTGGCCTCTTGGCCCATCGACCCAGAGGTGTCCACAAAGATGATGATGTCGACTTTGCCACCGACTTTGATTTTCTCCAGGTTCAGTTGGCTGATTTTCGGGATGCAGAGACCCGCGCCGCCGCTGCCTGTGTTGCCGCTGGTGTTTTGCACGTCGCCGTAGTTGGTCGGCCCAGAGTCAAAGGACAGAGCGTCGGCTGAGCTGCCCCATGGGATGTCTTCTTTTGGGCCGGTGTCGGTGCTGGCCCATCCTCCCGAGTCTACGACTGTGGTGTCTGGTGCGGCGGTCGTGTCGCTGATGCCGCTGTCCTCGCCGGCGTCGGCATCCCCGTCAGTTGAAGCATCTGCTGCCGCATCCTCAGGGACTTGAACGTCTTGTTTGTCCGTCACGTCTGAGGCGCCCTGTGTGCTGTCGCTGCTTTCGCTGGTGTCCTGTACTGCTGCGCTGTCCTCCATCGGGTCTGCGTCGGCTTGCGACGCGCTGTCGACAGACGTCGTCGCGCCGTCAGCGCTGGTTGAGCCATCGCTGCCGCTTGAGGCGTCACCCTGCCCGGGAGCTACATATTCGGGTGCGGTGGCGCCACATCCGATCAAGACAAGCCCCAGGACCACAACGATCGAACGTTTCATGTTCTCTCCCAAACGAAGTGCAGCGAAACACGACGTCATCGACGAGTGAGACGCTAATATGTCGGTTTTCGGGGGCACAGATCAAGCAATTTGCGTGGCGATTGCTGGCATCACCACGATCGCGCCCATCTAGATGACAGCCCATTCGACATCGCACTGTTCAGTAGGCGTTGTATGGATTGGGTAAGACGCTTCGATCAGGTATTGTCGTGTCATGAAGGATGTGATGGGTGCGTCAGATGACGCGAATGTAGCCGAAGTGGCTTTGCTTGATCGTTTTCCGGATGATGGATGGGTTCGAGCCCGGCGCTGGTCTCCGAGTCAGGGCATGGTCAATGCCATATACGGCTTGATCGGCGCTATCTGTCCAGGCCGGAGCGACGGAGCGCCGGCCGACAAAAGCGTCTATGACGCTGTCTTCGTACAGATGGTTCAGACCTTCCCCTACATGTCTCGGCTCGCTCGTATGGGGCTGCCCTGGATTATTCGTGTCCTCGATTGGTCGCCAATCTGGCGTTTTGAAGGGGTCGTGCGGCTACAAAGCTTACCTCCCGAGCAGGGCTCGGCTGTGTTGGATCGGGTCGCTTCAAGCCGCTTCGCGTTGCTTCGAACTTTTGTGACCGCAGCGCGGGCGGCTGTGTTGACCGCTTACTTTGACCTACCAGTGGTTCATGACGCTCTGGGATATGACCCGGTTGGCTTCATGCGTGAGCGAATCGCTCTGCGGCGGCGGCTCGAGGCGGGAAAGGTGAGTGAACAGACAGATTTACTCCAGCCATCCCCACAGACGCTCTTGGCCGCTGCGGTGGACAAATCATGATCTTAAACCACCGAGACTATCGCGCTGATAGCCATTTCGACGCTGAAGTCGTGGTGGTCGGGACGGGTGCAGGGGGAGCGGCTATCGGAGCGATGCTCGCCGAACTTGGCGTCGATGTGCTCTTTGTCGAAGAGGGGGGCCATCACCCCACATCGAGTTTTAATCCCTATCTGGCTGAGTCGATGCCGCGCTTGTGGCGAGATGCAGGCACTTCGGTCATTTTGGGGCGTTCGACTTTTCTATACGCCGAGGGGCGCTGCGTCGGCGGCAGCACCGTCATCAATGGCGCGATGACCTATCGCGCTCCCGAAGAGGTCTTGCAATCGTGGCATGCACAGGTTCGAGATGATTCCTTAGGGCCAGCTGCTATGGAGTCGTGGTTTGAGCGGGCCGAGCAGGATATCTCTGCGAAACTGCATCGAGACATCGCGGTGGGCGGCGACAATCGGATTATGGCCTTAGGGGCGGAGCGAGCAGGCTGGCACCATGAAAAAAATCGCCGTAATCACATCGATTGTGTGGGATCAAACAACTGTATTTTGGGCTGCGTCACGGGCGCCAAACAGTCGACCTTGGTTTCGTATATGCCTAGGGCACTGGGCGCAGGTGCGCGCTGCCTCACGGAGGTTCGCGCGCGGCGCTTGCTGATTGAACGTGGCCGATGTGTCGGGGTTGAGGGTAGGGTGGTCGACCCCCGAACGCTCAAGCCGACCGGACGTATCCGAGTCCGCGCCCAAGCGGTTGTCCTCGCCTGCGGCGCTGTGCAGACCCCGCACTTATTGCTTCAGCACAGGGTCGCTCGCCGCTCCGGTCAACTCGGGCGCAATTTTGTGACTCACCCCAACGTTAAGGTGCTGGCGATCTATCCGCATGAGATCGGTGGCTGGCGCGGACTGAGTCAGTGGGGGCAAGTGCGACAATTTCACGAAGAGGGCATCATCTTGGCGGAGAATATGGGGCCTTCGGGTGCTGTCGCTGCCGCGCTACCCTTTCACGGCCGAGCCATTTGGCAGCGCATGAAGCACTACAACAACATGGTGCTCTCTGGCGTCTTGGTTGAAGACTCCAATACGGGTCGAATCTATCGCGGCCCTTTCGATACCGCGGTGCCCGTGTACAGCATCACTCAAGCAGACCTACGCCAATTTCTACGCGCGACGCGACTGCTTTGTGGAATGCACTTCGATATGGGCGCAGAACGGGTGATTTTGCCATTCACGCGTCTACACGAACTAACCAGTGCAGACCAAATCGCCTTGATTGATGAGAGCCGAATAAAGATCTCAGATCTCGAGCTTTTTACGCCGCATTTAATGGGATCTGTGAGACTTGGGGGTGACGAAAGAGATTCTGTGGTCAATCCTGATCATGAAGTTTGGGATTTGCCGGGATGTTACGTCTCCGATGCGTCGGTTTTTCCGACCGCGATCGGGGTCAATCCCCAGGTGACAATCATGGCCATGGCGCTACGCGCAGGCGAGCGCCTCGCCGCGCGTGTGCTTGCGCGAAGGAGAGCGGCTTAGGTGACAGAGCAAGGCCCCAAAGACTGGAACGGCACTTTTGGCCCAAGGCCTCGCGCCGGGCGCGATTTCGGCCCGTACCGATTGATTGAAAAGCTCGGTGACGGCGGTTTTGCTGAGATCTTTGTCGCTCGTCACGTCGAGCAGGGCCGCGATTGTGTACTCAAACTACTTCACGAGCACCTGCACCAACACAAAGTCACGCTCGATATGTTTCTCACTGAGGCCAAAGTCATGATGGCCCTCGAGCATCCAACAATTGTCCGTTTCTTTGACCTCAATCAAGAGCGTGGGCGCTGGTATATCGATATGGAGTGGGTCGAAGGAGCGGACTTGGCTGAGGTCTTTGACCTCGCGCAAGATCATCAGGTTTCCATGCCGGTTTATGCCGCGGTCGACCTCATACGCGCTGTCGCCTCGGCTGTTGATCATGCCCACGATCGCAAAGATCCGACCAGCGGCGCGAGCATTCAGATCATCCATCGAGACCTCAAGCCCGACAACTTGCTACTGACCTGGGATGGGGCCGTAAAGGTCACCGATTTTGGTTGTGCCAAGGCCGTCGGCATCCAAGAAGAGCTGACTCGACCTGGTATTCGTAAAGGCACCCTCGATTACATGTCTCCTGAGCAGTGCCTTGGACGGCAGGTCGACCATCGAACCGACGTCTTTTCGCTGGGCGTTGTGCTGTACGAGCTGGTGACCATGTCGCGCCTGTTTGCCGATGACAGCGATGCGCGGGTTATCGACCGCATCGTCCATGAAAATGTGACTCCACCCTCGTACTTAAACGATGAGGTCAATGCAGCGCTTGACTTGATCATTTTACGTGCACTGGAAAAAAGAGCTGACGACCGCTTCAAGAGCGCGTCGGAGTTTCAGCGAGCGTTGTCTTGGTGGCTCGTGCGTTATCCACCGGAGCCTGGCAAACAATTGTTGGCCGATTGGCTCAAGACACACATTCGACATGAATTGGGCCGTTTTCGTGCGCTTGAAAACGACTCGACAGCCGACCCGCAGCGAGGCGCGTTGGTGTTACGCCGTTCTTCGCGCTCGAGTCGCAATCGATCTTCACGCCGTTCCGACGCGGTCAATGCCGAACTCGCACAGGGTGCTCGCCTTCTCGCGCGAAGCAATCTGCCCGGCGGTCCCGAAGAATTATGGGGCCGCGATGAACTCTCTGAGCAACTGTATGCTTCGGTTGAACATGGCAACCAGTTGGTGTCTGTCTACGGCCGAGCAGGCCATGGAAAAACCGCTCTTATGCTTTGGCTTGGTCACGCCATGCTCGAAGGAGCAGGTGCCTGGCCAGGCGGTGTCTGGTGGGTTGACCTCAGCGAACTGACGAACATTGACGCGTTGCCAGAGTTACTTGCGGAGACGTTGAAGCTTCCGCATGTCCAGGGCGCGGCTCAGATTGAGGAACTCCGAGAAGCCTTCGCGATTCGAGGAGCGACGCTACTGCTCTTGGATGGCGCTGACCATGTGGTTGCAGGCCTCGGTGAGATGTTGAGTCAGTGGACTCACACTTGTGAGGACCTCGCTTTCGTCATCACGAGTGCCGAAGAGATCAGGCAGGACGACGTGCGTAGCGTTGGCGTCGGCGCCCTGTACGTACCCAATGATCCTCGTAAGCTAGCCAAGAGCCCGGCGGGAGCCTTCTTCTCGGCTTTGGTGGCACGAAAGCGGCCTGGCTTCAGCCTGCAGCCTCGCCATCTCCAGGTGCTTCATGAATATCTGACTGAACTACGCGGTAGCCCCGCGGCCATCGAGGATTTGGCGCGTCGTCTGCTCGAGACTGACATCGAGGCCGAACTCATCGGTGATGAGGGCCCTGTGCTCAGTGGAGTTGGGATTGACCAAGACACACTCGAGGTGGCCATCGAGTTGACTTGGAATGAACTCAACGACAATGAACGCGCCGTGCTCGCTGTCAGCAGCGCGTTTCATGGTGGAGTTGGATACGAGGCGCTTGAAACAGTGTTGACCAACTTTTTGTCTCCAAATCGAGTTTCAGACGCCATTGAGTCACTCAGCGAGCGTTTGCTCCTTCGCTATCAATTCCCAAATGACGCACGCGTGGTCCCTCGATATTGGCTCGCTGATTCCATTCGACGCCGGGCACGGACGACCTTGGCCGACAGTGGACGTCGCAATGCTGTTAACCGACTGCATGTGAATTATTTCGTGGGCCAATCGGCGAGTTTGGCCCAGTTGTGTGCGACTCAGTACGGCGATAGCGCAGTGATGCAGATGCGCGATGAACTCTTGAATATTGAAGCGGCGCTGAACCGTGTGATTCACAAGGTGCCGGTCTCTGAGGGCAGAGCGACTATTGCCTGCGAGTTGCTCAATAACTTGTGGGTCTACGCCGACATCCGCGCCAAATATGCGACCTTTGTCGATTTGGGTGTCCGAGTGCGCGAAGTGCTGCGTCTCGACGCCGTGCAAAGTCGACCTGCCTGCCAGTTTCTGCTGAACTTGTCCGCTGCAGCGCTTGCGGTGGGGCAGGATGCGCTAGCGCAGCAGTGTATCGAGGACGCTCAGTCTTTGGGAGTCGACAACGTTGGCTTAGAGATGTGGGGCGCGCTCGCGCAACAGTCCGCTGAACTCTGTCTTAGCTTGGGCCAACTGGACAACGCTGAGGCCTTCGTTGAGGTCGCCCAGAACACCTTGGAAGACCAGAGACCCACGGCATGCGGAGCTGCGTATAGATTGCTAGCTGACATTCAGATGGCAGGGCATCGCCACGAAGAGGCAATTACGTCAGCCGAAAGTGGCATTCAATCCGTCGCCGCTGAGGGCTCGACTCACCGACTCGCAAGACTACAGTTCACTCAAGCGAGGGCGTTGCTTCGATCGGAGCGGATGGCAGCGGCAGAACGCTGTCTTTTGGCAGCCCAGGAGGTCTTTGAACGCTTCTGGGACCGAGACAGGCTGGCGCGGACCCTGGTCGCTTTAGCACAAATTTATCATCGAAGAGATGACAACAGAGCCTTTCAACAGGCCGTCAAAGAAGCCGAGCAACTCGCAGAACAGCACGGCGACGCGAGCCTAAAAAAACGCGTGATGGAGAGGTTGCGGGTCTTGAAGGTGCAGCAAACCTCGGCTGAACGCAGAGTGTCGCTCACTGCTGACGTCCTGGAAGACTCGTTCGCTGTGGCAATCAAGTCGATTGAGGCTGTCGACGAGTCATGAAAAGACGCAAAGAACTTCGCTACGATTGAAGCATGGCTTGTGGTCGTGCGTTGTTCTGGATAACTTGCTCAGGATGGTTCGTAACCTGGGATCGATCTGGACGCCTCTGTCACGGCGCTATGTGGAGTCATACATGAACAAATCACTAACCCTTGTAGCTGTCTTGTTGACGGTTCTGACGGCAGCGTCCGTGGCCAGTGCCACTGAGAATAAAACTCTGTGTGTCTTTGACCCTTCAGGCGCTCACGGCGATATTTTTAAGTTTGCGAAGAGCTATCAAACCGCAGCCCTTGGCTGGGGCGTACGCTTTAAACTAAAAGCGCAGACTAACGAAGTCGTAGCGACGTCGGATTTCAAGGCGAAAAAATGCGATGCGGTGCTTTTGACGAGCCTCCGTGCGCGCAAGTTTGTTCGCACGACCGGGTCCATTGAGGCCATTGGCGCGCTGCCGAGCTACAGCATGCTTAAGACAGTGATTCGTGTGCTTGCAAGCCCGAAGGCCGCGAAGTTGGTCACAACCAAAAAAGGATTCGAGACCGTCGGGATTTTGCCGGGCGGCGCTGTGTATCTCCTGCTTCGTGATCGGCGTGCGAACTCGATGGCCAAGCTCAGCGGCAAACGAATCGCTACGCTTATCCATGACAAACCCGCACGCGTCATGGTCGACGTGGTCGGCGCATCTATGGTCCCGGCGGAGGTCGGGACTTTCGCTGGTATCTTTAACAACGGACGCGCCGACGCATGCTACGCTCCGGCGACCGCCGTCAAGCCTTTGGAACTTACCAAGGGTATGAAGCGAGGCGGTGGAATCGTAAAATTTCCTATCGCTCAGCTCACCTTTCAGGTCATCACTCGCACCGCATCGATGCCGGCTGGTTTCGGGCAACAGTCCCGAAAGTGGGTGGCCTCTCAGTTCAAAGCCGGCCTCGCGATGGCGAAAAAGGCCGAGCGCGCCATCCCAGGACGTTACTGGATCAGCGCAAACGCGTCAGAGACTATGGGCTACCACGCGAAATTCGCTGAGGTCCGCGAGCGCCTCCGCAAGAAGGGCGTGTACAGCAGCACGATGCTCAAGCTGATGAATCGAATCCGGTGTCGTAAAGACAAGAGCCTACCCGGTTGCTGAATTTGCCTGTTTAGAGGTTCACAAGCGGCGCTTCGCGGTTCACCATGCGGAGCGCCGCTTGGCAATTTGTGAGATAACCCTGTCTCCACACAACGTGAAGTGATGTGAGGTTGTATGAGAAGCGTCCGTGTACTGAGTCTGCTGATCTTTTTGGCCGGAAACACCGCCTGTAGCGGCTTTCTTTACAGCACCACAGGCTCGACCCTGTCGGGCTATGCCAAAACGCACATGGTCCCTTGGCTGATGTCGAGGCAAGACGTAGGTCTCGCTTGCGCGACCGGCTCAGCGGTTGGTCCCTTGATCGGCTCCTTTGAGCGGGTCACCGACGCTCCAGACTTGGCAGGTTTGGTCTCCTGGGTAGGTGGAGGGATGTGTGCCGAAGCTGCCGCATGGGATGCGGAGTTGGCTTCGATCCGCGCGGTCAAACGGGGGGACGCCGCGGCATCTCAAGACGCTCGTATGGTCGAGGAGCGCCATCACCGCGTGGCCGCTATGAGATATGTGGCGGCCTGGAACTACGCTCAACATCATTTCACGGGTGGAAAAGGCGAACTTGGTGGCTCGAAGTGTCCGTCCGTGCAGAAGGATGAAGAGATTTATCTACTTTTGGGGTCAGCGGCTGGTCTGCTGGCTGTGTTGCATGATCGCGCGTCGGGGGGCGCTGCGAACGTTGATACCCGCATTTTACCCGCTGCCGCTCGGACGGCGGGATGTCTCAAGAGCGCCCGTTGGTGGGGTGTGCCAGCAGCGCTCCAAGCCGCAGTTTGGATGACTGTGCCGGGATCAGCCCCGAAGGGCACCGACATCCGCAAGGTCATGGACGAGGCCGCCGCTGTGGGAGATACGGCAGGAGTTCGATTAGCTAGAGCGCTGCAGGTGGTCTCATTAGAGGGCGCCGGTGACGACGCAGCCGTCGCGGCAGCGGTAGCGGCTCATCAGCGCTCCTTGTCAGCCAAAGGAGCCCCCGCCGCGTGGCGCCTGCTCGATGGATACGCTCGCCGAATGACCCAGCAGAGCGTCGATCGCGTCTGGAGTCGAGACAAAGGACATCGGGGGCCGACGGGGCGTCTCGAGTTGCCGGAAAAACCGCAAGCCAACGACGACGCCGACGACATGCTCGAGGGGCTTGACGGCTGAGAGGCTGGCACCGAGGCTGAATGTACGAGTTTTAGATTTGGTTTGACGACGCGGAGAAGTCCATGAATGGCGAAGGCAATGGCCTGTTTGGTATTTTTTCAGGGGGCTTCGGAGTCGAGGCAGCCGTCACTGCCGCGATTTTCGTCGCCATCTTGTTTGCTTTAAAGCGCATGGGACACCTCAAGCGCTTTGGGATGTGGGGAGGGGCAGGGGCGACCTTATTGCTCTTGCTGGTCCCGCTCTTTATGGCCTGCGCCCAGATGCTCCACGGTCAGATGCTCGTATGGGGCAAAGAGAAATTCCCAAATTACCCGGCGATTCGTGAGGCCTATTCTGCCGAATTGCGAGCGACCGAAGAGGCTGATGCAGCGCGTCTTGGCAAATCCAATGATGGCGACGCAGCCAATGAGGACGAGGTCGATCTTGATGACCTGCTCGGCTCACCGTCGCCAAAGGCGGTCACGGCCACCAAAGCAAAGGTCGACGATCTGGACTCACTTATCGACGAGGTCGAAGGCGACGCCGCCCCCAAAGGCAAAGCGCCCAAACCCAGTGGCGGTGACTCACTTGATTCGCTGATTGATGAAGCTGAGGCTGAGGACGCTCCAGCCAAAGCTGTGAAAGTCGAGCCCAGTAAAGCGCCAGCACCCAAAGACGGTCTGGACGCGCTGATTGATGAGGCTGAAGACTCAGATGACGCAGAGTCTGGCGTTTCCGCAGAGGTCAAAGACGTCGCGATTAAAGAGGCAACTGCTCCGAAGGCCGCTGCCGCCACTGAGGTTGCTGCCGCCGCCGGCGAAGACGACGATACAGACGACGACACAAACGCGCTGCTTGCTGATTTGGACAAAGGCGGCGCGAGCCCCCCGAGCACGGGCGGGGTGAAGTCCGCCGCAGCACCGATTGTGCTGAGCGCTGAACAACGTGAATTTTGTAAACTCGAACGTAACATCGCCGAGATGGGACAGTTTGGCGTTCACTGGATGCCCATCACCATGGCGCTGCTCTTGTTACTCTCGGCGCTCATCGCGACGATTCGACGTCATCACATTTCGCTACGTAGCGCGACGACTCCTATCGAAGATCGCGTCTCAAACCTGATGCAGGCGCTTGGCAATGGGCTCACTGCAGCGTCTTCGTACAACATGCTCGCCCTAGCTGAGGGCTCCAATCAGCAACTGCATCAGCTGTGGCTATTGGGTTTGTCGGTATTGACGCTGGTCAATCTGTACTACGTGGTTTGGCCCATGGCCCAAGGCAAAGACAAAGCCAGCCTTGGCCTTCGAGTCCTGACGACCATTCCTCTGTACACGTACATGGCTCTGATCAGCGGCTTGTACTTCTTCTTGATGGAGGACTACCCGAGCGGCACCGCGGTGTATCTGCAAAAGCTCAGCGAGTTTTCCATCCTTTATGTTCAAGTTGGTTTGTATTTGTGGACAGGAATCCTGCTCCGCGACACCAGCCTTGGACAACTCTTCTTTGACCTGGTTCGGCCTCTGCGTCCTCCGCCCGAACTCTTTGCTGTGCTGGTGGTCATCGTCGCTGCGGTCCCTACAGCCTACAGTGGCGCCTCGGGCATCTTGGTACTGGCTCTCGGTGCGACCATCTACACAGAGCTTCGTCGCGCTGGAGCAGGGCAGCAGCGAGCGCTCGCGGCGACGGCAATGAGCGGCAGCCTTGGCGTCGTGTTGCCGCCCTGTTTGTTGGTGGTGATCGTCGCCAGCCTTAATCTTGATGTCACGACCGATGAACTCTTTCACTGGGGTTGGCGAGTCTTCGGATTGACAACCCTGCTTTTCGCCATGATCAGCTGGGTCGCGAGCAAAGAGGCCTGGAAGCTCAATCCGCAACCTGGCGCAGGCGCCGAGATGGGCCACGCTTTCGGACGTTTGGCTCCTTACTTGGTGATCGCCGTTGCCGTGGTGTTTGTCTTTGGAAAAGTGTTCAACGCAGGTCTCGACGAGCACACGGCTCCCTACGTCTTGCCGGTGGCGATGATGCTGATTATCCCGTGGGACCGATTCCGTTTGAAACAGGCAATCGCTTCTGGAATTGGGCCAGCCGATGACTCGGGGATCAAACGTAACACGCTGCTCGACACGGGGACGCACATCGGCGCGTTGCTGATGTTGATGGGTCTGTCAGCCTGCCTCGGCGGGGTTATCGAGCGCTCGGAGATCATTGCGATGTTCCCACAAGACCTGGGCAGCCCCTTCGTCGCGATGGCGGTGCTGATGGTCGTGCTGGTGCTAATTGGGATGGTGATGGACCCCTACGGAGCGGTCATTTTGGTGAGCGTAACGCTCTACCCGATCGCGAAATCCAATGGCATTCATCCACTGAACTTTTGGATGACCGCTTTGGTGAGTTTCGAACTGGGATATTTGACTCCACCTGTTGCGCTCAACCACTTGCTGACCCGTCAGGTAGTGCAGGGGTTGCCAGAGTTTGAAGAGCACGAAAGCTTCGAGCCTGGAACAAGCTTCCTTGTCCGCCACGAGCGAATCTTACTGCCTATCGCGGTGTTGGCGACGACGTTGTTGGTGGTGGCCTTTGGACCGCTGCTCTGGGGAGCGCGAGCAGGCTAAGCGCGACCATTCACTTGACGTAGCGGTCGAGCACTTGTCCCATGCGAGGCACGCCGGCTCGCACATGGCCTTGGGCCGACGGCCGGAGCTTGTCGTAGACTTTCTTAACACTACGCATTTGCGATTGTCGGGCGCGTTGGTCGGTGACTGCCAGCAGCGCATCGGCCACCGCGAGGTCATGACGCTGTAGGTGAGCACCAAAGCTGCCTGAGCGGCCCGATTCGATCCATTGAGCATAACTGGGCTCGAGTTGTTCGACGAAGCGGTCAAAAAGAGCATCGACAACTTGTCGAATAAAGGCTGGACTAACCGCTTTGACGGCCTTGAAGCCGCCTTTGATCGGTAAGGAGGCGAGGCCTCGCTTGCTCGCAACCTCGGCATCGACCAGGCCTTCACAGGCAGTCAAAAGCTCGGGACGAAGTGTAGGGTCCAGTAAAATATCGGCCAATTTCGACATGGTGTCTCTCCCTTTTTACTCGTCAAGGAGTGTGCATGTGCATGGCGAGGGTGTCGAGCCTACGCTCGTGACTTGACCGAGCCTCTTCACTGGGGAACTCTTCGCGCCGCGAAACAAATAAGGAGTTGGCGCATGATGAATCTTCCCCGACTACACACGATTGGATTGGCGTTGCTTATCACCCTGGTGGGCTGCGCCAAAGAGCAAAAAGACGCGACTGGAGCCGACAAAGCTACGGGCGCTGCAAAGGCGAAGGTAAGTGCGAAAGCGCCGATCGCTACAGTTGCTCCCAAAGTCCCAGCTGCCCCCAAAGGCGCCCCCGTCCCAACGCCTGATACTCCGGCCAAAGCGGATGAAGATGGCGAGCAAGCCTCAGCAGCAGCCTGCGGTCAGGACAAGGCAGCGCCGGGGTGCCCAGGGCTGCCGGCAAAAGGACAGGTCGGAGACAACCCCGCCGCTGCTCCCGCAGCCAAGGTCACGGCCGAGGCTGCACCGGTGGCTGGTAAACCCTACGGAAAGCAACTCTCGGCCTTACCATCGGTCGCGGTGAGCGAGCTCTTGGGCTCTGTCGAGGAGTATGTGGGCAAGCGGGTTCGCGTCGAAGGGATCGTGACAGACGTCTGTCCCATGCGTGGGTGTTGGTTCAACATGGCCGGCGACAAGCCTGGAACTCAAATTCGCTTTAAGGTGCGCGATGGTGTGATGGTCTTTCCCATGTCGGCTAAGGGACAATACGCGGTAGCCGAAGGCGTGGTCCGGAAGATTCCTCTCAATCTGGCACAGACCAAGCGTTACATGGCCCATCAAGCCGAAGAGAAGGGCGACACATTTGATCCCGCGTCTGTTAAAGAGCCGATGACCTTGGTCCGGCTCGATGGCGTTGGCGCTATGATCCGCGACAACAAGTAAGCACAGATGGCCTGGAGGCGACTGCTACGAGCCTACCATCGAGACGTCGGATACTTCGTCTCGGCGTTGACCTTGAGCTACTGTATCAGTGGGCTCGCAGTCAATCATATGGCTGATTGGAATCCGAACTATCAAATCCATCGTAGTGAGCACCAGGTCGCGTCACTGACGGGCGACCCTGATGAGATGCAAAAGAGGCTGATCGCAGCGCTTGGGTTGAAAGCCGGCGAGGTGCGAGGTCGACTACAGCAGAGTTCAAAGCGTTTTAAGCTCTTCTTGGCTGAAGGCGGCGAGGTCGTCGCAGACGTCACGACCGGCGCAGTCACGCTCAAACTCGTGCGCACCAGGCCCGGGATTTTTGAGATCAATGCCTTGCATTTAAACCATCTCAAAGGTGTGTGGACCTACATCGCTGACGTGTTCGCCGTGTTGCTTGCCACACTCGCCCTCAGCGGATTGGTCATGCTGCGCGGGCCAACCGGCTTCGCTGGCCGCGGCAAGTGGATCACCGCCGTCGGCCTGCTCATCCCTGTGGTGTCTTTTTGGATGCTGAGTTCCTGAAACGCTATTTCATCGCAGCTTTCAAGAATCCCCAGATCAGCTCATTTTTTCCACCTGCGTAGCCGCCTGGGACGCCGTGTTTAGCTCCCGCTACGCCGTGATGTTCAATCACGCGGCCATCAATGCAGCCTGTATAGCGCAAAACATCATCGCCCTTGGCTGTGCTCTTGTCTTCGGGCTGCATGTTGCATTGGTTGTGCTTCGCCCAGACCTCAGCGCTCTTTTTACCGCTCAAGAAGTTGTGCCCCACCTTGGACTGGCCGCCATCGTATGGGATCAGTGGGTCGTCTTTACCGAGGACTTGAATCACAGACACAGGCTTGGTGGTTGGGTTGGGGCTAATTAGCGTTGTGAGCTGGGTGATTTCGGTGGCAATCGCCCGGAAATGCGGAGTATCGATTGCCAGTCTGTGGGCCATGCCGCCTCCGTTTGACGACCCCCAGGCCGCCGCCCGACTCAGGTCACACTGTGGGTAGGCCTTGAGTTGGTTCATGACCATGTTGACGAAGGCCACGTCGTCGGCGCCAGAGGCTTGCGCGCCCATATTCCAGCCTTTGTTGTATCCCTCGAGGTAGATGCCGATGAAAGAGCCCGTGTTGACGAGTTTTCCGAGGCGATTGACCCAACTCTGAGGTTGGCCGCCTTTGCCGTGAAAAGCTAAAACAACGGGCAGGGTCTTTTGAGGCCCTGGCGGGACGTGGATGAGCACCTTGCGGGCGACGTTTTGTCCTTGAATCTTCTGCTCGATGGTGATCGTCGTCACGCCGGGAGGTACTGTTTTGGAGGCTGCTGCGTCGGCTTGCGCGCCTGTGTCTGCCGTGGCACCCGTGTCTGCCGTGGCACTCGTGTCTGTCGGCGTGTTGGTGTCGGCGACTTGGCTGGTGTCCTCCGCAGCTTGTGAGCCCGAGTCGGTCGTTGATCCTGTCGTGTCCGAGCTGGTGTTGGAAGCGTCATCGACTCGCGCCGCTGTGTCCGCTGCTCCACTGACACCACCGTCGGTCTCATTTTGCTGAGGTGCGGTAGGCGCATCGCTGCCACAAGCCCCCAGAGCTAGGACGGTGCAGACCATCCCCACAATCGCAATTGTACGGACCGGAGAGATGTCGAGGCCGAATTGGTTGGCCGAGCTGTGCATGATGACTCCATAGATATCAGGATTGTGTATCTTGACGTCGCCTTGAAAGAGGCTTGTGTGGTGAGTGCCGCGTTTGTTTCGCGTCGGAGGTTACCATGATGCTCGCGCTCTGTGCCACGACTGGTGCTCTGCTGGTCCTGATGGGGCTGCTCGGGTGCTTTGTCCCCGGCATGCCTGGACCGACATTGAGCTATGCCGGACTACTGCTCTTGGGGCCGACTGAGTGTGAACTCAGCTTGCCGTGGATGATTGCACTCGGCGTTTTTTGTATCTTGGTCACTGTCCTGGATGTGCTCTTGCCCTCGCTGACTGCGAGGCAATTTGGCGGCTCCAAGTGGGGCGCATGGGGTGCATTGGTGGGCCTGCTCATTGGACTGGTCGTGTTGCCCCCCGGGGGCGCGCTTGTGGGTGCTTTTCTGGGCGCTTGGACGCTCGAGGTGCTTGGTTCCGGTCGGAACTGGTCTCAGGGAGCCAAGCCAGCTTTCGGCGCATTGGTTGGCTTGGCGCTTGGCACGCTGGGACAAATGGCTGCCTGCCTGGCCGTCGGTGGATACTTCACCTTCGCGCTGATGGGGCTTATCTAATGCCCTTGAGATCCGTTGGGCGATCGCCGTGACCTTAGTGGATGGCTGAGTGCTCGGGACTGCCTAACGCACGTAAGGTCTGCAGACGGCTCACAGCGTCTGGGACAAGGGCTGCCAAATCCGGCCTCACCACAACATAAATAAACTCGCGATTTCGCAGGTGGCTGACTTCGCCGACCACCTGTCCCTTTGGGTTGTGGATGCCGATCTGCGCACCGACGTATCGCTTAAAGTCTCTGGTAATGACATGGACTTCACCGAAGTGGCTGAGCACGTGCTCCATCTCTGGGCGACTTTGATAGCCCTCGTCGCTAAAAGACACGACCCAAAGCTTGGCACTTAGTCTACTCAAGAGTCTCTCGAAGGTGTCGTGATGTCTTCTCTTGGAGTTAAAGTCGCTCTTGCGCTCTCGACAATCGACTCGCTTTTGAGCGATTCCATAAGTCTCCGGGGCATCCCAGCGAACGAGCGTCTCCCAGATGTGGTAGTTCGATAGATAACTGTGCTGATTGTAGGGCGGGTCCAGATACGCCACGTCGGCTGAGACTTCGCTCGCAGCGTCGAGTACGTCGAGTTGTGAGGCGGCGCACTTGCCTGCCAGCGGGCGGGGCAAGACCTTAGGCATACGCAGTTCGATGTCTTTGTATGAACGCTTCGCCCATTTTTTTACGTACGCCATTTGTACGCCACAGGTCGAGTCGACGCGGTCGGCCGCCTCCATCAACGACGTCATCAGGACCGCTTTGAGATCGGGGGCAAAGTCGCGCCTTTCAATCTCATCGCGAATCGCGTCGACCTTGGCACCGTTGTGAGGCTGAAAGAAACGAGCGCGTTCACAAAAACGTTCGGTGAAATATCCAGGCTTGCCAGGCAGCGCCTGGAACTCGGCTAGCAAGGCGTTGGCCTCTTGCTGGACCTCTTCAAGGTCTGCGGCGACGTAGCAACTCGCTAACGTATGAGCGTAGGCGTTGTGGTCATTGGCGAAGACCTGCTTGCCGTGCTCTTTGAGCATATGACCGACTCGACTCGTCCCAGAAAAAGCGTCAAATACACTGGTTAACTCTGGAAAGGTGTCGAGCACCTTCAGCAAAGTTGGCAACAGAGTTCGTTTTGATCCTAAGTACTTAATCATTGCGTCAGTATCTTTAGCTCCTTGGCAGCGTGGCCCATTGCTTCATAAGCGGCCGAGTTGAGGGCTTCGTACTCTGCATTGGAGATCTGCTCTGCAGCGTATCGGCGCTGATGAAAAAACTGGCCTATCCATGACAGCCTGCTGGAGTCGTGAAGCTCTTCGAACTCTTCGAAGCGGAGTGTTTGACCCTTTGGGTCTGGAGCAAAGGGTTGCAGCATCCGGGCCGGCGGGCAAGGCAGCCGCTCTAAGCGTTTGCGGCCCACTTGAACGGCTTTGCCCAGCCCGGTCGCGCCAAAAAGCGCCTTATACAGGGCGTCGCTTGCTTGTGAGTTGAGCCAGGCCGCGATGGCGAAGGGGCAGGTCGAGCCGCGCTTGCTGTGCACTTGCATCGCTGATTTGCCACACAGTACTCCGGCTGGAGCCACTACGGCCTCGAGTTGTCGAGCCAGGCCGGCTACGACTACCTTGGCCTTATCGGCCTGCGCAAGACGCCGAGGTAGATGTTTGCTCAGGGTCTCCCGAGACACGACGGGGTGGACAATTTGCCGCCCAAGATAGCGAATAGGCCGTTTTCCCCAGAGCATCTCAAAGGGGTCGATCGTACCCGTGTTGATCAGTCTGACTGTAGTGCAGGGCTCCGCCGTGGCTGATTCGCTCAACCATTGCTTGATTCGATACGCCTCTGAGGTCGTCGCTCCATCGCTGACTGTCGTCAGATCACCTAAACATGTGGCGTTGGCGATCAACTCGGTCAATGCCGCTGACTGGTTGCCCAGAGAGAGCGGAAGAGTCCAGTACCCTGTTGGTAGGTGTGCCAGGTTCACTTGCAAAAAAGATGTCGTTGAGCCTGGCCCCTGCGCGGTCCAGCGGGTGAAGCGGATCGCTTGACTTGGACCATTGCGACGTATGGCGCTGACCGCGATCGCGACGTTGGCATCTGCGAAGACCTTCATCGCTGACAAATCATGGATAGCTTGGACTTGATCATCTGCCATAAGCTTTTGAGCTCTCGCTGCGTACTCCGAGGCGAAGAGTTTCAAGGGCGTGATCAGTCCATAGCTACCCGCAGGACGAGTCAACTGAGCGGCCAACTCCACGAAGGGAATGAAGAGGTCCCAGTTGCCTTGGCAGCATTCATAGCGATGTGCAACCCGCGCTCGGTAGCGACGATTCGAACGGGTCATCCGCTCGGAGTCCACATAGGGTGGATTGGAGATGACCACATCAAACCCGCCTTGAACTCCCACTTCTGGGAAGGCCAAGTTCCAGTGGATGACCGACGGTGCATCGAGTTTGTCGAGTTGGGTCGGTGCCGGGCTGCAATGGTCATTGACGCTGTGCAGGGCGTGAAACCAAGCAGCGGTACTTTTTGGGGTGCGCCAAAGCAGACTCAGAGAGTCGGCGCGACAGTGATCCTCAGCGCTGGGCGTCCACGGCTGCTGCGACCTCCAGATTGAGGTGCTGTTGGCATCTGATGATGTTTGTTGACGTCTGAGCCTTTTGAGCGTTGAACGGTAACAAGCCTCGTCACCGGGCAGCCAATCGAGCCAGGGACCCAGTTGACCGCTTTCGATTTCAGCTGGTGTCAGACCAAGCAACGCGTCACCGGCTGTGATGTTGGGAGGTCGGCTTGGTACTGCGCCGGTTTCCTGTGTCGCAGTGAGTTCGAGCAATGCCATCGAAAGGCGACAGGCGTGCTCGTCGATATCGACTCCATAAACGGCGCCCATTAGTGCGTCAGAGACGGTCTGAGCTGCGGGCACAGGCCCAGGCAGGCTACGCCACGCGTCGGCGAGTTGACGCACGGCCCCCATCAACAGGTGCCCAGCGCCGCATGCCGGGTCGACGATGCGCAAGGCACCGAGCGCTTGCTCGGGCTGGGGCGATTGAAGACATCGGGCGATCTGAGGCTCGAGTGTCTCTTGTATCACCACAGACGCGACGGATTGCGGTGTGAAAAATACGCCTGCTGCTTTGCGTCGCGAGTGGTCCAGGTCACCGGACTCTTGCCATTGAAGGCTACAGTCATCTCGAGTTGGTTTGACGAACTGCAGTTGCGATAAGAGCGACTCGTAGATATGGCCAAAGAGTTCTGCTTGGTTTGGCGGGTAGGGCGGCGCACTGCGTTCGGAGGGGTTCATCTGCGCTCGTGCCCAGCGTGCGACAAGCTCAGCGCCTTGACTGCGGCACCATTGAGCGACATCTGTACAGGGGACTTGCGATCTGGTGTTGCGCTGCTCCCCCCACTGCCTCGCCAGGGCCTCGAGGAGTTGGTCGACCCACGCTCGGATAGTCGATGAGTCTGTCGCTTGTGATGAGGTCGTTGCGTTGGTCACGAGGTCTCTGGGCTGCGGGCACATGTGGCGTTCCCTCATCGTATCTACCACATTGAAGCGTAGAACAAATCGCGGCTCAAGCCACCGTCTCCATCGCATGTTCGATGATTTGAGGCGTTGCTCGCACCGACCGTGAGCGGTACGCTCAACACATGTCGACCGCTGCTGAGCAACTCATCGATTTTCGCTTTTCAGATCGCTATGTGGTCCATGCGGTTCGTGCTGTTCGACCCTCCCTGTGGGAGTTCGCCGCTGTCGACGACATGTTGCAGCGGGACGTGATCGTCAAAGTTGGGCGTGATGACGATGCCCAGGGCGCGCAGTCGGTCTCCGCTCAACTCGAGCGCGCGCGGAGTATCGGCGCCGTCAAACACCCGAGCTTGGTGGCCTTGCATGATATGGGCGAGTCTGATTATGGGCCCTTTGTGGTTACGGAAGTGACGCAAGGCACATCTTTTGCCTCCCTGATTGAACACAATGGGCCACTCGATGTCGGTCGCACGCTGACTTTGGTCCGCAATGTCAGTTCGGCTTTGGCGCAGCTCCACTCCAATGGGGTGGCTTACTTGGCGCTCAGAGGTGAGTCTGTGATCCTTTGCGGGCCAAATGATCATGCCAAACTACTCGATGTGTCCTTTGAGTTGCCCGCTGGGTCTGAGGCAACGGTGCCGACGCCCCGGGACCTGGCTTACGTTTGCCCGGACGTCCTTCGAGGGCAGCAGTCGAGCCCTTGTACCGATGTATTCTCCTTTGGCGCCCTGATGTTTGAGATGCTCACGGGACAATTGCCTTTCCAGGAGACCGATAGAGACGATTTGATCAATCGGATGCGTTTGGGAGCCACACCATCAGTACGCGGAATCTCTGGAGACTGTCCTCGCTCTATCGACCTGCTCATTGGCGGCTGCTTGGAGCCCGATACGACCAAGAGGCCAGTTGATATGGTGATAGTGGCTGAGGTCATAGACCGCTTGATTGAAGACTCGCAGGCAGCGGTGCCTGAGTTCGAACTAAAGCGGGCGGCTCGCAGTGAACAAGTGCAACTGCGAACCTCGCCGGTCAGCAAACGCAACTCAAGTCCAAAAATGCCGCGGCGTAAGCCGATTCGTAGACCCCGTGCGGCCCTGAGTCGCCAGGTCGCTCGTCGTCAGAGATTTTGGAAGCCTGAAGGACACAAATGAAGACATCAATGGCTATCGATTGGACTTTATGTGCTGTATTCGTCGCATTGGTTGTGGGGGGATGTACGTCGAGCGATGACGCTTCGCCTGCAGTTGGCATAGTTCCTAGTGAAGCGACTTGTCCGTCTCCGGCTCCTGAATGGCATTGTATGCATCCTTGGCCAAGTAACTTTCATCGTCGAGGCGAGGGTGTAGACGTCCGCGTACAGGTGCCGCCAAGCGGTGGCCCTTCAACGCTAGATGGCGCGACGATTGATTTGGTCTCCAGCTTGGGGCGCCGCGGTTTTTCGCTAATGCCGATGATCACGGCGTTGATCCCAGCACAGATTGACGACAGTGGACTCAACGCCCCGCTCGATGATCTGAGTTCGAGCCTTGAGCCAACCAATCCTACGCTCTTGATTGACGCCAGTAGTGGTCAGCTTGTTGCTCACTCCGCTGAGATTGATCCCCGTCCCGAAAACCCTTTGAAACGAGCCTTGGTGATCCACCCCGCTCAACCTTTAAAGCGAGGGCGACGCTACGTGGTGGCGATTCACTCGCTCAAGACGGTGTCAGGCGATGCCGTGCAGCCTTCAGAGACTTTTGCAGCCTTGCGTCAAGGATTGGCGCCCACAGGGTCGGACTTCGGCACTGAACAGGCCGCATACTATCGCGCCCACGTGCTGCCGGTGCTCGATCAGTTGGGCGTCTCTCGTGATTCGCTGATCTTAGCCTGGGATTTTACGACCGGTGCGAACCTTGGG
>PBTG01000119.1 GCA_002726535.1 Myxococcales bacterium | reverse complement strand
TTTGTTCCTCCTGTTCCGGGTGTTCAGCTTTGGCAACTCTCTCCAGGCGGCACTCGCTAACTCGCTTGCGCCGGATTCCCTGGTCAGGGTTGGGTTGGCCTCTCACTCGATGCCGCCCGAGACTACTAGATTCTGAGTCACATGCACAATCATTCAAATCTCTTTGGTCTCGGCAAGTTGGTACAAAGCAGGCACCGGCCCCGATTGAGCGAATACGCAGGGTGGTCAGCAAATCTGAAAGTAAACAGGCACGTGCAATCCGTTGTGGAACAAAAATGGGCGCGACTTCACCTTCTCTACAAGTTACAGCACACTCATGGTGTCCCAGACTTGTTATCGGGGCGGACCCGGGGCATGCGTCGCTTCGCGGCCATGATCAATCAACAACGGAAGAGCATTTTTGCATGTCTGCAACCGCCTTTACATCTCTTGACGGCTCTGCGCTGGCCGCTTTTCACGAAGCGAGGGGATTGGACGTCTGGACAACGCTAGGAGCATGGCCCGACCCGCTGGGTGGCTATCGATTTGCGCTGTGGGCGCCGAGGGCCCTCCATGTCTGGATCAAAGGTGATTTCAACGATTGGAGCGGCCTTGAACTCCAGCGGCAAGGGTCGATCTTTGTCGGACGCGTCGACAATGCTCAAATAGGGCAGTTGTATAAGTTTGTCGTCCAAGGATCTGACGGAAGCGTCGTAGAGCGTGCAGATCCTTTCGCCTTTTCGACCGAGGTTCGACCCGGCACAGCCAGTCGCCTCACCTTGCCAAAGGGTCAGCACCAGTGGAACGACAGACAGTGGCTCAGCGAGCGAGGCCAGCGAGATGTCGTGGCCGGTCCGATGAGCATCTATGAACTGCATTTAGGCTCTTGGATTCGCCATGCCGACGGTCGTGTTTATGGATATCGTGAGGTCGCTGAGCGTCTAATTGCCCACGTCACGGAGTTGGGATTCTCGCACGTAGAGTTCTTGCCTCTGAATGAATACCCCTATGATCCAAGTTGGGGCTATCAAGTCACCGGTTATTTCGCTCCGACCTCTCGCTTTGGGAGCCCGGACGATCTCCGCTATTTGATCGACCGGCTACATCAAGCAGGCGTCGGCGTCATTATGGACTGGGTGCCCGCGCATTTTCCGAAAGACGCTCACGCGCTCGCTCGTTTTGATGGCGAAGCTTTGTTTGAATACGCCGATCCGCTCTTGGCAGAACACCCCGACTGGGGAACGTTGGTGTTTGACTACGTACGACCCGAAGTCCGTAGTTTTTTACTCGCGAGCGTAGGCCACTGGGTCGAGTCTTTTCACGTTGACGGTATTCGCGTTGATGCAGTCGCCTCGATGCTTTACCTGGACTACAGCCGTCAAGAAGGTCAGTGGCGCCCAAACTCACTCGGGGGACGTGAAAACCTCGACGCCATTAGTTTTTTGCAGGACATGAATCGAGTCATTCGATCGAGCTTCCCAGGCGTCGTTACCATCGCTGAAGAGTCTACTGCTTTTGCACGAGTTACCGGTGAGCCACCAGCGCCATTTTGCGCTCACGATGCTGGCCTCGGGTTTTCATTGAAGTGGAACATGGGCTGGATGCACGACACGCTCAGTCATCTCGCCAGAGAGCCGATTCATCGGCGATGGCACCACCACGAGCTGACCTTTTCGAGTTCCTACGCGCAATCGGAGCGATTCGTTCTGCCCTTGAGTCATGACGAGGTCGTCCATGGCAAAGGCAGCTTGGTCGCTAAAAGCGGGGGGGCCTGGCAAGAGGGCCTCGACCAATTGCGTCTGCTCTACGCCTTGCAGTGGTTATCGCCTGGCAAGAAGCTCTTGTTCATGGGCGGTGAGTTTGGGCAGGACTCTGAATGGGATCACGACCGAGAGTTGCAGTGGGCGCAGGCAGGGGAGCCGGGACGCCTTGGGTTGCAACGATGGCTCACGGCGCTCAATCACCTCTATCGGCAGCACCCAGCGCTTTGCTCTAGCGACCACTGCGACGAAGGCTTTGCTTGGGTGGATGCCGATGACATCGCTAGAGGGGTGTACAGTTGGCGGCGCAGGGGCAATGGCGCCGAACTCCTGGTGGTTGTCAGCGCCTCAGACCAGTCTCATCGCGGGTACGTGATACCCGTACAGCGCAGTGGGTCCTGGCAGGTGATCTTGCGCAGCGACGAAGCACGCTTTGGTGCGGGACAAAAAGCCATCGACCTCAGCGTCATGCCGAGTGGCCGCCACGGTGATATTGAACAAGGGGTGCTTTTTGACCTCGCACCTTATGCTGTCTGGGTGCTGGAGTATGTGCCCTCGTGACAGCGAGCCAACTGGGTTGTTCTGGTCACACGGGACGATTTGCTCTCTGGGCTCCTCAAGCGGGTCGGGTCGAGTTGATTGAGCGCGTTCACCCCGAGGCTGAAGAGCAGCGTCTGACTCCGATGGAACTGGTTCGCGGTGACGACGAACAATCCCTGTGGCGCGCTCAGGTACAGGCGCCCCTTGGATATTATCGGTATCGGCTCGAACTCGACGGACACACCGTCGAGGTAGCCGACCCCTGGTCTCGCGCCATCACTCGTCAGAAGAAGATTGGCGGGCAAGTCTGGTCGGTCGTCAGCGACCCTCTGCCTGCAGCGGCCGGTGGCAAGACTCTATCGCCAGACAGCGTAAGCATTCTCGAGATCCACGTCGGTGACCAAACCAGCCATCCATCTGCTGACGGACAGGTCGCTGGTAGCTTTGAGGCCTTGACGAACAATGGTGCAGGCGCCGGGCTGGAGCACGCGTTGCGTCTGCAAGTTGACGCTTTGGAACTGCTGCCAGTCGCATCTTGGCCTTTTTATGAGCAGCAGGGCGTGAACCACTGGGGATATATGCCCGGCTACTTGCTTGCTGTGACTCATCGCTACAGCCGGCGTTGGCACATGACTCCGAGTGGCGGCTGGCTTGGTATCGATGAGCAAGGGGTGTTTCACGATCCTGCCATCGAGCTCAGGGCCTTGATTGAGCGATGTCACGCCGCTGGCGTTGGCGTCATCGTTGATGTGGTCTGGAACCACATCTCTGCGGAGCCATCCAATCCCCTGCGCCAGTTGGATCCCGGCGATTGGCTCGCTCGAGATGAGCACGGGCAATTGGCCAATCACAGCGGATGCGGCAATGATCTAAATAGCAACAATCCCTATATTCGTTCGTTGTTGTGCGCCGCGATTGAACGTCTTTTTGTTGAGATTGGAGTCGATGGCGTCCGTCTTGATTTGGCTGAAATTTTAGATGACACCACGTTGTCGCTGCTGCGCACGAGGGCGTTAGCCGTGAGACCCGATGCGCTGTTGATCGCCGAGCCGTGGAGTTTGGGGGGCTATCGTCCTGATCAGCTGGCTAAGTTGGGCTGGGTGGTTTGGAGTGACGTCTATCGCGAAGCCCTTCGAGACGCTCTCTTGTCGCCTGATAGACCGGCTAGTCGACAGCTTTGCGCGTCGCTCAGCGGAGGCGCACAGTTGCCTCTGTCGCCTGCTCTACGTCATCGATTCGCGCTGAACTACATCGAATCTCACGACGGACATCCTTTGGCGGACGCATGCCGGATGGCGTTGCGGGTCGACGCGCCTCATACAGACCAGGGCAAAGCCGCAGTCACCTTGAAGTTGACGCAGTTGGCTTGGGCTCTCCTCGCGGTTACGCGTGGACCGATTATGGTCCATCAAGGTCAAGCTTTCGCTCGTAGCAAATGGGACCGAAGCCATGGCTACATTCGCGACACTTACAATCGTGACGATGAAATCAACTGGATTGACTGGTCTTTTGACCCGCAGACGCAGCGAGTCATCGCACAGGCGGGCTCCTGGATGCAGGCGCGCCGCAGGTGGTTGGAGCCTGTGTTTCGGAGCGCACAAATCCCTCACGCCGTGTTGGGTGAGCAGGTCGCTGCGCTGCTCTACAGCGCAAGTTCTGCGTCTTGGCCTGAAGATCAACAAGTTTGTCCCTCGATGGTGGCTGTGCTCTGGAATCTTGGTCGCGACTCGTCGAGCCTGACCTTGCCTGGTCGAGGATGGCGCGTGGTGTTTGCTCCTGATGCAATACAGGTGTTCGCAGCAGGGCCTCAAAGCCAGCTAAGTCTAGCTTCAGAATCGGTCGCGATCCTGGTTCGAGACCCATAGCTTATGTCCCGTCCTGACAATTGCTGTGGTCGGTTCGACCGTGGATCGACAAGCGACTCTTAGACAGGTACAACTTTCGGCCTAGACGCTTTGGCGCACATACTCGCCCTCCGGAGAACCAACCGCATGACTCCTACACTTTCGCGTATCCTGGTCACACTCGTGATTCCGCTCAGCTTCGGTGGCTGCGGCGGTCACCTATTGAGCTATATGCAGAGCCACGAAAAGCTCAATTATACGACCCAATGTCAGCAAAAACTCGACAGCCACAAGGGCGAGACGTTGCGCGGAGAGAATTTTTCTCCACGGCTTTTCGCCGAGCGTTGGTTGGGGCAGGCGGTGTCGCATGTTCCCAAGACGGAAAAAGAGTTCATTGACGCGATCAGCGAGGGTCAAACCAAACTTTCGATGGTGGTCGCCCGCGGTGGACTGGGGAAAACTCGACTGGCTCACTCGATCAACGCCCAAACCTGTAGTGCTTTGCCAGTCTTTACGATTGACCTGAACAAAGACATCGCTCAGCGCAAATCAAAGACAGTCGGTAACCCATTTGTGGACAAAATCTCGGAGATATTGGGGCTCGGGATCGGCTCGTCCGGGTTGGTTCGCACCGATGAACTTCTGAAAACCCATCCTTGGGTCCTGTTGGCCGACGCGATTGAAGAGGTTGACCTCAACCAGCGCGCTCGCGTGTCTCTGTACCTCGCCAAGCTGCGAAAGGCCTACGGCGGTACGATGCGTGTGGTCATCTTCGCAAGACCGCCTGTGCTCGAGGCCTACTACGGGTTCGGCGACGTCGATACACTCGTAAAAATCAATGTCATCGATTGCAAGCGAGCTCACAACTTCTTGAAGAGCATCAGCAAGAGCAAGGCACAAGAGAAATCCATTTGGACCTTCGCCAAGAAGTTCAATTTCGATGTGGTGTCGCGTAGCGGCAATCGGTGTGTGTATCCCTATCTATCTAGCTACCGTGACATTCAGACCCTTCGAGCCTTGGCGCTATCCAAAGAGGGCAGCCTGAAGAGCCACGCCGATGCCCATCAACGGCTCGTCGCCATGCGCCTGAAAAAAGAGTTGGCGGTGCTCAGCTGGAATGAGCGAGAGGTGCTCGACATGGTCGACCGCATGTTCCGGCGCTTTTTAGAGACCTCGGACAGTGACTTGCCGCGTTTTGACATCGTCAACTGCATGAAGAGCATCGATCCGCAGTACGGTTGGACCGCTGTGGACGCAGGTCTTGCGGGCACCCCCGAGCAGCGTCGACGTCAGGTTTGTGAAAAGGCGCTGCAGTCAGTGGTTTTTGAAAAAGACAACGAGCTCGACGGCGAGGCCGGTCGATGGCGTCTGTCAGACGCGGATATGGTGGCTCTTTTCAGAGCGCGATGGATCAACAACAAGCTTGCGGCCCTGCCCACGAACGCGTGCGCGGAGTTGCCAAAGTACAAGCGGCACCTGCTCAATCGGTCGGTGTTGCACTACGTCGTCGCTGAGCCGATGACACAACACTGCCTCGGCCCGACATTGCGAATGCTCTGCGAGGGAGACCGCAAGGCTCCCAGGCACCTTGAGACCGTCATTGAAGGCCTGCCTATCGGGCAGATGCGTTTTCAGGTCGTCGAAGAGGCACGGGCCTTCGAGGCAGAGAAAGGTCCGAACGCATGCGTGATCGGTGGCCTGGACGCAATCGCTCAGACGATTAGTCGATAAAGATAGCGAGTGAGGCTGGCGCAGAACTCGGCAAAACACTGGAGTCGAGAGCGTCGGCAGCTTAGGGGGAGAGCATGATCAAGACAGCGATTGGACTCATCACGATGATGGTCTTGGCCTGGTTTGTCGGAGGTTGCGCCCCGCAGACGATGCAAGAGTTCGTCCAGAGCGACGATTTGGCTTATCGGTCTAGTTGTCGAGGGCGTGTGCAAGCCCACGCCAAGGCGATACAACAACTTCGATACAATCCACCCACATTTGATGTGCGAGCGTGGCCCAAGTCGTTGCCTGGGGGCAAAAGAGCCACCATGAGCGAGCGAGAGTTCGCCCGTCGTCTGGTTGCTGGACAAGCCAAGCATGTGCTGGTCACCGCTCGCGGTGGCGTCGGTAAATCGACGTTCGCCCGCTCCTTGGAGTCGACATTGTGCGGCTCGCTGCCGACCTTTCGCGTTGATCTCGCTCAGGACGTGGCGCCGCGGGTGTTCGATGAAGGTCAGCGTGTCAACCTGATTGTGGCTCGAATCGAGTCTAAAATGGCCCTGCAACCGGTGCATATGCAGACCTTCCGGCGCTTGCTCCGAGCCAGTCCGTACCTGGTGTTGCTCGACAGCCTCGACGAGGTGGCTCTGACCCATCGCAAGGCAGTCGTCGCGCAGATCAACGATTTGGGCAAACGCCTCGGCCCTCAAGGTCAAGTTGTGATTCTCGGGCGGCCGGCCGTCGACGGGAACAACTATGGGCTGACCGATTTAGACGCTCATCTGCATTTGCCGCCCTTGAGTTGCGGCAGAGTTCAGTCCACGTTGAGGTGGACTGCAGCATCGACAGATGCGGAGCGAAGGACCAAGCATTTCATCCGCACCTATCGGCTCGACCGCCAAGCGAAAAAAGGTGAGCGCTGTTACTTCCCTTTCATGGCGGCCTATCGAGATCTACAGGTCGTGCAGAGAGAGGCCGAGAAGTTCAATCCTGCCGGTGGACTCAACGCATTGACTGCGAGTTTGTCGGAGGTTCATGAGTCAATCATCGCTGAGCGCCTGCTCAAAGAGCTTCGACAGATGTCGTGGAAAGGGGCACAGGTGCTGGAGATCATCGACCGGATCGTTCGCAGTGGCGGTCGAGATGACGGGTCGTGGAATCTGGAGTTCACCCTGGCGCGCTGTGACAAGGCCGTCGAGCCCTTGGTGTCGAAGGCGATTGAACGCCAATACATCTGCGAGAAGATTTTACAGTCCGCGCTTTTTGAGCCCATTGCTGGCGTCGAAGAGTGGAGGTTCGAGCATCGTGAGGTCGCCGATCTCTTCTTGGCTCGTTGGGTCGATCGCGAGATTCAACGCACCGGGGGCAAGTGTGATGTCGTCTCTCATCACGCCAAATGGATTGGTGGTCGCAACGTAGCCGGTTACTTGATCGGCCAAGCTCATGGACGTGGTTGTCTACTCGAACTCAGCGCAGCCCTATGTCAAGCCGACGGAGGCTTCGAAAAGGCCAAAGTCGACTTGCTCTACACGGGGCTTCCTCTCGGTGCCGCGCGATCCAAAGCAGTTGCTGAGGCGCAAAATAAAGCCAAGAGCCTCAAAGCCGATAGCTGTGTTCGGAAGACGCTATCAGCCTTGTAGCCGAGTCGTCTGCTTGCCTCGGCAATGAGCTTGTTCGTACGCTTCGGCGAGTTCTTCAGCGCGTCATTATGGGGTAGCTTGATGGGGCGTCTCGTGCCACACTCAATGGGTCTTATATCCTCTGTTGCGGGGTCGCCTCATCGAAGTCGAAGTGGCGCAGTCGCTACGACGTCTCTGGTGATGGACTGTGTATAGCCAACGGATCTTAGCCTTTGTACTGACCGTATTGTGGTCAGTGAGCGTGTCAGCCGGGATCGGGTCGAAGACTGGGGGGCTCGCGCCTACGCCGGCACCTCCACCTCCGCCCGCAGCAAACCCAGTTAAACCGGCGCCTTCAAGCCCGAAGGCTGATAAAAAAGCAAAGCAAAAAGCGGACCCATCCAACTCGCCACATATCGCTCCCCCTGGAGATCCAGCGGGCGATGAGCCAGTGGCGCCTCCACCTCCCTCTGCAGCGCCGCCGCCTTTGCCTCCAGCGCCATTGGCGAAGCCTACGCCGGTTCCACCTGCGACCCCGCGTGTTGTGACGCCAAACCCCAGGGCGCCGACCCAAGCTCCATCCTTCAGTTCAAAGGGCAAGCCAGCGCCCCCCGTCGCGACGCTTCGACGGCAAGCGAAGCCGTCGAATCTCTCCAAAACCGACTCCAAGGCGCTAAAATCCAAGAAGAATCTCAAGGCTAAGACTCAACTCAAAACCCAAAATCGGCAGGGAAAAGCTTCAAAGGGCAAGAAGAAGCGCCCCAAAAAAGCTCGTGGCGACCGTCGCTTCATTGAAGGCGAATTGGCCAACGTCGGTGCCACCGGCATCACCCCATGGGAAAACCGTTTCGGTATCGTGATCGGGCCACAGCGACTCGGAGAAGTGTATTACGCCCTCATTCGACCCGAGATCAACTACACACGCGAGTTGATTGGCCGCGAGTTGTCGCTGTCCTTCGCCATTCCGCTTCGCGTCGAGTTCCTCGATACCCGGCCCGATGGACGCTTTAACAACGCTGGGAGTATTCGGTCGCAAGACTGGGATGAAGCTACCGATTTTGCGCAAGTGCTTCGCTACATTAACTTCGGCGGTAAAGAGGAGCATTTTTACCTCGACATCAATCAGTTTAAGGCCAGCTCGATCGGTCACGGCACGGTCCTCAAGCGCTACAACCCCAACCTCGACCTCAACCGAAGACGCGTCAGCGCTGAGTTGGATGCCTTCGGTGATTTTGGGGGATTTGAGGCTTACATCAACGACGTCACGAGCCCGACGGTGATGGGCGCTCTGGTGTTCTTCAAGCCTTTGTCTCTTATCAACCGGAAAAACTACTTCCTGCGCTCGTTTTCCATCGGCGCGACCTTCACCGCTGATGTCAACGCACCTCTACGCAATCGCCTCGACAGCCAAGATGTTGACAACGATGGGCGTCGAGACAACGAACTGTTGATCGATCAGAAGTCTTTTCAGCCGGTGTATGTGGCGAGCAAGGTCGTCAGCTACGGCACTTCCGTGGAAATGAAGCTCATCGACACCGAAAACGTCGATTGGAAGACCTACTTCGACCTGAGTTTTTTAGAGTCAGGTGTGCCCACAGATGACCCATTAAACCCGACCTATAGCAACATTCCAACCCGCGCGATTCGCTCCAAAGGGCTGTCTTGGGGGCACCTGTTGCGGATGAACTTCATGCGTCGAGGCCCACATCAAGATCCCTTCCACGCTCTGCGGGTTCGATTGGAGTTGCGTCGCTTCGATCGCAACTACCTGCCGAGCTATTTCGATACCCTCTATGAGGTTCAACGAATCCAATACCTGAGCGGCCAAAACTCCAGTGGCAATTCGGTCGATCTTGCCAACCGAACCAAGTTACAGGCCGTCCTGGGCCGCAAAGACAGCGATGCGCTTGATGTCAACGGACTGTACTTCGAGACCAGCTGGAAGATTGGCTCGTATTTCGCG
>PBTG01000118.1 GCA_002726535.1 Myxococcales bacterium | reverse complement strand
GCTGTATTTGCAGATCCAAGGGGCGAAGCCGCCTGAACGACTGTACCCGATGGGGACCGGGCTCCGTAGAGCAGTAAGACCGCATCGTCGGTGAGCGCATAGCGCACACTCATGGTGCCGTATGCGGTCCCTGATGCGTTGTCGACGTCAACTTGATTGAAGTGATCAGGCAAGAACTGTGGCAATAGCCAGATATTTGCTTGGTCACGAATCGTGTACGCCTTCTCGGCACCTCCAGCGCTCAGGCTGTTGATACGAGTTTGGGTTGCTAGTGTCGGGGACGCAAACAGCGTAACCGCGATAGCAAATAGCAACGGGTTGCGTAAGTGCTTCATTTGGCTCTCCTCATCCACCCCTCGGTGAACCTTCATTTTTTGAACCATGTCGATACATCGTATCGAAAGGTTCGCGACGGGAGTCCTCTGGCGATCAAGACCTTGATCGTTGCAGTGTATCCCTCGGCCTCCCACCCCAGATGGACTCATCTGTGAGCGGCTAGCCATCGCATCGATTTTGTCGACTTGTGGCAACTCGTCCAGAAATTTCCATTGATCATGGGTCGAAGGGGAGCATAGTGACGTCGAGACGCTTGTCCTCACATCGCTGCCCGTGCTAATCGAAGAGGTATCGACGACGATAAAGGTGGACTCACGACGACATGATCGAACTGTACCAAGTCCAAAAGCGGTATGCGGGCGGTAATGAAGCGCTGGTAGATGTCACCTTGCGGGTGCGTGAAGGCGAATTCGTCTTTTTGACCGGTCGCAGTGGAGCGGGCAAGACCACATTGCTCCGCTTGCTCATGGTGATGGAACGCGTCACTGAAGGTCAGGTCTTGATCGGCGGGCGCAATGTCCATCAACTGCGAGACAGCTCAGTGCCTTATTTACGGCGTAATATCGGCGTTGTTTTTCAAGATTTTCGGCTCATCCCCAACCGAACTGTTTGGGAGAATGTGGCCATCGGCATGGAAATTCTTGGGGTTGGTAAAAAGGAGTCGGAGCGGCGAATCGGCTCTTTACTTGAGGCCTTGGGGCTCGATCTACGCCGAAACGCATATCCCAAAGATCTATCCGGAGGCGAGCAGCAGCGAGTCGCAATCGCCCGTGCGATCGTCAATGAGCCAGCGATTTTGTTGGCCGACGAGCCGACTGGAAACCTCGATCCGCTCATGAGCCAAGAAATCATGGAACTGCTCATGGAGATCAATCGTCGGGGGACGACCGTGCTCGTCGCCACACACGATACAGCATTGATTGAGCGTTACGGACTGCGGACGCTCGAGTTGGAATCAGGGCGGTTGCTCCATGATCACCCTCGAAGGGATGGAGGTGACTCTCCGGGTTCGGGTATCAAACCCCAGGGCTGGACTGAGTCCAACGTGTCCTCGACTGGTAGCGCTAGCCAGTCTCAAAGTTCTGAGTCCACGGAGGAGTCGTGAACCCCATCAGCCGAGTGTTGTACTTTCTGCAGCAGGCGCTTCGTCTGCTTCGGACCTCACCCTGGCTTGCGGCCATTAGCGTCTTGACGCTTGCGGTGAGTCTGTCGGTTGTTGGTGTCTTGGCGATGGGGATGCTCGGCGCAGAGCGTTTGATCGATCAACTAGGCGAGCGTTTGACCATCTCCGTGTACATCTCGGATGGCACTTCATCGCAGCGCACCAGTCAGATTGAGCAGCGGGTCAAGAGTCACCCGGGAGTGACGCATGTTCGCCTTTTGACCCGTGAGGCTGACCGAGAGCGTAATCGAAAACTCTTGGATCCAGCGCTTCTTGCGGGGCTTGATCAAGAGGCGATTCCGGGACAGGCGGTGCTGGAGCTAGAACTCGACAGTGGTTTGGCTTCTAGAAATGACCTCGAAGCGCTGATTCAATGGGCGGAGAAGACCAAAGGTGTTGAAGCGGTCGAAGATGTTGATTTTGGCGCCGACAAACTCCGCCTCATCTTCGCGATTGTAGAGATCGTCAGAAGTGTCGGTTTTGTCGTGGCTTCGATTTTGCTCGCTAGTGCATTGCTATTCGTATTTAGTACTGTCCGTTTGGCCGTATATAGTCGACGTGAGGAGATAGAGATTCTCGCTCTAATGGGGGCGACACCGCGATTTATTCGAGCGCCATTTCTCATCGAAGGAGCCGCTCAAGGTTTGTTTGGGGCGGTCGTCGCTATGGGCCTTCTCAGTGCCCTACATAGCGAACTCTACGCACTTGTGCGCGATGTCTATCGGATTCATCTAGATTGGTCGTTACTGCCAGCTGGGATGATCATCTGGCTGCTGGTTGCGGGTCCGCTACTGGGACTGCTGGCCAGCGGTGTCAGCGTTGGCCGATATTTGAGGGTGTAATTTGATGCGAATGGTGTCCCCATTGCTATGCGCCTGGGCGCTGTTGGTGGCGTCTACCGGCGTCGCGCAAGTCAAAGCGCCTCGGGCAATGACACCGACACGAGCCCTAGGCCCCAAAAGAGCTCCAGTCGTCCCAGCGAATCTTGAAAAAACCGCTCGTGAGGCACTGTATCAACGATATAAATCGGCACTCGCTCGCGAACTTGGATTGCTTCAGAGTCTGGACACTCTGGATCAACAGACAGAGCGCATCGACAAAAGACTTGGACGTCTTGCTGCGCAGCGAGCCGAGGTGACTGAAAGTCTACGAGCGGCCGAGGTTCGGCGGGCCGAGTCTGCTCGTAGACTTCAACGAGCTCGCGTCTCAGTGAGAGCCAGGCTGCGAGCCTTGCTTCGCCTACGCAGAGTGCCAGAGTTGCGCTTTTTACTCTCCGCGGAGTCTTTTGCGCAGTCGGTGGTTAAAGCTCGTGTGCTTCGGAAACTTGTCGGGGCGGATCAACAGCGCCTCGAGCGCTATCGCGAACACTTGGCGACCTTGTTGTCTGAGACGCGATCTCGAGATGACAAGCTCGCCGATCTCGCCAAGGTCAATGACGAGTTGCACGCACAACGGGTCTCGTTACAAACGAAACGGCACGATAAAGAGGCATTGCTCGGCCAAATCCGCACCGACCCGATTTACAACGATCATGCTCGCCGAGACATGGACGCTGCCAATGTCGCCCTGAGAGATAAGATCAAAACCCTGAGCCAATGGTTGGAGCGTCGATATCCCTTCGGTCGTCTCAAAGGAAAAGTGTTGCCACCGCTGTCTCGTTATGTCCTTGAAGTGCCCTTCGGGCCCAATCGCCACCCGGTCTTCGGGACCTCGACTTGGCATCGTGGGATCGATCTGCGCGTTCCTGGAGGCGCAACAGGTCCCGTTCGTTCTGTGTCTTCCGGGCGAGTGGCTCATGTCGGCTGGCTGACGGGGTATGGAGACACAGTCATCTTAGATCATGGGCGCGGTTGGCATACGGTCTATGCGCATCTGGAGTCGATCCAAGTCGAGGTCGGTGAAGTGGTACGACCACGACAGCGCTTGGCCATGGTCGGGGCCTCTGGGTCTTTGAAAGGACGCTATTTATACTTTGAGGTACGGGAGAACGGACGAGCGCAAAATCCAAGTCATTGGTTCCGCTGAGTCGCTCGTCCCTTTTGTTGCGCTAAGATCGGCGCTACTCTCGCAAGTACCCACACAACGCTGTCAACGGTGACAGCGCCTGCTGGAGGCCACGACGATGCTCCGAGCGTATGCTCTCCCTCGCTGCCTGACGGTCGTGCTGACCTCTATGGTTTTGTCCGCGTCGTTGTGTTTGTTGGCACCACAGACGGTCAACGCAGTTCACCCTGAACTCGAACACACCAGTGAGCTGCTCGGCGATGGTCTGTACTACGACGCGTTCACCAAGCTGGCCAAGCTGATTCCTACCTTGTCGGTTGAATCTGCCGATCGCAGTGCAGCTCAGATGCTGATGAGTAAGGCGCTGATGAAGCTGGAGCTCTATCAGTCAGCCCTGCGTAGTCTGGATGCCGTACGCGTTGCTCCAGGACATTCATTTTACAAGGAAAAAATATCTTCTTACTTGGCCATTCAACGTGTCCTGCCGGGCAACCTCGCGACCGTTGAGCGACTCAATGAGGCCAAGAGTGTGGTCTTTAGCGCCAAGGACCTTCCCGAGCTGAACTATTTGCTCGGTCGTTATCACTTTGATGCTCAAGAATATGACAGCGCGTTGAGCAAGTTGCGGGTCACTTTGCCGACTGCGGGCGAGTTTTATCTCAAGGCTCGCTACCTCATGGGGGTGATTTACGCTGCGAAAAAACAATATCGCCTGGGTCTGAATGCGTTTAAAGATTTACTGCGCTTCGCGGACCGAGTTGGTCGGCCTGACTATTATGGCCCCTACGAGCAGCGCGCTCTCACGGCGCTTGGGCGCTTGCTATTCTCTCAGGGCAAGCACGAGGCGGCCGGTCGCTACTACGACCGCATCAAAGAGGGGACGAGCTTTTGGCTGGACTCGCTTTTTGAGTTGGGATGGACCTATTTTCACTTGCGCCAATTCGACCGAGTCCTCGGACAACTACACACCCTGAACTCGCCTTACTTTGAGGATCGCTATTACCCAGAGGCGCGAGTGCTCGAAGCGTTGATTTTGTTTCGCACCTGTCGCTTTCCAGAGACCCTGGTGGTCGTGCAACGCTTTTTGCGTGACTACAAACCCTTGCGTAAAGAGCTAGACAATCAGCTCGGTGGTGACCGCACAGATGCTGAGTTTTACTGGTACCTGGCTCGCTTGGCTGGCGAAAAAGAAGAGCTCAGCGTAGCCCTTCGCCGTATCTTCAACGCCGCGCTCAACGACAAAGAGTTGCAGCGAATGTTCACTCTTGTCTCGAAACTTGGTGCGGAACAACGTCGGCTGCAAAAGCTCAAACGCAACACGGACGCACCGAAGACCGCACAGAAGCTGATTGACGACCTCGGTCGAGTCCGAAACGTGATGATTAGCGAGGCTGGAGCCATGGCTCGATTGCGACTCACCCAGGTCCGCCAAGAGCTCACAGAGATTATTCGGCAGGGGCTGCGTATCAAATACGAGACGCTCAAAGCCCGTCGAAACAGCATCAACGACAAAGTACGTCGAGCCATGGCTGAGACCGCGGCTTCGGTGAGCAAACCGCGAAACAAAGATGCTGAACACGTCGTGTGGCCCTTCGACGGGACCTATTGGCGCGATGAACTGGGCGGCTACACCTACCAAATTCAGTCCAAATGCAAACCAAAGCACTTCCCATCGGGTTGGAAGGGGCGCAAACCGGTCGCGGCTTCAGCCGCCAAATCGGGCAAATAGGAGCGGACATGACACGCCGATTGTTCTGCTTTTTGATCGCAGCCGTCTGCGCGACGACGATGCTCTGCGTCGATGGTGTTGAGGCTAGGTCGCGTAAGTCTCGGCGCTCAAAGCGCGCTGCGAAGACAACCAAAGAGGGCAAGTCTCCGAGCGCAGCGAAAAACAAGAAAGGCAAAGTGTCGGGTGAAGTCGCGCTTTTTAACCGAGACAAAAAAGCAGCCCAAGCCAAGCCCAAAACTCATGCCCAAAAACAAGTTGCTCGTCGACTCGCGGCGAATCGAGCCGCCCTGAAGGGTCGTGCCTCAGTCGAAGATATCGACGATGAGATTGAAATCCTCAAAGAGCTCTTGGACATCGAGCGAGGTTCTCCGAGCGAAGCCGACACTTTGCTTGAGTTGAGCTACGTCCTCTGGGATCGAGCCCTCGCCTACGAACTCGAGGCATATGACACCTACTACACCGTCGGCATCGCTGAGGCTGAGAGCCAAAAGAACCAAGGGCTCGCTAGGCGCTTGAAGATCGAACAGCAAAACTTGCTCGAAGAAAGTCGAGGGACCAAGAGTCAGGTGATCGACTTTCTCAAGCGGATTGAGCGCCGCTTTCCGAATTACAACAAGCTCGATGAAGTGCTCTATGCTTTGGGATTTCATCTCGCCGAAGTGAGCCGACACGGCGAATCCGTAGATTCATACATGCGTCTGGTCCGCAAACGACCGCAGAGTACCTATCTACCGGATGCCTACTTTGGGATTGGGAATTACTATTTTGGCAAGAACCAGGGCGGTCAAGCCATGAAGTGGTTCGCGAAGGTCAAAAAGTATCCTCGTTCCAACGCTTATGGTTGGGCGCTCTACTACGAGTCTTGGATTCATTACAACCGGATGAACTACCGCGTCGCGACCCAGTCGTTCGTAAAGGTGATTGAATATTCCCTCAACGAAGCCAAAGGGCGGGTCAACTTTCTCGATGATGGCACCAAGTACATGGTGCGCTCATGGTCGGAATATGGAGACCCAAAGCAGGCTTTGGAGTTCTTTGAAAAGACCCTGCCTAAGGCGGTCAATCGTCTCTTAGCGCAGCTTGCCGACTATTATGTGGTGACCTCACGCTACGGCCAGGCCAACTTTGTGCTCGACACCTTAATCAAGCGACGCTGGGAGGAGCCTGAGGTCATCGAGTTTCTGTTCCGAGCGGTCGACAACGCCTACAAGCAGGGAGAGTTGGCAGGCACCATCAGCCGTATCGAGAGACTCAGCCAAGGGCTGCTCAAACATGGCAACCAGCACAAGCGTAGCCAAGAGGTCGCGGTGCTTCTCGCTGAGATCGCCTCGAACTATCACGCTGAGTCTGAGCGCACCCTCGACAAACAGACCTTGGCTTACGCCGAAAAGGTCTATCTGAGCTATTTGAGCTATTTTCCCAAGCACAAGTTCGCATATGACATGCGGCACAATCATGCTTTGGCGCTCTTTCAGTTAGAGCGCTGGAAGAAAGCAGCGGCTGAATATGAGGCCGTCATCGACAGCGGAGGTCCTCAAGGGAAGTACGCTGAGCCGAGCGCTCACCGCGCGTTGATCTGTTACCTCAAGACCCAAAAACTCAACGAAGAGACGGCAGCAAAAGGCGACGATGAGATCTACAAAGCGCGCAAGATGCGACCGGAAAAACAACGGATCGCCAACGCTTGCGAACGTTACGTTGAGATCGCTCAGCGCCAAAACAAGGTGGAGGACGTCCCTGAGGCTCTTTTCGTCTTGGCGAGGCTCTACTACCGGCACAATCAGTTCGAGCGCTCCGGACAGATGTTTGCGAACTTCGTCACCAACTACATCAGCCACAAGCTCGCCAAAGACGCAGCTCGCCTGATGCTATCGAGCTTTAGTTTAGGTCAAGACGGCAAGAACCTGATCAAATGGACCAATCAGCTGATCGCCGATCAACGCTTTAATCGAGGTCAGTTGGGGCAAATCCTCACCTCGATTAAGGAAAATGAGGACTACAACCGTTGCTTAGAGCTCAAAGACGAGGCACGCAAAGCTGCTGCTTGTCTGCTCAAGTACGCGAAGGAATATCCCAAAGGCAACATCGCGGTGCGCGCTATGACTGGCGCCGCTGATTTTTATCGTCGTGTACGCGACATGCCGGCTGTGGTTCGCATCTACCGCAAGATCGCCAAGACCTACCCACGAGATCCCCGTGCCGCAGAGGCTCTGTATTTGATCGGAGAGATCTATCGTGAAACGGCTGATTTCAAACGTGCTGCTTCCACTTACGAGAAGATGGCAGATACGTTTCCCAAAGCTGATCTGTCCAAGGCCGCGCTGCAACGTGCCGCCATCATTCGCGATGGGTTGGGGCAAGATCGCTTGGTGGTCGCCAACGGGTTTCGCTCGCTGAAGATGAAGGCCAAGCGCCTGAAAAAGGGCGAAGATCCCGATCCACAAGATGCGATTGAGGCTGCCGAGATGGCCTATCGACTGACGGTCATCTATCTCCGTCAGAAAAAGTGGCGTCAGGCGATTATGGCGGCTTATGGATTCGTTCGCAGTCGAGACGACTTGCCCCAGTACCTTCAACTGGCAGCCCTGTCGAATATCGCCAACGCTTGGATGAACATTCGGCGCGGCCAGAAAAAAGCGCTCAAGTATCTGACACAGGTCGAGACCATCGCCAATCAACTCGCCGAAGAGCGCAAGCTCAAAAAGCTACACCCTTTGGGGCGCGCCGCCATCGCTCAAGCTGAGTTTCTGCGCGGTGAGTTTCACTTCAAGCGGATGCTCAGTATCTCAGGGCGATCTCGAAACTTGAAACAAGCCAGTAAGGTGGCCGCTAAAAAGTCCAAAGAGGCGCTGCTCGCTGACAAACACTACGAAACCGTTGAGCGCTCGAAAAACGAGCGATGGATCGCGGCTGCTGCTTCGCGTCGTGGACGGGCGCAGCACGAAATCGGTTTGTCGATGGAGAATCTGCCAGTGCCTAGAGCATTTAAGCGACGAGACGAACTCATCGATGAATGGAAGACCAAGACTGCGGAGAAAGCAGCGCCATTTTACGATCGTGCCAAGAGCCTGTATCGCTCCGCTCTCAAGCGCGCCGCTGAGAAGTATGCCTTTGACTCGTATTGGAAGCAGGCCCTCGATTCGCTAAAGGAGCTCGATCAGAGCTTCGCTCAAAAAGCGACCATGCCCGAGTTCACCGTTGGCATGAGTGAAGTGACTTGGCAGGGTAAAAAGAGCGCCAAAGCGGTCATCAAAGAGCTTCGTAGAGCACTCTTCGAGCGGACACGACAGGTCACTCAGGTCAAAGTCGCAGGACAAGAGGCGGCTCAAAGCGCCGCTCAGGTAGACGTCGCGGCGATGTATCGACGTCTCGCGTTCGCTCATTACGAGCTCGGTCAATATCGAATGGCCTGCATGGTCGCATCTGCCGGACAGTATCTCTTCCCGCAGATGAATAAAAACTCTCAACTGCTAACCATGATGGGCTTGGCTCGCATCAAAAGCGGAGACATTCAAAAGGGCATGGTTCGATTCAGCCAGGCAGCGAAGGCCGACACTTCGACCACCGATCCCTTGCTGAACATGGCTTCCGTTCAGATCAAACGCTTGGATTTAGAGTCGGCCAATAAACTCCTCAATGAAGTTCTCGCCCGAGATCCGAAGCACTATTGGGCTCGCGTGACCTCACCGGTAGCTTTGAGGCGGCTCGAAGACACCAAAGGCCCCAAGGGCGCCAACGTCACCCAGGCGCTGAAGGTTTTGGATCAAGTGGTCACGGAGTACCCTGAGCGCCTCGAGGGGCACTACAATCGCTGCGTGATCAATCAAGCACATCGCTCCGGTAGTAAAGCGAAGGTGATGGTCGCCAAGAGCGCTTGTGAGACGGCATTAACTCTCGCGAAAAAAGACAAATCAAACTCTGCTAAGGCTAAGGAATTGGCCAAGCGTGTTCAGGGGCTCAACGATGCTCTAGAATTCATGGAGTGAATCTAGATGCAGTGCAGCCACAGGATGAAAGAGCGCGCCTCGCCGGTTGCTTTGACATCGAACCTACAGGTCTTGAGCATGATTGAGTGGATGACAAGTACAGGAGCCCGATCGATGTTTCGTGTAACGGTAATAGCTCTCTTGATTCCAATGGCTTGGGGATGCTCGAAAACAGAGCCGTCTGCAGCGAAAGCAGCCCCGGCTGCCCCAAAGTCAGACAATCTCGCTCCCGCTCCTGCTGAACAAGATGAGGCCCCTGCACCTGAGCAGGTCAAACTACCTGCAGGGATTCAGCCAGCTGTTGGCGCTGTCGCCACTGTCAACGGTCGTGACTTGACCGCTTCGAGCTTTAACCGTGAACTGGCTCGTTTGGTTGGATCGGGTGTGCGTGTACCACCAGATCGCGTCAAGCACATCGCTCGCAATATTTTGAACCGCCAGATCGAACAAGAATTGCGTAATCAAGCCATCGCTCGAGAACAAGTTGTGTTGACCGAGGCGGAGTTCGAAGAAGCGTATCGCACTTACACCTCTCGGTACGTCGACGCTGAAGGCCGTTTTGACGAGGTTCGCTTTCGCGCTTCTTTGAAGCGCAACAACCTGAGTATCGACCAACTCAAGTCCCAGGTGCGTAAAGAGCGGATGTCGAAAAAGCTCGTGGAGCAGCTGGGCAACGTCACTGTGACCCGGGCTGAAATGCGGACCTTTTACGCAAACAACAATAACTCTTGGACTGAAGACGAGTCCCGTGATGTCCGTCCGATCTTGATTCGCTGTCAGCAAAACTCAGCGCCTGAAGTGCTAGCCAAGTGTGAGGGCAAGGCCAACGAAGTCTATCAGCAGCTCACTGAGGGCGAGGATTTTGAGATGGTCGCTGCGAAGGCCAAAGACCTGCCTCTACGAAGCCCGATGCACCTGACGCATTCAAGCAGCGAAGTCAAAATAGCGAGAGCTGCCTTTGCGCTCAAAGTAGGCCAAGTTCACAAGCCAATCCGAACCCGCTGGGGTTATTACGTGATTCGTTTGATTGAGAAAAACGACTCGCGCATCAAATCCTACGATGAACTGGAAGATGAAATTCGCAAGCGCCTCGAAGAGCGAAAGTACTACCTTGAGGGACTGCGGATCGTCAGAGATCTCCGCGAGAGAGCGAAGATTATCACCCGCTTGCCTTATTGATTGAGCGCCGATTTAACAGCTGATTTCGATGCAGCGCGCGCGCCTGTCATGAGATTGCCACCGAGGGCATCAATCCGCGTATCAGTGGGCATTTTCAAGGGCCACTCTATGTGGATGTTGTGTTGACATCGGCGGTGGCGAAATTGACGCCTTTCGCCCCTCAGGATACATCCAAGACATCCATATCTAGCCAGCGCCGCTGAGGCCATGGCCACCATGAGAGGTGAATTGTGCGTCGATCGCTGACCTTCATACTTGTGACGTTGCTCTGCACCCCGTGTTTTGCGTCCTCATCGGCGGCGGAAGCCGCTCCCGCTCAGAAGTCTCTTGAACAGCGTGTCGACGCGGTTTTTGGCACGGTTGTTGGGCAACTGGGAGCGGTGTTGTTTTGGACCATTCCAGGGACCAATCACGACCTGATCGCGCCTGGATGCTCCGTGGATAAACCTAAGTGGGACTCTAAAGTCTTTGATAAATTACGCAGCGCAAACCCGGCCGCCAAACCTGCCGAGGCTTGCGTAGCGGCGACCAATGGCGGCGGATTGCCGCTGGTCGTAGCCTGGCTCTTTTTCGGAGCTTTGTTCTTTACCTTCTTCATGGGCTTTGTGAACGTTCGCCTATTTCGTCACGCCCTCGATGTGGTCAGAGGACGCTACGATGATCCAAATGAACCAGGCGAGGTGAGCCACTTTCAGGCGCTGTCCTCCGCTTTGTCGGCGACCGTCGGCTTGGGCAATATTGCCGGAGTTGCTGTGGCTGTTATCGCCGGTGGCCCAGGCGCTGTGTTTTGGATGGTCGTCGCAGCATTGTTTGGTATGACGAGCAAGTTCACAGAGTGCACTCTGGGCGTAAAATATCGGATCGTAGACACCAACGGCAATGTCCGTGGTGGCCCCATGCAGTATCTCGCCACTGGATTGGCTGAGATGGGGTTGGGTGTGTTTGGTAAAATTCTCGCCGTCGTATTCGCTCTGCTGTGCATTGGCGGCAGCTTCGGCGGCGGCAACATGTTTCAGGTTGGCCAGAGCTATGGGGCCATCTCACAAGTGTTGCCCTTCGCGCTCAGCAAAACCATGTACGGCCTGATTATGGCAGCGTTGGTTGGCGTCGTGATCCTCGGCGGGATTAAGTCGATCGCGAGCGTTGCTGAAAAGATCGTTCCTGCGATGGTAACCATTTATGTGCTCGCCGCGCTCTTTGTCTTGATTAGTCATGCTGGCCAAATTCCAGACGCTATCGGTCGTATTGTCGGCGAGGCTTTCACTCCAACCGCCGGCTACGGCGGCTTGTTGGGTGTGTTGGTTCAAGGCATTCGACGCGCCGCATTTTCCAACGAGGCTGGTGTTGGATCCGCTTCGATTGCCCACGCCGCAGCCAAGACTGAAGAGCCCGTTCGAGAGGGCATTGTGGCGCTCCTAGAGCCCTTTATCGACACGGTATTGGTGTGCACCATGACTGGCCTTGTCATCGTCATTACTGGCGCTGTAGACGCGCCTGAGAACGCCGCTCTCGTCGCCACCAAATCCGGAGCCGCCTTGACCAGCCAAGCTTTTGGCTCCGTGATCAGTTGGTTTCCCAAGGTGTTGGCCGTCTGCGTGCTCTTGTTTGCGTATTCGACCATGATCTCTTGGTCGTATTATGGTGAACGCTGCTTTACCTATCTCTTCGGTGAGCGTTCTTCGATCGTCTACAAGGTCCTATTCTTGGTGATGGTGTATGTCGGGGCCGTATCGAAGATGTCCAACGCGTTGGACTTCTCTGATTTGATGATTCTCGGCATGGCATTCCCAAATATTATTGGTCTATTGCTTCTCGCTCCACGTGTTCGTGCTGACCTCAATGCCTACGTCTCGAAACTCAAAGCGGGTGAGTTCAAAGTTTTCAAATGAAAATGGGGCCTCAGGTGGGAGTACAAAGAGGGCTCCAACATCTCAAAAACTTTCGTGTCTTCTCTTGACACACCCATCAGGGGACCGATACACAACTCAACCGCTTCGATCTTTCGTCGGAGCGGTTGAGGCCTGATTCGATAACCTACAGCTCCGTGTGACAGCGCCCCATCAATCGCGGGCGGTCCCAGCGAAGGTCATCGAAACTGGATCCCTGAGGAAACGACTTTCTGAACCGGCGCGTGATCGAAGCGATACGCGACGCTGTGAGTATGATGACCGGTAGGATCACACAGCAATCGATTGATGAAGTACTTCAATTGACCGACATGACCCATGTCGTCGGTCAGGTCGTGAAGCTCATCGGACGCGCTCCTTCGATGAAGGGGCTGTGTCCTTTTCATAACGAAAACACCCCGTCGTTTACGATCAACACCGACCAGAAGGTCTATTACTGTCACGGTTGTCGCGCCGGAGGCAATGCGGTTCAATTTGTGATGGAGACGCAGAGCCTGTCGTTCAAAGAGGCGATCGAGTACATGGCCCAGCTCGTCGGCTTTGAGTTGCGCTACGAGCAGTTCAGCGAATCCGACCAGCGCCGCTATCAGCAAGAGCGCAGTCGCCGCGGCCGTTTGCTTGAGTGCAATGAGGCCGCCAATGCTTGGTTCATCAAGAACTTTCACAACCCACGCCTAGGACGTGAGGCGAAAATTTACGCCAATCGTGGCCGTGAACTCAGCTTATCGACTTTAGAGAGCTTCGAAGTTGGATTCGCTCCCGATAGTTTTGATGCGCTCAATCGTTACCTCCAAAATCAGGGTTTTGACGCAGATCTGATTGTTCAGGCCGGCCTGTCTAGACCAGGGCGCAATGGGGGGTTGATCGATCGCTTTCGCAATCGTCTGATGTACCCCATTCGCAATCGATTGGGCGATTTGGTCGGTTTTGGTGGCCGTGCTCTTTCAGCGGATGACAACGCTAAATACCTCAACTCTCCGGACACTTGGATCGGAGAGCCAAATCAATCGAGGGCGTTGTACAAAAAAGGTGACGTCGTTTTTGGTCTCGATCACGTCAAGAGAAACATCCGTCGCCAACCGAAGGGGCAGCGCAGAGTCATGTTGGTCGAGGGCAACCTCGATGTCATGATGCTGCATCAAGAGGGCTTCGATCACGCGGTTTGCGCCAGCGGCACAAAGGTGACTGTTGAGCAACTTCGCGAGATCGCAAAGGTCGCTGATGTCATCGAGTTGGTTTTCGATGGAGACGGTCCAGGGCGAGCAGCCACCCAAGAGGTGATCCCACGCTGCATCGAGACTGGTTTGGACGGCTATGCCGTATTGCTGCCCGGTGAAATCATCGAAGGCAAGCGAAAAGGCGATGATCCCGACAGCTATCTGCGCAAAGCTGGAAAAGACGCCTTTGAACAGACGTTAAAGAGCGCTGATGACATCATCACCGTTTGGGTTTGTTTGCTCCTGGAAGACGCTTCATTTACGTCATCAGGAAAGACTCGATTGCTACAGAAGGTTGGCCAAATTTTACCTTGGATCGTCGATCCGATTCGTCGTGAGTTGGTGGTCGATCAAGTTCGTCAGCTACTCAGGGCTCGAGGCATTGAGGTCAGTAACCGGTTGATCAACTCGGCGCAATCGAAGCGGTCGGGCTCTCACAGTGGCCACTCGCCACGAGCGATGACGCCTCAGCTGGTTGTGCCTGAAAAGCAGCTTGAGGTCGTGGTCACTGCGCTGCGCTTTCCTCAGCTTCTAACCGAACTGAGAGACTCCAAGCGGCACAATTTGCTGCGACACGCAGCTCTGAGAGAGGCTCTGCTGCTGCTGGCCGAGCAGGCTAGCGCGCAGCCCAGAGTTACGCCGATGCATGTGAATCTATGGCTCCAGGAGCTGCGCGATGACGACGTACGACAACTCTTGCTCAAAGAGTTGTCGAGGCCATCGCCGATTGATGGAACGTTCGATGATTTGACCGCATCTCGCAGTGCTCATCGCCACGTGGTTCTGCTCCTCGATCAATTGGAACTACAATTGTTACGTCAGTTGTTGAAGGTGACAATCAAGGGTGATCAACCCATCGCCAAACAGCAGCAGATAGAGCGTCAGATCCGTGTGTTGGAAAAAAAAGTCGCAAATTTCACCAGGGGGAATCGACAAAGAGCGTAAAAATCAGCAGCTTTGCACCTGCTCGATGGTTTTTGTCATCCCAAGTTGAGAATAGGATTCGTCATGATTGAACATGTGGACCAAAAAAAGTTCGAGGCCTTAGTGTCCAAAGGGCACGCTCGGGGTGTCGTATCTCTCGATGAAGTCGAGGCGGTCCTTGGTATCGATTGCGATCGGCAGACAATCGATGATGTCGTTGAGGTGCTCAAAGCCAACCAAGTGTTGTTGCTTGAAAATCGAGTCAATCAACGTGAAGGCACCCTCAACCAGTTGCGGACATTTAATCAAAGCGCTGCTCTGACTCAGTCGGAAAAAGACGACGAGTACACCGAGGACCCTTACGTTCGGACCAATGATCCCGTTCGTATGTACCTTCGAAAGATGGGTTCTGTGGCTCTACTCACTCGAGAAGGTGAGATTGCGATCGCCAAACGCATTGAGACGGGTGAGCACGAGGTGCTGACCTCGATGTTGATGACCACGCTCACATACGAGGCCTTTCTCGGTCTTCGAGACAACGCCAAAGACATGATCTCGTTTGTGAAAAAAGATCGCGGGATCCGCAAAAAGATCGCCGAGGCAGAGGCTCAGGGCAAAGAGACCTCGCTGCGAGACAGCAAGCGCGGCGGAGAGCGCCCGCCTTTTTCGCTCAAAGATTTGGTCAAGAGCGTCGATGACCGTGAAGGCGGTACCGATGAGATCATCATCTGCAAAAATGTGATCGCTGATCTCGACGACCTCGAGAACTATCACGATCGGATGGAGCAGTTTCGAAAGAAGCTCAAGTCGACCCGGGGCGAGACCGCCAAACGTAAGTTGATTCACGGCTTTTTAGAAGAGCAGGTCTATCGTCCTTATTTCACCGAGGTCGTCGCAGATACCCTAGAGAAGATGACTTTGGGACGCGCTCAACTGCGGGACATCGTCCATAGAGATCTCAAGAGTGTTCGTCGCTCATCGCCGAAACTGGATCCGATGGATGCCATGGCGACTTTGGTTAAGGCCATGCGGCTCTTTAAAAAACGCATTCGCAGTGATGATCCAGCCGAGGCCGCTCGTGCTGATTTGGCTCGGAAAAAGCCGACTCGACCCGTCAACGATCTGCTTCGTGCGATTTTCGATGATTCTCGGGCTATCGAGTTGCTCATTGAGCAGATCAAAGCTTTCGATCCGAGCGACGACAGCGGAGAGTTGAGCGCGTTGATCGATGGTCTACCGACCAAGGTCAACAAGACCCAGCGCAAACGTTACAGAGAGTCCGCAGCGCAGGCGCTGCAGAGCATCATCGAGCCCTTCAAAGAGCTGATGGTGCTGCGTAGCGAGGTGATGATCGGCAATCCATCGGAGGCCGCATTTCGTTCTTCGTTCACAGCGCGACAAGATCGATGCCAGCACCTGCAAGATCTGATCACAGACACGTTGATGTGGATTCACAATCAACTGCCGAAAAAACCTGAGTTGGAGATGCCGCGTTTTGAGCGTGAGATGGGTGAAGATGGTCGTTTGCTGCCTTTAGAAGACAATGAGCATCATGACTACGTGACGATTTCGCCCGCCTGGATCGAGGAGTGTGTCTACAAGACCGTGATTGAACGTTTTGAGGGCCTGCCGGTCTCCTATCGCTTCATCGAGCAGGTGGCTCGTCGTGCCGAGCTCGAGCGCTTGTTGGACGTTGGCTTGCATCGAAAGCAGTACGACAAGGTCATCGAGCAAGCTCGCGCCATCATGAAAGACATGCTCGACGCCGATTATCGGATTGCCCAACAAGAGATGTTTTTGGCGGAAAAAGCGATCAAAAGATTAAAAGCTGCGGGCAAAAAGAAACCAGAGCCCTGCTTTGATTTGAAGACAGTCATCGGCTTGTCTAGAGATTATCGCAAGGCGGACGCGGCAACCCTGCGGAGGATGGAGCGTAAGATTGGTTTGACCAAAGAAGAGGTTGTCGCGGCCTTTAAGATCATGAAGACCAACAAAAAGAGCCTCGATGAGACCAGCAAGTCCGCTGGACACAAACCAGATGATATTCGTCGACGATATGAAATGGTCGCTCGCGGTGAGCGGGTTGCCAACAAGGCGAAAAGTGAGTTGGTCGAAGCCAACCTGCGCTTGGTGGTGTCGATCGCCAAGAAATACACCAATCGTGGGCTGCAGTTTTTGGATCTCATCCAAGAAGGCAACATTGGTCTGATGAAGGCTGTCGACAAATTCGAGTATCGACGAGGCTACAAGTTCTCGACCTATGCGACGTGGTGGATTCGACAGGCCATCACTCGCGCGATCGCCGATCAGGCTCGCACCATCCGAATCCCTGTTCACATGATCGAGACGATCAACAAGTTGATCCGTACGAGCCGTTATCTACAACAAGAGTTGGCACGCGAGCCCACACCTGAAGAGGTGGCCGCGAAAATGGAAATGCCGATCGACAAGGTCCGAAAAGTCCTGAAGATCGCCAAAGAGCCGATCAGTCTCGAGACCCCGATTGGTGAAGAAGAAGACAGCCACCTCGGTGATTTCATCGAGGACAAAAAAGCGGTTAGTCCAGTCGATGCTGTGACCATGGCCGCACTCGAAGAGAAAGTCCGGAAAAGCCTGGCTTGCCTGGCTCCTCGTGAGGAAAAAGTGATTCGAATGCGCTTTGGAATCGGCGAGCGTTCGGATCATACTTTGGAAGAGGTTGGCCAACAGTTCGGCGTGACCCGAGAACGTATCCGTCAGATCGAGGCGAAAGCCCTACGTAAGCTGCGGCATAACAATCGCGCGAAGATATTGAAGCCATTCTCCGATGGTGGACAGTAAGGCTCAGACGAGAAAATTATCAGAATTGTGAGCTTGAGACCCTCGAATGCTTGACATCAGCGATGGAGGAGAAGACAACGTCCTCTCGAATGGCGTTGAGGTCTTGCCGTAACTTCACGCCACTCCGGGTGGCAGGGGCCTATAGCTCAGCGGTTAGAGCGGCCGGCTCATAACCGGCTGGTCCCTGGTTCGAATCCAGGTGGGCCCACCGCGCCCCCGGGGGCGACGGTTGGCGAAGACCAACGGGTTGCGTCACAACATTTAACGCGGCGGAGAGGCAGACATGGCTGCAGTCACTGAACCGACTCAGATTTTAGACGTCTTGCGAAAGTTGCAGGCTATCGATGACGATATCCGCGATGTACGCGAGGGTCGCGACTCGATGCTCGGCAATCTCACGAAGCTGAACTCGGTGCTCGAAGAGCGCGACGCTCAACTGATAGAAATGCGTGAAAAGCTCGGCGAGGCGGAGACCTGGTACGCCAAAAAGACTAACGACCTTGATCTGGAAAAAGACAAGCTGCAAAAGGCGAAGGTTAAGCTCAACGGTGTGTCACGTTCGCGAGAATATGTCGCTGTCAATCGCGAGTTGGACAACATCCGCAAGAACATTGGTCACCGAGAGGACGAGATTGAGCGTCTCAATTTGGCCATTGAAGAGTTCCGCAGCACGATTGAGGTCGAAGACGAAAAGGTCAAAGACCTTCGATCTGCAGCTGAATCAGAAGAGATTACCAACCGCGACGCCCTGAGTAGCATGGACGAGCGTATTGGTGCGGTTAACGTGCGTAGAGAGGCGATCGTCAGTCAGATCGATCGCCGTCTAGTGCGTCGTTACGACAAGATCTTTAAGGCTCGAGACTCTGTTGCTGTCGTGGCGGTTATCGACGGCGCGTGCGGTGGCTGTCAGATGAACACGCCGCCGCGACTCATCGAGGCAATTTTGCGCGGCTCAAGTCTGGTGCAGTGCCCTTACTGTAATCGATATCTCTTCCAGAGTAGCGGACACGACGAAGATGGTGAGGCCGAGGCGTGAATGAGGTTGTTGTTCTGACTTAGGGCAGCAACATGTCACGTTCTTGGTTACGTTCATCTGGAGCTCGTCAATTCCCTAGCAAGCTCTTGCGGGGATTTGAGAAGATCGCCCTAGCATTGTTCCATACCGCTCAATACCAACAACGGTCTCAAAGACCTGGGCTACCTCTTTATGTGGTACGTGGTCCAGGCTTACGTGAGTCTGTGTTCCAGTCGGCTCTATGAGCTCCATCATCTCTATCATTCGTGAGCTTTAGGCGCCAAAAGTGATGAATTTGCTGAGCAATCATCGCTTGTTTTTTTGATATGCATGTCGCCAGTGACTTGCTCTATGACAAAGCGCCTCATTTGATGAAGCGGTTGTTTTTCCAGTGCGTGAGAAGTTGTTTTATGACAACCCCATCGGCATGATTGTCCATCTCTTGGTTAGCGGAGGCAGCATGTGACCTCCTATCTGTCGTGATGAGCGTCGCAAAGAGCTCAACCCAGTTGGGTTTCAACAGATCGCCGCAGTGATCGAGCAGGCAACCGTCATCGGCATTGATCCAGAGGGCACGAGAAGTCTACTCGACGATCCTTGCAAGCAGCTAGCAGCGAAGCCTGGACCGGGCAAGCTCATAGCCCTTTGCGACCCAGATGTCGTGGTTGTGCCTTGTTTCGTGCTCGGGGCGAGCAATGACGTTCATCGCCTGGCCAGAAGAAATTTCCGTCGTTGAGGCACTCGAGGAGAACTCATTCGGATTCGATTTGGCGGGCCGATGCAAGTCGGTGAGCTCGTTAGGAGCCGCTCAGATAGTGAGCCAACGGCATTGATTGAGTCGATCATGCAAGACATCGCGCGCCTCGCTGCGCAAGACAAGCAAGACTGGCAAAGCCGTACGCCTAGCGAAGGGATCTGCTGAGACCTCGACAGCGACCGAACAGATGCAATACTAACCGCATGAACGTCGCCTTTGTCTTGATGGTTGTCTGTGCCGCTGTGTTTGCCGCTGTCAATGGACAGGCTGACGCCGTGGGTATGGCAGCGCTCAATGGAGCCAAATCGGCGGTGGAGCTCGTGTTGTCGTTAGCGGGCTCGATCATCTTCTTTTTGGGATTGACCTCGGTGGTTGAAGCCGGTGGCGGTTTGGCGCTCATGGCGCGCGCGATTCGACCCTTGATGGTGCGCTTGTTTCCCCAGGTGCCACACGATCACCCAGCGATGGGCGCGATGATCATGAACCTTGCCGCAAATGCCCTTGGTTTGGGAAACGCCGCAACGCCTTTTGGCCTCAAAGCGATGGCGGAACTATCGAAGATCGCCCCTCGAGAGGATGAAGCGAGCGACGCGATGTGCCTGTTTTTGGCGATCAACACCAGTGGGCTGGCGCTTTTACCGACGGGAATCATCGCGCTTCGCGCTGGACTTGGCTCCGAAGACCCCGCCGCCATCTTACCGACAACTTTGCTCGCTACGGGAGCATCGACCCTAGCTGGCGTTACAGCGGCTATCGTGCTGCGCAGGATGCCTTGGTTCGCGTCGAGGCCACCGGAGCCGTCGACGGAGCAAAGCGCGTCGTCCAAAGGGCTCGGAAATCCTCAAGTCCAAGAGCCGAGAATCCAGAGCGAAGACAGTTGGCTCCCCTTACTTATGATCGTCGCAGTCATGATTGCACTGGTCGTATGCGTGCATCTTTTTGGAAGTCGAGCCAGCGCTTGGATCTTACCTGGCCTGATCACTGCGATGGTGTTGTTTGGCGCCATCCGAGGGGTCAAGGTCTACGAGGCCTTCCTCAAGGGCGCCAAAGAGGGCCTAGACCTAGCTTTGAGCATCATCCCCTACCTCGTAGCCATCTTAGGCGTTGTGTCGATGCTCAGGGCGTCTGGAGCGGTCAACGCGATGGTCAACTCCATAGGGCGAGTATTCACTGCGATCGGTTTTCCGGCGGAGGTGCTACCTCTCGCCATCTTGCGGCCACTGACCGGTTCGGGTGCTTTCGCGGTGACCGCTGAGTTGACCAAGACCCACGGCGCTGACAGTGCGATTGGTCTCATTGCGACGACCATGAATGGCTCGACTGAGACGACCTTTTACGTACTAGCGGTCTACTTTGGTTCAGTTGGCATCACACGCGCACGCTATGCCGTAGCGGCTGGTCTTAGCGCGGATATCGTCGGCGCAGTCGCGAGCGTTTTGGCTGTTCAATGGCTGCTGCTTTGAGCGCAGGGTTCAGGGGCAAGTATTTTTCAAAGCAGGACTTCCCCAATCTCGCTTGATGCACTTGGGTTTACCACTCGCACCGACCTTGAATAAAAAACCGTCTTCGTAGCCCAACACGATCTTCATACATTTGGTGCTTGGCCATTTGCTGCAGTTCGCATCTACGGCGCAATCTGGTTGGCCATAGTCAGCCTTGTTCGGGTCGAGGTTGTCTTGGTTGGCGAGCTCGCCGTATGCGCAGTCACTGGTCGGAGCGACCCAGCATGAGGCTTTGTCGTTGTCCTTGGTGCTCAAGCACGTGTCTTTTAACATCATGGATTTGCCGACGCCCCAGGGTCCATTCAATGAGATCGAGTCGACTGGCAATCCATTGCTGTTGAGAATGCTCACAGGCGTTCCCACTTTGGCTTGCATCTCGAATTGTCCCCCTGCAGGGACATCTTTCCAGCCATAGATGGCGTTGATCTTATTGTTTTGGCTGTTGAGCCCCCGCGTGGCGAGTACCACGTAGCCTTTCGCCGGGACGACCACGGCGGGATAGAGTCCGCCTTTGGTGATCTTGTGACTCTTGGTGCCACTGACGAGCGTGTATCCATTCAAATCGACCGGCTGCACCGTTGGGTTGTAGAGTTCAAACCACTGTCCTTTGGTGCCCTCCAGAGCCCCGGGTTGAGGCTGAACTTCAGAGAACACCACTGTGCCCACCGGAGGGGGCATCGGCTCTTTCTTGCAAGTCGCGTCACAACCGTCACCTGGCAGCTTGTTACCGTCGTCGCACTCTTCACCAAGCGTACCTTCGACGATGCCGTTTCCACAGCCCGGCTTGGGGACACAAATTTGATTTTTACACCACAGTTGGGTCCCACAGGCGGTCGAGTCCGCTTTGCCTTTGCATGGGTTTATGCAAGAGGGATTTGAGCCTCCCGGTGTACCGAAATCGCCCAATCCATAGGGCTTTGACGAGGCGCACCAGTTGCTTCCGGTATCGTTGCCGATGGCCGTTTGCTGCTGATTGCTCAACACCATCGATTTGCCTGCTTGAATGGGCCATACCTTCGGGTCCCATTTGACCTCGTCGATGACCGAGCCGGCCCACACGATCGAGACGTCATCGCCAAAGGAAGCAGAGAGGTTGATGTCTTGGCTGACCACCGTCCCTTTGTAACCATAAGCCGCCTTGACTCCACCGTTGGTGACCGGGTTTTCGTCATAAGCGAGGACGATAAAGCCCTTGGGCGCGATGATCACCGGGCCCGGCGAGTTGATTTTGTGTACTTCAATACCAGAGTTCTTGAGCAGCCAGCCATTGATATTGACCGCTTTGTCGCCAGGGTTGTAGAGCTCAATCCATTGCCCAGCGAGGCCAAAAGTTTTGGTTGGCGATAGCATCATCTCGGTGATTACGATCGAGCCAGAGGCGTAAAACTCTTTTTTACACTGGGCGTCACAACCGTCACCAGGACTCTTGTTGCCGTCGTCGCACGACTCAAAAGCGTCTATTTTGCCGTTGCCACAGGTTTTGCTATCGCAGGAGTCGCCGATACCGTTTTTGTCGAGGTCCTCTTGCAAGGGGTTGGGTACAGAGGCGCAGTTGTCACAAGCGTCACCGACCCCGTCGTAATCACTGTCCGATTGGTTCGGATCTAGCTTTGCTGGGCATACATCACAGCTATCGCCGACGCCGTCTTTATCGGTATCGACTTGGCCGGGGTTGCTGATAAATGCGCAATTGTCCGATGAGTTCATCACCTTGTCGTTGTCTTTGTCGCCGGTGATTGGGATGCACGATGTGTTGGTCTTGCCAGGCGTGCCGAAGACGCCACCGGCCCCAGGAATCGGCGTCTGGGCGTCGCACCAAAAGTAACTCTTGTCGTTATCAATGCTCTGGGTTTTGGTTGGCTCAAGCTGCCAAGCGAGACCTTTTTGAGTCAGCGCATTCCAACTCCATGTGACCCGATCGACCACCACATTTTGACTGGGATCGATCAACGTCAGGCCATCAGACGCCAAATCAAAGTTGATCGGACCGCTGCCGCCAGACGTCAGCGAATAGCCTGCCTGCACACCACCGTTACTCGCTGCGTTGGTACTGTTCGCTAGGACCAAGTAGCCGCCTGCCGGCACCAGCAGCGTTCCTGCAACGCTCAGAGTGTGAGAGTAGCCCGCGCCGTTCGCTGCCTTGTCGACCTTTAGCAGCCAGCCATTAATACTGATGTCGAACTGCCCAGGATTATACACCTCAATCCATTGCGGCGTTGTGGCACTCGACCAGAGCATGATTTCGGTAATGATGACGTTGCCCGGAATCGGCAGCGCAGGCATACAGTTTTCACATCCATCACCAGCCAGCAGGTTGCCGTCGTCGCAGATCTCGCCGTTGTCCAATTCGTTATCGCCGCACACCGCCGGGTCGCAGACATCTCCGCCGCCATTGACCCCATCTCCATCGGTGTCCTTTTGGTCTGGGTTGGCAATCAGCGGACAGTTGTCACACGCATCCCCGATCTTGTCGCCGTCGGTGTCTTTTTGGTCGGTATTTTTGACCGTCGGGCAGTTGTCCTGGCTGTCCAAGAGACCATCTCCGTCTCCATCAGGCGGCACAGGACAGGGCAAGTTCGCCTTGCCAGGACCACCGTAATCTCCAGCGGGCAACTTTATCTGAGAGAGGCAGTAGTTGTCTCGCGAGTCGTTACCGGCGGCGGAGGTCTGCGTCACATCGAGCGCTAAGGCTTTGCCTGAGGCGGCGGTGATGGACCACGAAGCGTCCCAAAACACCGTGTCGATGACCACCGTTTCGCCACCAGCGTACTCGGCTTGGATGACGATGGAGTCTCCAAAGTTATTCAGACTCAGATTGTCGTAGACGTAGTTTAGCTCCACGCCGCCGTTGGCCTCTTTGTCTGAGTTGATACCCAGCACGACGACGCCCTTTGGCGGGATCGTGAGCGCTTTGCATGGGTGGATGACGTGCTTGTCGACTCCGGCCTGCTCGGTCAAGGTCAACCCGTCGAGTACGATGGCCTTGTCTGTCATATTTTGCAGTTCAACCCACTCTCCGACGCCATCGCCGACGGCTTGAGGGTTGATCATCAATTCGGTAAAAATCAGCTCACCAGGCTGTAGGCCTTGTTGCGGAGCAGGGGCTGGGCCAGTCGCCTCACAGTTTGGCTCACAAACCCCTTCGGCTGTCGCGATGAAGCCTTTGTTACAGCCACAACTCGCTCCATCAGGTCCGGCGACGCACTGTGATTTGTTTGGTTCTGTACAGGGGTTTGGAGAGCAAGGATCTACTTGTACGGCATCGGTCGACGTGTCGGAAGCGCTGGTGGTGTCGGGCGTATATTTGGTGTCTTGACCACCGCCGTCGGGTACGAAGGTCGCTAGATCTGTACTTCCCCAAGGATTGAAATTACTCGGCGGCGGAGTCGTGTTCGACGAGCATCCCATCGCCATCAGCAAGGCGCAAACGCAAATGATGTTGTAGTGAACTGGGCGCATGTGGATCTCCATCCATCAGGACTGTGCAGTCGCTGCGTTTCCTCAAGAGGCCTTTGAGTGTACCTTTTTCGGCCGTTTTTTCCTGCTCTTTGGTGGAGGACGGCGTTTTTTTCGCAATTTAGCCTTTCGTTTGGCGCGATGTGTTTTTCGTAATCGAGTCTTGGTCTTCGCCTTTTTCTGTTTTCTCGTCTTTGCCTTTACTTTGATTGAACCGGGCGACATCAGCGCTTGTAAGAAGCGATCGTGAACACGACGGTACAGATATGCAGGTCGCTTCAGGCCATTGAAAAACAGCGCGAAAGCGTACTTTTGTCGTTTCCCAATCGCGTATCCAGCCAAGGCTGTAACGTCATTGAGCGTACCGGTTTTTCCGTACACTTTCGCGCCAACCACTGAAGCTCGTAATCTCCGCCGGAGTGTCCCTTTCACACCTCCGATCGCAAGCGTCCGTCGCCAAGCTTGGCCAATGGGACCTTTGTTGTGCATGAAGGCCAAGAGTTTTACGACCGCGTCAGCGGTCACGTCATTGGCGTGGTAGAGCCCTGACCCGTTGCCAAGGCGGACCTTTTTCCAGTCGATTTTACTTCCTTTGAAGGCAATATGAATCGCTGCCTCAGCTTTTTTGCAGCTGCCAGGCGCGCCTTTGACCTCGGCGCCCACCAATTTGAAAAAGCTCTCCGCGTAGCCGTTATGGCTAAATTGATTGCAAAAGGTCATCAACTCGCGCACCGAAGGCGATGTATGTCGAGCAAGTCGTTTGAAACGTTTGTATCCACCTTTGGGAGCTCGCCAACGCACTTTTTTGATCCGAATCTTGTTGCCTTGAAGCATCTTCTTAAACGCATGCCCTGCGTGAAGAGCGGCGCTCTCTACCCGCTTGCGGACAGCCGCCGGGCGACGGCGTTTGATGCCGATTTTACCCCGCACGATGACGGTCGTCTTCCCTTTGGCAGCTGCTTTTGTTCGCACGACAAGTGCGCTTCTTTTGCCTTTGACGGTTTTGGCCGTGTTATCGATGACGATGGCGTCACTCGGCGGATTGATGGTCACCAGCGCCAAACGTCCCAGTTTGCCGGCGGGTCGCACTGCGATACCGATCGTCCCTTTGTCGACATTGAGCGCATCAACAGGTGCTCTGTAGCTTGAGTCAGTGCGCTTTTCATTGAATCCCCGTGGCAACTTACGGTCGAATAAGGTGGAGTCGATCCATAGCGTGCCGATGCGACGGATGCCGCTTTTGACAACCTTGTTGGCAAGCCCACGGAGCTGCTGATGGCTAAGAGACATGTCGCCTCCGCCTCGAATCACCAACTCTTTGACCGCCTTCGCCTTTTTTCCCGCGATCAGCACGTCGGTGTACAGCCGGCGTTTCATCGGAATGCGCAGTGCAGCGGCCGCGGTCGTGAACATTTTGCTGACCGAGGCAGGCGTTAATTTTTTCGAGGCGTTGAGCTCGAAGATCACCTTTGAAGTCTTTAAGTCGATGACTTTCGCAAACGCTGGCGGACGGCCAGGAGCACTACGCAAAATTTTCGCTAGCCGTTTGGGCGAAGGTCTCGCCGCTTGGACGGCATAAGGCATCGCCACCAGGAGCGACAAGGCCAACAATGTGTGAAGCAGACGATAAGACATGCGTACGAAACCTCCGTTGCTACACAACGGGACAAGAGCGCTGTTGATTCTACCCTTATCTCGGCTGAGGCGAAGTTTGTCGCGATATAGGCTCTATCGTAACGATTAAGACCCAGGCTATTCGATAAGATGCGAGCCTTGAGCGGCGATCTCAACTAGAGACGCTTGTAAAGACCGACGGCCTCGAAAAACGTTGGCTTCGAGTCGACATAAGATATCGACGACGTCTCCTTTGCCTAGGTTTTGACCCAAAAGATCTCTGTGGCCAAAAGCGCGGACACGCGGACGACTCCAAATGGGTCTGTCACTGTGTGCGTCGACCAAATCAGCCTGCATCCAGACTTTGTTGTTGTCTTTACCGACGAATTTGATCGACGCCATCTCGACGTCTCGGAGCAAAAACAGAGGTTTCCTGTTGCCCTTACCAAAGGGTTCAAGCGTTTGGATTTGATCGATTAGATCCAAACTCAAGTCGCTGACCTTTAAGGTTGCGTCGATCAAGTGTTGCGGTACGCGATCGCTGTCGTTGAGGGTTTGGCTGACGTGCTCGATCAAAGCTTGGCGAAACCGGGGAACATCAGCGGCTGATAAGGTCACGCCAGCGGCAAAATAGTGCCCTCCGAAGCGCGTTAAAATTCCAGGATGACTCACCTGCTGGATATGGTTTAAACCTTCGACTAAATCGTATCCGGGGATGGATCGACCCGAGCCCCGGGCGATCCCATCTTGGATGTTCAAGACGAAGGTGGGGACGTAATATCGGTCTTTGAGTCGCGAGGCGACGATTCCGACAACGCCGCTATGCCATTGCTCGTTGGCAACGACGACGGCGTGCTCTGTACCAGCAGTTTGTTCACTGGCAGTGATGGCTTGCTGCTCTGCTTGTCGTTGTAAATTGCGTCGCTTGTTGTTTTCGAGATCGACTCGCTCAGCCAGTTGTTCAGCATCTTGTTGGTGGGTCGTCGTTAAGAGCTCAAAGGCTGTTCGAGCGTCTGAGACGCGACCAGCAGCGTTGATCCGAGGCCCCAGAGCGAAGCCGACGTGATCGGAGTGCAACTTGCCTTGTAGACGCGCTTGGTTCGCGAGTGCGAGTACGCCAGGGCGGGTCGAGATCGACAGCTGGTGCAGGCCATGCCACGCAAAAGTACGGTTTAATCCGTGCAAGGGCACCATGTCAGCGATGGTGCCGAGACCAGTGAGTTCGATTAGATCTTGCAGCCCTGGAACATTCGTACGGGTGAAGAGTTCTCGTTGAACCAAGATTCGACGGATGCCTTGAACGAGCACGGTCGCCACTCCCGCTGCGCAGAGGTCGGACTCGGGATATTGACAGTCCGGACGATGGGGATTGATCAAAGCTGTCGCTACAGGTAGCTCATCACCCAAAAGGTGATGGTCAACGACGATGAAGTCGATTCCTTGGGAGACCACGCCACGGATTGGCTCGAGCGCTTTGGTTCCACAGTCGACACTGATGAAAAGCTGCACACCTTGATCGGCGAGCTCTAGCAATCGATCGGCGTGTAGACCATAGCCGTCCGTGAAGCGATCCGGCAAAAATACCTCGACGTTGGCGCCAACCCGTCGCAGATAGTCGTAGAGCAGCGCTGACGAGGTCACACCATCGACGTCATAGTCGCCGTAGATACAAACCCTCTGTCGCTCTTCGATGGCCTGGACGATACGCTCTGAAGCGCTCTTGAGATCGGCCATCAACCAAGGGTCGGGCATGTCTCGAAGTTGAGGTCTGAGAAAGCTCACAGCATCTTCGATGGCCACCGATCGGTTGAGCAAAATGGTAGCGATCAGCGGCGAAACCGCTGCGACCTCAGCCATCTGTGCGATTTTGTCCTGTGGCTGTCGTTGCAGCACCCAGCGGCTGCGGGCTTCGCTCATTGACCCTCTCCTGCTCACGAGACTTGTCAGTCCGTTCTATCAAGTCTTTGAGACAGCTTGTGTCAGCCGCGCCCAAAAATGAAGACGCCGCCGGTGTAAGGGTCGGCGGCGTCTTCGTGTTTGGTGCAGATGACTAGGCGATGGCGGCGCTTGAGTGCCGACCACCATCGATTTTTCGTCGCTCAAAGATCTGGTGGAGCGTCAAGAACAGTGGGCTAGCCACGAAGATCGAAGAGTAGGTTCCGACCACGACGCCGATACACATCGCGAAGGCGAAGTCTCGAATCAGACCACCACCGAGCAAGAAGATACTCAGCACAGCCAGTAAGGTCGTCACGGAGGTGAGGATGGTACGACTCAGCGTGTTGCTGATGGCGTGGTTGATAATCGCCGTCATCGGTGCACCTGGATACTTTTCGATGGTCTCACGAATTCGGTCAAACACAACGATGGTGTCGTTGATGGAATAACCAGCGATCGTCAGCACTGCGGCGATAATCGGCATGGTGAATTTGATCTGTGCGATCGAAAAGCATCCGACAACGACCAATACGTCGTGGGTCAAAGCAATGATTGCGCCTGGGGCGTAACGAACATCAAATCGCATCGTGATGTAGATGATGATGCCGAGCAAGGCATAGATAATCGCGACGAGACCTTGGTTGAGCATGTCACCGGCCACCGAGGGGCTCACGGAGGTTGAAGACTCCACACGGATGAAGGCCTCGTTGTATTTGCTCTTCATAACGGTTTCGAGCTTGGTCTTAAACTCTTCGATCGCGATTGAGTAGCGATCGTCTTTTCGCGACTGCAGATCTTTGGCCATTTGAGCAGCTGCGTTGTCACGACGCTGCTTGAGTACCTCCTCAGAGATGTCTTTTTCTTCCGCAGCCAGCATCTGCTCGGAGCGGAAGTTGTTGACCTCGATCTGACGCTGAACGTCGGAGGCCACCTTAAATTTCGGGTAACCGGCTTTCTTGAAGACTTCGCCGATAGTCGCGTAGGTCTCATTGATAGACGCTTTGTCCTTGAGCACGACGAAAAAGCGGTCTTCACCTTCTTTAGCGACGTCAATTTGAGCGCCCTTAAGCACCGCTTTGAGTTTGCCGATCAGTTCAGTCTTTTTTTCGTTGCTGACCAGAGAGGTCAACTCAGTGAGGAGCAAAAAGTTCTTTTGATTGCCAACGGCACCGGAGCCGGCAGAGAAGTCCTGGACTTCGATCTGGCCAGCGTCGTCTGCTCCCGTCTCTTTGACCACGAAGTCGTTGAGAAGGCTCCGCAAATCGCTGCGCTCGATCTTAGCGTCACCTTTGAAGGCGACAACGATCTTGGTGCCACCTTTAAAGTCGATGCCTCGGTTAAAACCGAGCACGGCCAGCGAGATGAGGCTGGTCAGGATAATGGTCGCGCTGAGGCCAAAGAAAACTTGGCGGCGACCGATGAAGTTAAGAGTGAGACCGGGCTTGATGAACTCCATCTCGCGGCTCCTTTGTCAGTTTACGAGGGCTTTTGCCCTCACAATAGGTCACGTGGTGTCGTGACTTCAGTCGAAGTTGAGGTCAGTTCGTTAGATAGACAACTCACCCTGGATTTTGTCGCTATCGAGCAACCAGGTGTAAATCATCCGAGTGACCACGATTGAGGTGAACATTGAGCAGGCGATGCCGATCAACATGGTGACCGCGAAGCCGTAAATGGGCCCCGTAGCGTATTGCATCAAGACAAAGCCAGCGATGGCGGTGGTGATCTGCGCGTCAAAGATGGTCCAGAAGGCTTTGCCGTAGCCCAAGTCCAACGCATTCCGAACCGACTTTCCGCTGCGTATCTCTTCTCGCACACGCTCGAAGATCAGCACGTTGGCGTCCAAGGCCATACCGACCGTCAACACAATGCCTGCCATACCAGGCAAAGTCAGCGCTGCGTTAAAGCTAACCAAACAGGCGAGCACCAACACCAAGTTGAAGAGCAGCGCCACGTTGGCGATTACGCCCGCTTGGCGGTAGTACATGATCATAAAGAGGAAGGCCAAGATAAAGCCAAGGGCGATGCTGAACATGCCCGAGCGAACCGCGTCGCGACCCAAGCTTGGACCGACCTCAACATCATGGACTTTCACTACAGGAGCCTTGTAGGCGCCGTTGTTCAGCACAGTGACGAGAGCTTTGGCCTCTTCGGCTTGCTGCCCTGAACTGCGACCACCACCGAGGGTAATCTGGGCGCGGCCACCACCGATTCGCTCATTGATTCGAGGCGCGCTCGCGACGTCGCCGTCGAGCATAATCGCCATCTGATTACCGACATTCTTTTCGGTCAGGTCAGAGAAGATTGAGGCGCCGCGGCTGTCAAACTCAAGGTTGACGACCGGCTCTCGTTTTTCACCGTAGCCCATCGCGGCTCGAGTCAAGTTGTCGCCCGTCAAAGGTGCGTTGGCTTGCAGGTTGTAGCTGCGGTAGTAACGCTCTTTGATGGCTCCACTGATTGGGTCTTTGTCTTCGACAAACTCGTAGCCAATCATGACATTGTCGGGCACCTCGACCGTCTTGACGAAGTTGATGAGTTCGCTCTTGCGCTCGCTGCGGATAAACGCGCCTCGGCTATCTGTCTGCCAGTCGAGGGTTTTAGCCTTGTCGACGTTGGCGGCCTTGTAGGTGTCAACAGCGCTCTTTTTGCCATCGAAGACTTTCGCCTCGATCACAACCATGCGGAAGGTCAACTGGGCAGCTTGGCCGATTTTCTCTCGAACGGTCTTCATCTGTCGCTCGTTCAATCCCGGCAATTGGACGTCAACGTCAGCGTCTCCACTGCGACGGACATCGGGCTCCACCAGACCGAAAGCATCGACGCGCTTGCGAATCACATCGAGGGTTTGGTTGACGACTTCGTCTTTGATCTCAGCGATGGATTTGTCGCTCAGGAATAAGGTCGCGCTTGTGCCCTCTTTGCGAAGCTCAAAGCGCAGGTCGATGGTATCGACGACCTCGTCAGTCAAAAGTGCGGCGTCTTCAGGCTTTTTAAAGGTGACCTTCAACGTGTTGAAAAGCGGACGCTCAATCTCAAAACGCTCCGAAGCTGTCTTTCGCTCGACATCTGTCAGCGCTTGCGGATCCTTGCCCTGACCCTCGGCCCATTTATCGACCAGGCGACTTCGCAAGGTGTCTCGCAGCTTGTTCGAGTTGTCACTGATCGCTTTTTCATAATCGACCGTGTACTTGAGCTCGAGGCCGCCTTTGAGATCAAGCCCGTAATTGAGCTGACCGCTAAAGATCGACGTGTATGCAGAGGGTAGACCTGGCACGAAGGTGGGGAGCACCGACAACACCGCGAGGACGGCGATGGCGAGGACAAATATGGTCTTCCAGTCACGCTTGTTATTCATCGTTAGGACTCTCTTGGACCGTTGGGAAACAAGTGGGAGGTTATCGAGCGTTGGCGCTGGCGACAGCTTCAGCAGCCTCACCCTCTACGCCAGCCACTTGGCTCTTGAGCATTTTGATAACCACTTTGGGTGCGATCTCAAGCTCGACGGTCGTGCTGTCGATCGCAGTGATTTTTCCGAAAATTCCGCTGTTTGAGACAACCTTGGTGCCGATCTTGACCGACTCTAGGAAGCCTTTGTGCTCTTTGGCACGCTTTTGCTGAGGACGCAGGATGAGCAGCCAGAAGACCACAAAGATCGCGCCAAATACAAAGAGTTGCTCAACGAACACACCCGCACCTGGGCTTTGGGTTGCACCAGATGCCGCTGCCGCCGCTGCGCCTTGACCGGCTGCGACGGGATCTGCTTG
>PBTG01000117.1 GCA_002726535.1 Myxococcales bacterium | reverse complement strand
GCCGACAAAGGTACTGGTGAGTCCATCGCTCTGGAGCGATTTGACCAACTCCGCCTCGTCGTGTGCGACGCCCTTCCATGACGCCCGGCCACGCTCTCGTTGCCGATTCATCTCGGTGGTAAAGCCTGCCATATCAACATTGAAGCCACGCTCCGCTGCAATCAACGCGGTTAGGTCGGTAGGGAATCCATTGGAGTCATAAAGCAAAAATACCGTCGCTCCATCTAAGACCAAGTCTCCGCCGGAGGCTTCAATTCGGTCGAGCGCTTGGGCGATGAGCCGCTCGCCTTCGGCCAATGTTTTCGAAAAGCGCTCCTCTTCCTGCAAGACTACTCGCGTCATGACCTCTCGGTGAGAGGCCAGTTCAGGAAATGCAGTAGACATGGCATCGACGACCCGATCACAGACGGCAGCGAAAAAGGGTCCATCGAAGCTCAGCTTGCGACCGAAACGGATTGCCCGGCGCATGACGCGACGTAAGACATATCCGCGTCCCTCGTTGTCTGGATAGATGCCATCTGCGACCAAAAACGCGGTCGCGCGGGCATGATCTGCAATGACTCGAAAAGCCACATCTCGTTCGACATCTTCGCTGTAGCTAGGCGCGTCTTCGGGATCGAAGCGTCCTCCATAGCTCAAAGAACTGGCCTCTTCGAGATGAGCAATGAGCCCACGCAACAGGTCTGTGTCGTAGTTACTCGTGCCTTGCTGAACAACCGAGGCTATGCGCTCAAGCCCCATCCCTGTGTCGACACATGGAGCCGGCAAGGGATGCAAGCTGCCGTCGACTTGTCGATCGTATTGCATGAAGACCAAGTTCCAAATCTCCATGAAGCGCTCTTCATCTTCCGGGAAGCTCGAATCGTCGGCTTTGTCAGGGAAGAGGTCGAAGTAAATCTCGGAGCATGGCCCGCAGGGGCCGGTGTCGCCCATCGCCCAAAAGTTGTCTTTCGCAGACATCGGCACGATCCGCTCATCGGCGAGATCGGTGATCTCACGCCAAATCTCGCGAGCCTCATCGTCACAGGGTACGTCGCTATTGCCTTGAAAATAGGTGACCACCATCCGCGACTTGTCCAAGCCGAGTTCTTCAGTCAAGAATTCCCACGCAAACTCGATGGCGCCACGCTTGAAGTACTCACCAAAACTGAAATTACCGAGCATCTCGAAGAGCGTATGGTGTCGACGAGTTCGTCCAACATTTTCAAGGTCGTTGTGTTTTCCAGAGACTCGCAAACACTTTTGCGTGGAGGTCGCCGTGGTGTAGGGCGCTGGCCTCGCTCCAGTGAAGTAATCTTTGAACTGCACCATGCCCGCGTTGATGAACAAAAGCGTTGGATCCGCTGGCGGCAGCAAGCTGTGGCTCGCGACCTCTCTGTGTTGATTGCGACGAAAAAAATCCAAGAACGCACGGCGAATCTCAGACGCAGTCTTTGGGCTCTGTGTGGGACTCATACTCACTGCTCCTGTAGGCAACGAGAGCCTCGTAGGGATCTCATTTTTCGTAGCCATCGGTCGCCACCATAGTGCATCGCGCAGGTTTGAAAAGCGATGGTTCAGACCGCGCTCGACACGAAATCACGACGCCCTGAATGAGCTTATCCTGTGATTCTCCTGACAGCGCAAGGACCACAGGGTAGACTCGTGGCCTAAAGTCTTATGACAAGAGGAGAGTCTATGGCTGACGGGGGATTTCCAAGGCGCGCTCGGCGCGTGGGACGCTCGTCTCCTCGGCCCGAGGGGAAAGACAAGGTAACTGGAGCGCTTCGCTACATCGATGATCAGCGCTTCGATGGCTTGTATGGTGCGACCGTACGTACCAAACAGCCTCGGGGTCGTGTGGTCGGGATCCGTTTTCAACAAGCAACTGGGATCGACTGGCGAGAATTTGCAGTTGTCACTGCCCAAGACATTCCGCGAAGCTCCTCTATCGATGGAATCGACCCGAACTTCGTCGCGCTGATCCAACGAGATCAACCCTATTTGGTACGTGACGAGTTCAGACATGTCGGTGAGCCAGTCGCCTTGTTGGCGCATCCTGATCCTGAGATTTTGCGCCGAGCTGTCGATCTCGTCGAACTGCGTATCGAAGAGTTGCCCGCAGCCTTGGATTTTCGACAAGAGCCCAACGCACAACAAGTGCAGCATCAACAAGACGATCTGCCCGGCAACGTATTTTCCCGAATCGTCGTCAGCAAAGGCGCGGCAGATGAAAGTAAGGCGGCGCTACAAGCAATCTTTGAGCAGGCCGAGCACGTCGTTGAAGGCGTCTATGAGACCCCTGCGCAAGAGCAGTGCTACATCGAAACGCAAGGCATGGTCGCTCACGTAGAGGTCGATCCCAGTGAGGCACAAGGTCCTTTATGGCCTAAAAAACCATGGAAAGTGGTCATTGAGGGCTCGATGCAGTGCCCATATTACGTACACAAGGCGATCACGCACCTGTGCCAACTGCCCGATGATCGCGTTCAAATCATCCAGGCGCCCACCGGGGGTGGCTTCGGTGGAAAAGAAGACTACCCCTCCATCATCGCCGGTCACGTGGCGCTGCTGGCGCTGAAGACTCGGAAAAAAGTCAAAATCATCTATGACCGTGTCGAAGACATCGCCACAACCACCAAAAGACACCCGAGTCGCACGACCCTTCGCGCAGCGTTGGACAAACAAGGTCGGCTCCTCGCCATCGACATGGACGTGACCCTCGACGGCGGCGCGTATGTCACGCTATCGCCCGTTGTGCTGTCTCGGGGAGCGATCCATGCAGTCGGGCCTTATGCCATCGACCATGTCCGTGTCCACAATCGAGTCGTACTTTCAAACACGCCGCCCCATGGAGCCTTTCGAGGATTCGGCGCTCCGCAGACCATCTTCGCCTTCGAGCGTCACTTGGATAAATGCGCCCGTGCATTGGGGCTCGATCCGGTGAAGTTTCGTCGTCTGAACCTGCTCAAACGCGGGCAGACTCTGGCGGTGAGTCAAAAAATCGAAGAGGCTATTGAACTTGAACAGTGGATGGACGAAGCGCTTGATGCCTTCGACTACGAGCAACGCAAAGCGCAATACGAACGCTTCAATCGCGAGGCAATCGCCAAGGGAAGCCCGCTGAGACGAGGAGCAGGCGTCGCGGTGTTCATGCACGGGGCCGGATTTACGGGCTCAGGCGAAGATTACCTCGCCTCAGAAGTGATGGTTCGAGCCAAACCAAAGGGCATCGAGATCTGTACCGCCAACACAGAGATAGGCCAAGGATCGATCACGGTCTTCACGCAAATCGCTGCAGACTCTCTTGGACTGCCGATGGAGACCATCTCTATCGCCAAGCCAGACACTGACCAAGTTCCCAACTCGGGGCCAACCGTTGCGTCGAGGACCTCGATGGTCGTCGGTCATTTGGTGGCTCGCGCTTGTGACGACTTGGTCCGCAAACTTCAACAACAGGGAGCTTTGCGAGCCGCTGACAAACGAAGAGAAGCCGAAGACCCGCAAGAGCGAAAGATCAGCGCCTTAGCCGAAGGGTTGGGCCGCGAATATCAGTCCGACAAGCTCCTCGACGCCCTGACCGAAAGTGCCAACGCAGATGCAGGTCCTTTAGAGGGATGGGCTAAATATGTGCGTCCTCCAGGGGGGTTGTGGAACGACAAGACGTACAAAGGGGTCGCTTACGGCACCTTCGCTTGGGCAACTTATGCGGCGGCTGTAGAGGTCGATCTGACCACTTTCGAGACCAAGCTCCTGGATTTCGTGGCTGGACAAGAGATCGGCAGAGTTCTCAACCCATTGTTGGCTGAGGGGCAAATACAAGGCGGCGTCGTTCAGGCCATGGGCTGGGCCCTTCTCGAAGACACGATCTATCAAGATGGCCACGTCAAGAATCCGAATATGACCAACTACGTTGTACCGACTTTCGCCGACGTTCCGGACGTGCAAGTGATCTTCCAAGAGAGCCCTTACGCCTATGGCCCTTGGGGTGCCAAAGGTATCGGTGAACTGCCGATGGATGGTCCGGCGCCAGCGATCGCCAACGCGATCTCAGACGCAGTCGGCGTATCGATCGACATTATCCCTGCGACACCAGAGCGCGTAATGCGCGCGGTACTCGCCCAAGGGGAGGCCCTATGACCGTCAGTAAACCCAACACATGTTTAGCAGACGCAGTGCCGAAGCAGCAGGTGCGGGTGTCGATTAACGGTACCGAGACGACGTTGCAAGTGCGTCCATTTCGACGGCTGCTGGACGTACTGCGTACCGACCTGGATTTACCTGGCACCAAAGAAGGGTGTGGTGAAGGCGAATGTGGCGCATGTAGTGTGTTGATGAATGGAGAGCCCGTTAACGCATGCCTGGTCCCCATCATTCAATGTCATGACACAGACATCCAGACCATCGAAGGCTTAGCCCAAAATCAGGTCTTACATCCTGTCCAACAGGCTTTCTTAAAGCATGGTGGCGCTCAATGCGGAATATGCACGCCGGGAATGGTGGTGACGGCAGCGTGGATGTGCAACCGTAAGCTTGACGCCGAGCAAATCCGCCAACGCTTGTCTGGCAACATCTGCCGTTGCACGGGATACTCCGCAATCGTCAACAGCGTCGCAGAGGCCCTCGGAGCAGATCAAGGGGGCGAGGGTTGAGTCCATCGATGTCCTGCTTTGAGCGCAAAGTCACGCATGGCGTGGCGCTGTGGGTCTGTGTCGTCATGCTCGGGGCTGGCTGCACCAGACACTGGGCGATTTCGCATCCACAACAACAGGACTTGCCTCTTCACGAGAGTCTGTGGGCTATGCAGGGCGCTAAGGGTCGCGCTCTATTGGATAAGCACAGCCAAGATGCCGATGCCCGCGTACTCCTTGCGAACTTTGAGAGCCAAATTTATACGTCGTACTGCGGCATAGCCAGCGCAGTGATGGCTCTGAAGAGCCTGAAAATCAGCAGCGTCAGCCAACGCTCTTTTTTCACGCCAAAAGCCACTGCTGTTCGTGCGCAACAAGCGGTGTTTTATGGTGGGATGACGCTCGGAGAACTCGGCGCTTTATTGCAAGCCCATGGAGCGACCGCGAAAGTCAACCACGCTGGAGACTCCTCGGTCGAGCAATTTCGAAAAGCAGCGGCTGCCAATCTCAATCGGGCTGGCGATTTGCTCTTGGTAAACTACTTACGCAAAGCGATTCATCAGCGCACCGGAGGCCACATCTCTCCTGTCGCTGCGTACGACGCTGACACTGACCGAGTGCTAATCTTGGACTCGTCAAGCTACAAATATCCTCCCGTCTGGGTTGCAGTCGGGGATCTTTTCCGCGCCATGAACACCGTGGACAAGAGTGCCAACAACACCAGAGGTTGGATCGATGTGAGTCCAATCCAGGCCAAGGAGAGCGAGTCGTGAGCTCCATTGCACACAGCGCCATCGCTGTTACCCGACCAAATCGATTAACTGAAGCGCTCGAAATGCTCGCAGCTCGCGCCCGTTCAGATGCGCCTGTACGCCTGCTTGCTGGCTGTACAGATGTGCTGGTAGAGGCCAACCATGGCGGTCTACGCTATCGAGATTTTCTGGATCTCAGCGGCCTTCGCTCTGAGTTAGGTGGATTGTGCTGGGCAGAGGACGGCAGCCTACATATCGGTGCTCTTTGTACCTACTCTGAGCTGCTAAATGACGCCGACGCACAACTCAAATTGCCCATGTTATGTGATGCGTCTCGTCTGGTTGGAGCGACCCAAATTCAAGCTCGCGGGACCTTTGCCGGTAATGTGGAAAATGCTTCACCAGCAGCCGATGCAGCCCCGGCATTAATGGCCCTCGACGCTGCCGTCATGCTGCGCAGTGAGCGAGGGTCACGTACCGTCCCGCTAGACCAATACTACCAAGGCTATCGCGCCACTGCTCGGCGAAGCGATGAACTCATCACGTCAATCATTGTGCCTGCCCAGCCTGGACCCGTAAGCGAGCAGTTTTTTCGTAAGGTCGGTACGCGCGCCTATCAAGCCATCACCAAAGTGGGTTTGTCCGCTCGAATTCGACGGGATGGCGGTGCCATCAGCGAAGCCCGAGTGGTGGCGACCTCCATGGCCGCAACCATCTGTAGGGTCACAGCCGTCGAAGATGCGCTCATCGGAGTCCAAGATCTCTGTGATGACACTCGCCGTCGAATCAAAGAGGCTCAAACCTCAGCCTTGACGCCAATCGACGACGTTCGGTCACAAGCGGACTATCGAAATGAGGTCTTTCACCGGCTGGTGATGCAAGCGGTCGCTCAAACCCAATCTTGAGCCGCCCCTGCAGCGAGGATTGATGACAACCCCCACGCCACCTCACATTCACTCGGGTGATCTCGACGGACTGAGCGTTTTACGTGGCCTTCAAGGGTGGTTTCGTGACAATCCGGCGCCAGTGGCCCTGGTCACGGTCGTCGAGACCTGGGGCTCTACTCCGAGAGGTCCGGGTGCGCGAATGGTCGTGCGTGATGGCGTACTTCTCGATGGCACCGTTGGCGGCGGTAGACTTGAACTCGAGGCAATTGAGCAAGCTCAAGATCTGTTGGATGATGCCTCTGCTCCTCGCTCAGCGCGGATGAACAGAGCGCTTGGCCCAGAGTTGGCACAATGCTGTGGAGGTCGCGTTGAGTTGATGATCGAGCGCGTCGAGCGAGCGCAAGCCGAGAAAATGAAACAAGCGATGGATGAAGCGAGCGGACAGAGTTGGACAACCGCAGCAGGGGCGCTCCATGAGCAGGTCCGTCAACCCGTTAATGTCGTGGTCTTTGGGGCGGGTCACGTCAGTAGGGCCTTAGCCAAAGTGCTCACAGTTCAGCCGTGGCAAATGTGGGTGGTCGACCACCGGGCCCAGTGGGCCGTCCCCACGGCTTTTCCATCGCAAGTGATGTTGCATTGCAGACGTCCGGTGGAGGCATTGCGAGCGTGGGGTTGGCTGGGCCATGAACCTCAAGAGTCGGGTCCCAATCCTCACAGTAGTTATGTTGTGGTCATGACGCATGATCACAATCTTGACCAAGAGCTGGTGGCTGCGTTGCTACAGGGCGGTCCCCAGGGTGGAGCCCTGCCACTTGCCTATCTCGGACTTATCGGTTCGAAAACCAAGATTCGCAGTACCTATCGCCGACTTAAGAATCTGGGAATTGGAGATAAAGCTCTCGATACGGTCATCGCCCCGATCGGTTTAAAAGATCGGCACGACAAGCCCATCGGCGGCAAACGCCCTGGAGACATCGCGATTTCAGTGGCGGCTCAACTGCTCTGTCTCATCAGTCCGGATGAGCCGTGAGCAATCCTCGAGCCCATTTGGCTCTACTCAGCGAAGCGGCGATCACCCATGCGAGCGCCGGGCGAGCCTATCAGGCCCATCACCTATGGGAGACCCATTGGAAAAGCAGCGAAGATCGCACCGAAAGACAAGTTCTTCAGGGGTTGATCCAGCGCTGCGCTGCTGCTCACAATCAGGCGATTGCAACAGACGATGATGGCCGGGCGATGGCAGCAGTTCGTCAACTCAAACGTGCCAATCAAAAGCTGCGACAGTACTCGCTCATCGCTGAGAATTTGGGGCTCGATCCAAAGTGGACTCCGCCTGTCGATGAGCAGATCAGCACCACTATTGACTGGCCCGAGAGCATCGTCAGCAGCCCTTTGGAATGCGACGGCTTGTTGATCGCTGGCGGTCACGGTCGCCGAGCCGGCGGCCCGAAGGCGCTCAAGTCGATGCAGGGTCAACCCATGTGGCGATGGCAACTCGAACAGATGAAGCGAAGGGGTTTGAATAAGCTCGTTGCTGTGCTGCATCCAAGCGCGCAAATCGAGCCGATGATGGTCGATTCCCTGGCCATCCACACCAATCCAGACGCTGAGATGATGCACTCGATCCAGGCCGCTGTAGCTCAAATCAAGCTTGAAGAGCGACCGATCTTTATCCTGCCTGTGGACTGTCCCTGCCCACCACGCCAAGTGTGGGCGGCGCTCGCTGCTGAGGCGCTACGAGCGCGGATGGACGGAGAGACTTACGATGCGATCAGGGCGAGTTGCGAGGGCGGCGGTATCAAAAAAACAGGCCATCCGGTGCTGATCTCGCCAGAACTCGGTGCTCATTTGTTGAGCTTAGACAGCGACACTGCTCGCCTCGATCATGTGCTCAGAAGCTGCAAGTCGCTACGCACCGTTGAGGTGGACTCGGTTGCAATCTTCGCCAATCACAACCGTGATGGCATCTCGAGGTGAGGCATAGACGCTAGCTAAAGGCTAACCTATGCTCGAAGCCATGAGACACGCGTGGCTGCTCGTCGGGCTCGCTTTGTTCGGCTGCCAATCCCCTCAAAGCTCTACCGTCAACGTGATGGCCGCCAGTTCATTGCGTGAAGTGATGGCTGATCTCACTTGTGCCTATCAGCGTGAGCACCCAAACCAACGAATTGTCGTTCGCCACGAGGGCAGTCACATCCTACGGGCACAAGCGAAAGCAGGAGCGGACTTTGACCTCTTTGTATCGGCCAATCAGCAGCAATCCGACGCGCTCTTTCAGGCTGGCTTGACCACAAAGGCTCAGCCAATCGCCCTGAACAGCTTGGTCTGGGTCGTCAAGAAGCGCTCCCCTGCCGAGCTGTCATCGTTTTGGCATCTCGACCAAGCCGAGGGGCTTATTGTCGCAGTGCCGACGTGCCCCATCGGCCAATACACCCTCGAAGTGCTAGCCAAAGCCCGGCATGTTCGTGGCGACTCGTTTGTGCACGCTCTCAAAGCTCGGGTTGTCTCCCGAGAGGCCAACACCAAGATGGTGTTGGCCAAACTTCAAATGAGCAACGCAGACGCCGCGATTGTGTACAAAAGCGACGCGATGGCGGCTGAGATGGACTGGTCTGCCTTGCCGCCGCAAGTTGATGTACAAGTAACGCTCTTCGCCGCACTCCACACAAAGGCTCGGCAGCCAGCAAAGCGATGGTTACATTGGCTTCGAAGTGAAAAGGCCCTACCGATCTGGCAAAAGCGAGGGTTTGAGAAACCATGAAGCGACAGATTCCGATGGGTTGGCTGGCGTTGCCGATGATCCTGACCTTGAGCCTACCTTTGGTGGCTTTGGGTTGGACAAGCTCCTGGGATTCGTTGTGGGCGGGTTGGCAAAGCGAGAGCTTCGCGAGCGCGATGACCCTGAGTCTACGCACCTCAATGCTCAGCCTCGGGATCATCATCGGGCTCGGTACGCCTGCGGCATTGTGGCTCAACAACATGCCTGAAAAGTGGCAACCCTTGTGTTGGGCGTTGGTCCGAAGCCCACTGGTACTCCCCCCGGCCGTCACCGGTTTGGCGTTGCTCATGGCCTTTGGTAGCCAAGGGCCCTTCGCCGCACTGCACTTGCCATTCGCACAAGGTGCGGTAGTGCTCGCTCAAGTCATCATCGGAGCTCCACTGTTCATCGAGGCGACGGCCGCCGGGTTGCGACAGGTGAACCCGGAGCTCACTGAGATGGCTAGATGCCTAGGCCATAGCCCCGCTCACGTGCTCTGGCGAGTCACGTTGCCCATCGCGACTCCCAGCTTGCTGGCTGGCGCTTCGCTGGCCTGGGCGCGAGCGCTTGGAGAGTTTGGCGCAACCCTGCTCTTCGCAGGGAATCTACCTGGCGTCACCCAGACCATGCCGCTAGCGATCTACGAAGCGCTCCAAGGAGATCTCAGCACCGCTGTGTCCCTAGCAGTGTCTCTGGCTTTCGTTGCGGTACTGTGCCTCGCCTTGACTCACCGCTTGTTGCGACGACATGTCAGGAGCTTGCAATGAATCATTGGCAAGTCGAGGTGCGCGCCCAACTAGGCAACTTCAACCTCGAGGTGACGCTCGAAGGGCACCGGCAACCCTTAGCCATTGTGGGTCCGAATGGAGCTGGGAAGTCGACGCTACTCAAAGCGGTCGCAGGCCTAATCGAAACCGCTACAGGTCGCGTGGTCCTTGGACAGCAGCCATGGCTCGACGAACAGACTCAGGTCGCCCCCGAGCTTCGGCAGGTCGGCTGGTTGCCTCAACGAGCGCCGATGTTTTCGCATCTACGGGTCTCTGAAGCATTGCGCTTTGGTCGAGATGTATCCGATGAGCAAGCCGATTTTTGGCGTGATGCGCTGCATTTGCAAAGCCTCGCTAACCGATTCACGGGAAGCTTATCTGGAGGGCAAAAGCAGCAAGTTGCACTGGCTCAAGTGCTCGCTACAGAGCCAAAGTGGATTTTGCTCGATGAGCCATTCCGTGGCCTTGATGCTCCCGCCCGAATGCGAACCATCGAGGTCATGCGAACCATCGAGGTCCCTTTGTGGTTCACCAGCCACGACCTTCGGGAGGCCGCTGCAGTGGGCGCACGCGTCGCCGTCTTAGATCGAGGTCGATTGATCACCCATCAGTCGTTGGCCCAACTCGTCGCCGATCCGCCCAATGCGCTGATGGCAGCGATGGTCAAAGAGGTACAACTGCACACTCAGATCGAGGACGAAAAATCGCCTCTTTTCGATCGCTCCTGAGCGCGGTACATGTAGCCTTCGCTCAAGGAGGCATGTCATGTCCAAGGTGATCGGTATTGTGATGGGGTCGCGCTCTGATTGGCCCACCATGCGCGTTGCTGCTGAGATCTGTGTCGCGCTGGAGATCGATCATGAAGTTACTGTCGTGTCTGCACACCGAACTCCTGATCGACTCTTTGCATACGCAGAGTCTGCTATCGAAGCAGGCATCGGTGTGATCATCGCTGGTGCTGGAGGCGCGGCGCATTTACCGGGCATGCTCGCTGCGAAGACTCGCTTGCCGGTCCTTGGCGTTCCTGTCCGCTCAAGAGCTTTAAATGGAGTCGACTCGCTCTTGTCGATCGTACAAATGCCAAAGGGCGTACCGGTTGGCACACTCGCCATCGGCGAGTCTGGCGCAGCCAATGCGGCGCTGTTAGCAGCCTCCATCTTGGCGCTCAGCGATGACGCACTCGCCAAACGTCTAGAGCGGTGGCGGGCCCAACAGACACAAACGGTCTTGGATGCGACCGACCCCCGCAGGGCAGACCAATCATGACCGTCGGCATCCTCGGCGGTGGCCAACTCGGCCGTATGTTGGCGCTAGCGGGCTACCCCCTCGGCGAGCGCTCTGTACTCCTGGACCCAAGCGATAGCGCCTGTGCGGGACACGTAGCGCCCTTGATCATTGCCGATTGGGCTGACGAGAGAGCGCTCTGTGATCTCGCCGATCGCAGCGATGTGGTGACCTTTGAGTTTGAAAATGTCCCCGGAAAATCACTGAGCTATCTGCAAAATCACGCACGAGTCGCGCCCCCAGCGCGTGCGCTCGAGGTGGCTCAAGATCGTCTTCATGAAAAGCAACTCTTTGAAAGGCTTGGAATCCAAACTGGGCCTTTTGCTCCTGCTTCGAGCCGCGACGAACTGCTCGAAGCGGTACAAAAGATAGGCCTCCCTGCTGTCATCAAAACCCGTCGATTTGGTTATGACGGCAAAGGCCAGGCCCTAGTGCGCAATGACCGTGACGTTCAAAATGCCTGGGATAAGCTCGGGTCTTTGCCCCTAATCGTTGAGGCCTTCGTACCTTTCGCCTTTGAGTTGAGCGCGATTGTCGCGCGCAATTGGCAAGGAGATGTGGCTCGATACCCCCTGATTGAAAACATCCACCGAGCAGGAATTTTGCGCGAATCGCGCCCTGCCAGCCCCAAGATCACTGAAGAACTTACCGAGCAAGCGGCCCGCGCGACTGATAGGTTACTCAAAGAGCTCGACTACGTTGGTGTGCTGACCATCGAGTTTTTTGTCACTGAGCAGGGGCTGCTGGCCAACGAGTGCGCTCCAAGGGTTCACAACTCTGGGCATTACTCTATCGAGGGTGCGCTCACCAGCCAGTTTGAAAATCACATGCGTGCGGTATTGGGCGCTCCGTTGGGTGACACCTCCTGTCACGTGCGCAGTGCGATGCTCAACTGCATCGGACAAATGCCTGACCGAGATGAACTGGCGGCTATCCCTGGCGTCTGTATCCATGACTATGCGAAGAGTCCCAAGCCAGGACGAAAAGTCGGTCACGTGACGGTACTCGCCGAAAATATCGAAGAGCTACAAGATCGTCTGAGTCGTGCGCGAGCGATCGTCGAAAACGCCACCGATACTTAAGACGTTGACCAAAAATCAACCCATGACCGACGCCATTTGGGGCGCTCTTCGGCAACCCAATCCGCCGCTCTCTGACCCATCTTTTGGGCAATATCCGGCTCTTTGAAGAGTTCGACGCAAGCGGTCTTCATCTGCTCAATCGCGCCGACCGGCACCAAAACACCTCGCTCATTGTCACCAATGAGTGACCGGTGACCGCTGACGTCGGTAGCAACCACGGGGACACCGAGTGACATCGCCTCAAGTACACCCAACCCTAAGGTTTCGGCATGACTGGCAAAGAGCGCCACACCGGCCTGGCCCAGAATCCTAGCCATGTGTTGATGGGCCAGCCAACCGGTCCATTTGAGTTGAGGCAATGGCGCAATCTGACGCCCCCATCGACGCTCTGCTTTGGAGTTGCCAGGAACCCCACCCAAAATCGTCGCTCCATCAATGACCTCGCAATCAGTCAAAGCTTGGCTAAGCGCGATAAAGTCAGCGGTCCCTTTGGACACATCAAAACGCCCCACTGTAACCACATTACGACCTCTGTGGTCACGCTGTGCTTGCGCAGTGAGGGTGGTGTCCATCGGTAAAATGCGCAGACGAGAGGCGATCTGAGGGTGGTGTTCCAAAGCCAATTGAGCCGTCTCAACGGTCGACAGTTGAATGATATCGGCGGCGTCTAATGCCTCTAACTGAGCACTTGCACTCCAGGTAGTGGGGACCGCACGGACTCGATTGAGTTCAGCCTGTAACACATGCACACAGAGCATCTTTGGCGCTTGAATGTAGGCTGCATAGGGCCACAAGGTCCCGTGATGGACGTGAACCCAATCGATATGGATGGATTGGAGCATTTCGGTAAGTTCAGCCAACTGACCGGTCGCCGTGAGGCGAACAAGCTCAAGTCCGGGTCCGAGAGCTTCTCTAGACAAGGCTGGCGCCTCTGGTTGTGGATTGCGTTGAGGGCGCCAGCTATCAAAACTAACAACAGTCACCTGATGGCCTGCGTGGAGACCAAGTTCAGCAAGCCAACTGACCGCAATCGACAGCCCGCCTTTGGACATCGGTGGATGATCGCGCGTCAAGTGCAGGAGCTTCAGGGGCCCTTTCATCAGTCGTCCCCCCTGACCGCCGAACGCCATCGCTCTATTTGAAGCAAAGGCTCCATCAGACCAGGTAGCAAAAAGTCTTGCGGTGCGGCTGCCCTGAGTTGACTTCGATGGGCTGCGATGGCGCTGAGCTTTTGTCGTCTCAACTCCTGGGACAAGAACACGACCTCATCGGTAGGGTTGGCTTCAGCTCCAAAATCATTCGGTGAGTAGCCTTTGGCGACCAATTGAGGACGGACCTTTTTGATGACTCGCCACAGCGGATGAAACCAACCCGGCGGCAACACAGCCTCCCAAAGTACAGGCAGCAGCCCGCACTCCAGAGCAGCGCGTCTGACCCATCGATGCGCACAGAGATGATCGTGGTGTCCATAGACACCATCGGCAGCCATACTCAAGATGACGTCGGGAGCAGTCGATTCGAATATCTTTTTCAACCCAAAGACCGCTTCTGTGGGCTCTATCGTTGCGAATTCGCCATCTGGCCATCGCCATTGCAACAAGCTCGTGACTCCCAAGAGTTCACAGGAGCGCTGCAGTTCATCGTGACGCGTTTGAGGGTCGCCTCCAGCCTCACCTCGACTGAGACAGAGCACCGTGACCTCAGCTCCGGCCTGAGCGCGCCAGGCCAATGTCGCAGCTGCGAGATAAGCCTCATCGTCGGGATGAGCCATCACTGCGAGTAAACGCTGGCAAGTGGCTATTGCAAGCGGGGCTGTCATCAATGAAGTGCGGCTCGAAAGGGCAAGTTCGATACGATCTCAGCCTCACGATCTAAGAGCTCATCGAGACGCGCCTTCAACACCTCTTCTGCAAAATAGCGCTTCGCTAAGCGGATAAATAGCAGGTGATGACGCGCCTCGCAGCGGGTCAACTCCCGATAAAAGTCTCGAACCGGTCCTTTGGACATCGCCAGACTAATCATACGAAACCTCTCCCACCCGCGTGCTTCGACGATCCCAAAGAGCAACAGACGATCGAGCAGATATTCGTTCACATCGGACTTTCGCAAGAGCTTAAAGAGGCTCCCCATGTACCGGTCAGGACGATCTTGGCCAATGGTCTGACCCCGGTCGCGGAGGAGATCGTGCACTTGTCGAAAATGGGTGAGTTCTTCCTGAGCGAGTTCGATCATCGACTCAACTAACTCGGGTTTTTGAGATTGTTGAGCGGCTAGCGTCAATGCCGAGGTGGCGACCTTGCGCTCGGCGTGGGCGTGATCTTGCAAAAATGAGTCGAGGTCGCCCATCACGGCGCTCGTCCAGTCTTCAGGTGTCTTGTAACGCAGTCTCACCATAAGGTCGGTAGGGTAACCACAGCAACAGCCGGCACAAGTCCAAAATCCTAGAAACTGGAATCTGCCAACGCTCTACGGTGCTCCACCAGAGCGCCAGCGACCCTTCTGTGGAAAAAATCGAACGTGAATATGGTCATCGTGTCCCTTGGAATGACGAATCATCGCGTTGCTGAAGCCTCGATGGCCAAAGCTACGCTTTACACAACGAACCCATCCAGCATCGGGACCGTACTTCCCTCGCAAATTTCTGGCTTTGCCGTAGTGCTTTGTATTGGCAAGCACACGGATGAAACGCAGGCACCAAGCGGCGTCACGACGCTGCCGACTCAACATGAAGGGCCTGAGGATTTTTTGAACCCTCTTGGACATAAAGACGTACTGCACCTCTCCGCTCTCCAAGAGTCTCTTGATCAACGCCCAAGTCCGCACCTTGTCGAGATTACGCTTGGTCACTTTCGTAAAGCGATCTCGAGCCACTTCGCCGATGTGGTAGTAGCCAAGATCGACGTCCAGACCGCTTTGGTGGCTGACATGAGGGCGAAAGCGTCCTCCACCCTTGCGTGAGATGTCGCCAAGCACCAAGTCGGGCGTCTCACTCAAGCTACGCTGAACGGTCCCGACCGCATCGATAATCCGAGTGATGACATGAGAGGCTGC
>PBTG01000116.1 GCA_002726535.1 Myxococcales bacterium | reverse complement strand
TTGTTCGATAGGTCGTCTGCTCCCCAATGGCGTCTGTGGGCAGGAGATTTTCTGTTGATTTTGGCCTTGGTTGGACTCTGGGGGGGGCGAGTCCAAGATGACCCCGTCGCACAGCTGCCTTCAAAGGAGCAAAGCGGCGACAATCAGGACGAATGGCGCTCTGTTGGCGTCTCGCACAACGTAGCGCCAAGGGTTTTGGGTGAGCGTGATTGGATGCCTTTGCTCGCACCCGTTTTGGCTGCCATCGCCTGGAGTCTGTGCTCGCCTCGCGGCGCTGGAGTCGCCGAAGCTCTCGCGACGGCGCGCCCCTTCGCCGCCATGTTAATCGGGCTGGGGCTGACCGCGCTCTGCCTGCGTCCGGTCGGTGCCGAGGCGTTGGCTTCCGCGAAACGCGCGGTCCCTGCGCTGGTTCTGACAGCGTTGACTCTCTTCGGTTTCGGCGCTCATCACACATGGGTTGGTACCCAACGACCGTCGCGTATGGCGCCAGCAAAGGTGGCACGCTTTGTCGCATCTTACGCAGCCGATCGAGGGCGTGTGGTGTGTCTTGGTCTTCGAGGACTTGAGGTGGCCTGGCGCCTCGGACCTTGGCCCAACACTCCGAGAGTCAGTCGAACAGCCAGCGAATTGAAATCCAGTGTTGCAACGGTTGGCAGTCAACTCAAAAGCAAGCCACCGTGGTTGGTTTTGGTCGGCGACCGTTGGGCTATTGAAGAGCAAGCCGATGGTGGGCAAGCCATTGGTATGACTCTCGATCAGCTCATCAGACAAGGTGGCTACACGCTATTGGCTGATGGCCATAGGTACTTAGACCAGACCAGCGTTCGTGTATACGAATATGGTGGCGGATCTTCACCTGATTCGCGGGCGACCGTTCGACCTCAGATCTATCCTGGTCAAGCGCCATGACCTTGAGTTCGGCGACAGAACTCGCAGAAGACCACCCTGTCCACGCGCCTTGGCGCCATGCCCTGACTCGCCTGTCGGCCTTGATGCCCGGATACGAGCCCCGACAAGGCCAGGTCGTGATGATGGAGGCTATCGCTCAAGCCAACCATATCGGTGAAGACTTGGTGGTTGAGGCTGGGACTGGAACTGGAAAAACACTCGCATACCTGCTGCCCTTGGTCGCTGCCGGCAAGCGAATGGTGTTGTCCACAGCGACGCGCCAACTCCAAGAACAGCTCGTTCGTCACGATCTACCGACTGCTCTTGAGGCCACGGGTAGTATGCAGCAGGTTGCGCTGTTGAAGGGACGCCGCAATTATCTGTGTATTGAGCGAAGCAACGCCGCGATCCTCAAGGAACGTCAACTTGTCGGTCTAATTTCCCCTGAACTGCAAGCGATCCAGCGCGCTTTGATGCATACCCAAAGCGGCGATATCAACCAGGTCCAAGGGGTGGAGGACTCTCATCCTATCTGGAGTGAGGTCACCTCAACTGCCGACAATTGCCTCGGTCAAGACTGCCCGTCGTATCAGCAATGCTTTGTCGTTCAGGCACGACGTGAGGCGCAAAAAGCGGAGATTGTCGTCATCAATCATCATTTGCTCTTCGCGGACTACGCAATCAAAGAAAAATCCGATGGTCAGGGCCTGCTGCCTTCGGTCGATGCCATTGTCATCGATGAGGCCCATGCGCTCGAAGATGTTGCGACCCGATTTTTTGGTCGTAGCGTGTCATCAAGTCGCTTTGATGCTCTCCGTCGTGAAGTCTCCGATGTCGTCTCTAGTTTGAGTGTCCCGGACGAACAAGTCGATCCGCTTTTCAGCTTGATTCGCCAAGCATCTCAGGCGAGTAAAGCGATGTTCGCGGTCGCTGAGCAGTGGAGTGCACAACCACGTCTCGACGCGGCTAAGTTGAGCCAATTGCTCTCTCCCTCTCAACGTTTGATCAAAGCCTGTCTCGACTTGAGCGCGGCTCTGTCTTCAGTCGCCTCTGACGACGTTGATGCGGTCCGCGTACTCAGCGCGAGCATTCGGCAGTTCGCTGCTGACACAGAGGCGGTCTTGGCGCTGCCGAGTGATGAACAAGACCTCAGCGTCAGATGGGTTGAGGTTCGTGCACGCAGCGTTGCAATGGTCGCGCGCCCACTGGAAGTCGGACCGATTTTGGAGCGCACACTCTTAGCTGAGCCAGCGAGTCGACTTTTCACCTCGGCTACGGTCGCGATCGGCGATGACTTTCGATCCTTCATCGATAGCCTGGGTTTAGCTGAGTCGACCCAGACTCTCCGCGTGCCAGGTACATTCGATTATCCATCTCAGGCGCTGCTGTATGTGCCAAGCCATCTTCCAGAGCCTTTTGCCCCGGGGCGCGAGCATGCGGTCGCCACGGAAATTGTGAGGTTAATCCAGGCCAGCGAGGGCGGTGCTTTTGCACTCTTTTCGAGTTATCGAGCGATGCAGTCGAGTTATTATCGCGCTGTCGACAATCTGGCTGGCTATCAGGTTTTTATGCAGGGCCAGGAGAGCCGGGAGCGGTTGATTGAGCGCTTCCGAGCTGAGCAACCTGCGGTTCTCTTCGCGACGATGGGGTTTTGGCAGGGGGTTGATCTGCCCGGTCAGGTACTGCGGATGGTGATCCTCGACAAAGTGCCTTTTCCGCCGCCCGATGATCCACTCTTTGCCGCACGGAGCGCTCGACTCAAAGCCGCAGGACAGTCGTCTTTTGCGAGGTTGAGTATCCCCTCGGCGACGATCTCACTCCGTCAGGGCTTTGGGCGTCTGATTCGATCCAAAGAAGACCGAGGCGTCGTGTCGATTCTCGACCCAAGAGTCCGACGACGCAGCTACGGTCGAGCGCTGCTCAATGCGCTACCCCCGGCTAGAAAAACCGAGCACTTCGACGATGTCACCGCGTTTTACAGTGACCTCTGTGATTGAGGTCTTGTAGAGACTATCCGCCGAACTGGAACGATGCGTCGATGTATGCGCCCCACATGCTCAAGCTGTAGACTCCGGGGTGCCCACAAAATGCGCACTCTGGAGCCCCTGAAGCCGTCTTCGGGATGTCGTCTGCCTTGGTCTCTCCTGAGCCACGACGATGGGCTAAGGCGACGCTAAGCTGGATTGTGTCCGTTAGTTGGAGTCCTGCCCCCAATGTGAACACATTTGTCGCTCCCGGTGGTGTACCGAAGGCCGTCGGGTATTCATTTGCCGCTGCTTGGGTATCGTGCGCATATCCGATGCGTCCCTCGACCATCTTGGTGATTTTGTAGGCCGCGCCGAGTCGTACGGTCACGCTGTCGGACCAGTTGGCGATATTTTTAACGGCTACGGGGGTGCCGAAGGCTGTGCCTTTGACCTCAGCGACTCCATTTTGTGAGTTAAATGCGTACTCAATATCCATTGCGAGCCGCCACTGGTCGAAGTTCACGAAGGTGCCCAATCCCAGCTTGCTCGGGATTGTAAAATCGTAAGTGCCATCTTCGGCCGGGATTCCAGTTACCGTGGCTTTGTCTGCGCTGACTTGAGTGTCCACACGGTGTCGATAAGTCAGCCCAATGCCCCAGTTGTCACTCATTTGAAAAGACAAGCCGGCTCGGAAACCGGCCCAGTTCTGACCGCTCATATCCATGTCGATGTACGCCGATGAGGAGCCCGCCTCGGTGTTGACTACCTCACGTTTAAAGGTCGTAAGTGTCCCCCGCCAAGCCAGTCCCAAAGATAAGTATTTCATCAACTTGACGCTGACGCCTACCGACGCTTCGAGGAAGGTCAATTGCGTGGTGTCTTCTACTGATCTCAACGCGCCGCTGGAGCTGTCGTACTCGTAGCTGTAGCCGCCGCCGCCGCCGCCGAGCGGATAAAATCCAGCGGCGACCGTGATGAGATCAGAGATTTGGTAGGAGGCCGCCGCCATGAAAAAGGGGCTGAAAGACGGGTTGGAGTCGATGTTGGTCGCTTGTGGATGCGGGCTGGCCTGCAGTTGGCCAAAGAGCGGCGACACCGATACAGCCAAGCCGAAGCCAGAGACCTTCGAGAGCGCCGCTGGGTTGTGGTACAGGGCGCTCGCGTCATTGACGTAGCCGATCGCCGTGCCTCCCATGCCGATGTATTTGGCCGAATGGGTCATCGGCGTATCGTATCCCGCCGCGTTTACGCTGATAGGGGCCAGTAACGTCAATAAGCAAATCAGAAAACGCCGCATCATCGTGCTCCTCATGAGTCTGGTTCAGGACCGTATTGCCTCTACCTTGCACCGCCGAGCCAGGGTTGGCCAAACAATTCGCTCAACGTGTTGTTGAGTCCCTTCTTTATGCATGTTTTGGAGCGGCCAAAATCAACTCAATTCGGGCTCCCTTGCCATGGCGAGGCGTCGCCACTTCCGCTCGGCCCCCATGGGCTTTTGCGACCTCAGCGACTAAGGCCAGTCCGACCCCAGTGCCGCTTGGTTTGGTCGACATAAAGGGTTCAAAGATACGCTCGCGGAGTTCAACCGCGATCCCCTCGCCTGAATCTTCTACGGCGACTGCGACCTCTGTTTGCCCTGGAACTCCAGCGTGAAAAGCCTCGAGCCACAGCACGCCGCCCTTGGGCATCGCCTCCCAACCGTTGCGGACCAGGTTCCACAAGGCTTGGCGGATCAATTTTGGGTCGACGTTAGCGATGACATCAGCTTCGACATACAACTCGATGCTCACGCCTCGCTCCCTAAGTTCGGCGCGAACGAACTCCGCTTGCTCACGGACTAAACCCCCGATGTCGACGCTCGTCTCGATCTGAGGCGCTGATCGAGCGCTTTGTAAGTATCCCTCTGTGATCTCTCGCAAGCGCTCGACCTCTCCACCGATGGCTCCCAAGAGTTCTTGCGCCTCTGAAATGGTACTCGGTGGCTCATCAACCCCTGGTTGTAATGTGTCGAGCTCTTCGCTGAGCATCTCTGCGTTCAGACCGATTGAACTGAGCGGGTTACGGATTTCGTGAACGACGCGAGCCGCCATATGTCCGAGGGTTGCAAGCCGCTCAGAGCGAGCCAATTCATCTCGGTGCGATACCAACTCCCGCTCGCGTTCGGCGAGCGCGTCAGCCATGCGATTGTATTCAAGCGCAAGCTGACGAATTTCTCTGGCGCCACCCGTGTCTGCTCTAGCGCCGCGTTCGCCGCTCGCGAATCGCCGAACCACATTGGCTAGCGAAGCCATTGGTTTGAGGGTCCACAACATCACCCAAAGCATCAGGACCGACACACCTAGAGCGACCGAGGTGCTGGTGAGGACGATTAGCCCCAGGCGCGCTTCGCTTTGCTGGGCGACTTCAAATCGGTCATCGAGCGCCAGTTGTAATTTACGTTCCGCACGATCGACGCCTCGATGAATCCGGCGGACCACCCGTCTGACCTCGACCACCAGCCGCGAGGCGTCTGTATAGCGCTTGTCAGCCACGGCTCTTTGAAGCGCTTTGACCAGGGCGTTGAAGGCCTGCTCATCCCCTTGCAGCGGAGGACCTTGAGACAACAAGGGTTTGAGCTGGGCGTCACCTTCGATCCGTTTGGATGCGCGCTTTGAACTCCTCAACAAGCGTAGCTCCTGACCCACATCTGGCAGCGGAGGTGGCGGGCTGAGCAATGCTGTGATGACACCTGGGGCGCGTGCTTGATGGGTGAGTTTGGACAGGCGTCGCAAAATACGGTCTAGGCGGACGAAGGGTTTCGCGTTGGGTACGAATCGGGCGACCCAATCCAGATCATGGGGTGCAGCTCTTTGAAGTGCTTCATCAAAACCGCGCAATTCTAGGCTGTGACTCTTCAAAGTCCGAAGCATCGGGACAGCCCTTTGGCGGAGAAATCCGAGTTCATGTCGGAGGCCTGAGACGGTCGCTGCGCCGTAAAAAGCCGCAGCGCCGAAGGTCGCGACAACCACAGCGAAAGCGATAAAGATCCGTGTCGATAGCGAAAAACGTTGCACAGCTATAGTCCACCCGATCGGCTCGATTGGAGCAAGTCCGATCGAACCCAAGCGCGAAGTTCCATTGTCATGGTCGGAATATTTAGACCTCACTGATCGTTACCTTATTCAGGCGGACGACTCCCTTTCGCAATCAGGAAAAATCGATGAAATATGCTCTTCGCACCTCATGTTCCATGGTCGCTGGTGTCGCGGTGATCTGGCTGTCATTGGCAGTTTCAAGTGGCGCGTCCCCGGCAGCTATTGCCTCGATTACACGTCCTCGACTTCTCTCTGATGTGGCTGAAAGCACAGTCAAAAGCGTCGTCAACATCTCCGTACAAGCGCAATCCGTCAGTGCACACCCATTGAGGGAGTATTTTGGGCCCCGAATGCGACCCACACCCCGTCGACGACGGGGGCTTGGGAGCGGCGTCATCGTCTCAGCCCAGGGCGTCATTCTGACCAACAATCACGTCGTTCGCGGTGCCACAAAGATTGAGGTTACTTTGCACAATGGAGTCAAAGTACAGGCTCGATTGGTCGGTGCTGATCCGCAGTCTGATTTGGCTGTGATTCGACTCCGAAAGCCTGTGCCAGATCTACGAGTCATGAGTTTCGCGGACAGCGATAAGGTCCGACTTGGACAGGTTGTATTGGCTATCGGCAGTCCTTTTGGCCTGAGTCAGACGGTGACCTCTGGGATCGTCAGTGCGAAGAGTCGAGCCAACGTCGGCATCAACGATTATGAAGACTTTATTCAGACAGATGCGGCCATCAATCCGGGCAATTCGGGTGGCGCTTTGGTCGACCTCCACGGGCGCTTGGTGGGTATCAACACGGCCATTGCCTCACGCAGCGGTGGGTCACAAGGGATCGGGTTTGCGATCCCCGCGAATATGGCAGCTCAAGTGCTCAAAGGATTGATGAGCGATGGCAAAGTCGACCGGGGCTGGTTGGGCGTCGCGATCCAACAACTCACCTCTCGGTTGGCTGAGGCTTTCGATTTGACCGATGACACAGGTGTATTGGTCGCTCAGGTCCAACCTGGATCGCCTGCGGCCCAAAGTGGGCTCAAACAGGGCGATGTGATCACAGCCGTCGATCAAGTGAAAACGCCGACGCCAGCACGTCTTCGAAATGTTATCGCTCGTCGAGGCAGTAAGGTCTCCGTCGTCTTAAGCCTGTGGAGACGGGGCAAAAAGCAAGAGGTCTCTGTGACACTCGGACGGGCGCCGACGCGATCAAAAACAGCCAAGGCTCACCAAAAATTGGTGCCGAAGGCAAAGGTACGTTGGGGAGTTCAGGTTGCCGCAGATGAGCGCAATGGAGCCCTGACGGTGATGCGAGTTGTGCCGGCGTCCCCAGCGGCCCGGGCTGGCCTACAGCCCGCAGACGTCATCGTTTCGGCCCAAGGCAAGACCGTGAGGAGCGCCCAGCAATTTTTTCGTATTGCTCGCGCAGTACCTTCGGGGAAAAGCCTGCTGCTGCGAGTTCGCAATCGGGTGATGATTCGATATGTTGTACTGACCCCCTGAAGGTCTGGGTTGGGCTTGCCTCGACGTCTGTCAGGCATCAATCTGCTGACGAGATGCAAGGCGAGATTCAATCCAAAAAGCTCGAAAATATGGGTCGTGAGCTAGATCTGCGTGAGCGGCTTGAGGCTTGTGTCAACGTAGTTCGACAGACCCGCGAGTTTTGGGATCATCGCCCTTTTATCGAACGCTCTGCGCCTTGGGAGACATCGAGGCCTGAGTTGTCTCGTTGGCTACGACAACTCAAAACAGAGCAGATCGATCGCTTTGAGTCCGGTATCATCACCACAGGACCTCTGCGGCATCTTTGCGAACAGGTCTCACAGGTTAGTCATATCGCAACCCTGTCCGATGCACCGGGCCGAGTGCCTCAATGGCGACGGATTAAGGCGAGAAAGCGTGATCAAATTCATTGGTTTCGACGGGCTCTAATCGGGCACTTCAGAGCTCATTCGGTGCATTGTCTGGTCGACTGGTGTGGCGGTAAAGGACATTTGTCGAGGGTCCTCAGTGCCGATGGTCAGCAGGCTGTGACAGTGGTCGACACCAATGCTCGATTGTTGGCACAGGCTACCGAGCTCTATGGGGCCAGCACGACGTGGGTTACAACCTGTCAGGCAGACGTGAGTGAGCGCGCGCTTCGCCTTCCAAATGACGCGGGACTCGTCGGCTTACACGCTTGCGGGTCATTGACGGACAACGCCATTCGTAGCGCGGTGGACTCCAGCTGTCGGTGGCTGGCAGTGGTGCCTTGCTGTCACCACAAAGCGCCTTCAACCGGCTGGCGCCCCATGAGTCAAACGCTCCGAGAGCTAGGAGTGCAGTTATCCCCCAATGGTCTGCGCTTGACCATTGCCGACGAGGTCACAGCGTCGCCTAAGTTGCGCGCTCGACGCCGCCGGCGGATGGTTTGGAGGGTTGGCGCGGACTTGTTGCTCCGCGAAGCGACGGGCGTTGATCAATGGCATCCACTACAAGAATTGCCTATGAGCGCCTATGGACTCGACTATGCAGAGTATTGCGCCGCTGCCTTGGCCGCCAAAGGCTTGTCTTTACCGAGAGGTTGGCAGGCTACGGCCCATAGGCAGCAGGCTCAACAAACCCTTCGGATTGGCAGAGCCTTGTCCTTGCCTCGGGGCGTCGTTCGGCCTGCGCTTGAGACGCTCTGTGTGCTCGATCGCGCGCGGTGGCTGCAGGAATCCGGCTGGCAGGTCGAGGTAATGCGCTTTTGTCCAGCTCACGTCACCCCTCGGAACCTACTTATCTTTGCTCGTCCTCGCCCTTGAACTGGCGATTGCTGCAGGGACTCAAAGCTCTACCTCAGAGGTGTTGTGAGGGCTTGTATTGACGCGTTGAGGCGCGCATCGCATCGCCTTGATAAATCCATGGTTGACCGACGGCCTCGAGACGCTCACAATACGCGCTCGCATTCGCGCGAGTCCCACTTTCAGGTGGGGCGAGCATTGCACTGAACGCGGCGCACGTTGCGTCTCAAGCCGAGACCGCGCCATCTACCTGCCTATCCGCGCTGGAGCCTACAGCAGATGCTTGACGTCTTTCGTAGTCAGACCAAGTCCCTGTTCATCTACCTGATCTTGGGTGTGATCATCTTGGCCTTTATTTTGACCTTCAACACCTCCGGTCCCTTGAATCCGGGTGGTGGAGCCGACGTCGGTGAACTGGTGACGGTTGCCGGCACTGAGATCGGTACCCGCGAGTTTTCTTTGGCCATGGGGTTCTCGGCCCCTGCGCCCTCGCCGACAGCCACTGGTTTCGACAAAATCCAGGCCCAGCGTCTCTATGAGCGCTCTCGGATGCCATACTCAGGTGTCGCCAGTGATCTTTTCGGGTTGACGCCCTTCGACGGCGATGTCCCGCCTGTGAAGAGCGAAAAGGTGATGACTGAGCTCATCGAGAGCATTTTGGTCGCAGAGGCTGGCAAAAAGCTTGGCCTCGGTGTCACCGATGTCGAGTTGACCACTCGTGTGATGCGACTGGAGCGGATCTTTGGGACTTCCTTTAAAGACGACCAGGGCAGCTTCGACCCCCGCAAATACGATATTTTTGTTCGCTACACGCTCGGGTGCAGCAAAGCGACTTTCGAGAGCTTTCTTCGTCGAGAGATCTTACGGGACAAGGTGGCTCACTTGGTGACTGCCGGTGTTCAAGCCACCGCCAAAGACGCTGAAGCTGTACTCGCTGCCGATGAGGCTCGTCCGAAAATCACCTTTATCGCGGTAGACGCCGACGTCGCCAAGAGTGCCGTCAAAGTCTCAGCTGACGAGGCTACGCAGTGGGCCAAGGGCCATGCCGAGGATATCAAATCTGCTTATGAGGCAGCGACTGCTCGCTTTAATCAGCCAGAAAAATGGCGTGTCCGTGGATTGTTGATCGACGCCACATGGCCAGAAGCCGCTGGCCAGCAAGACCCCAAGGATGATGCTGCGCAGAAAAAAGACATCGACGCCATCAAAGCCGACTTCGACAAGGTCGTGGCCGGCGACGTTGAAGTACATGGACCCAAAGGTGCAGACGGCGCTGAGGGCAGTACCAAAAAGCTCAATGACGTTGCTGAGGCTGATCGCCCCAACTGGCTTGTCAATCACTTCAGTGAGGTTGCGCAGGAAAAATCACGCCACACGATGACCAAAGACTTCGGTGGCCAGTTCGCCGCTGCGATGTCCGCCGACGAGTTGGCCAATGCTCCATTTGACGCCGCGATCGCCAAAGCAGTGCAAAGCGGTTCTGTAGGGCGGTTGCTCGGACCTTTCAAGACCGACGAAGGCTATTGGTTGGTAATGGTGGCTGCGAAAGAGGCCGCCAAGTCGACGGACCTGGCCGCTGCAACTGGCGAACTCGCCACAGAGCTTTTGATTCAAGAGCGCGCCGGCAAAGAGATCGACAAAGTCGCTGATGGACTCTTCGCGCTGGCCCAAAAGACGCCGAAAAAAGATCTCGCCGAGGTCGCTAAAGCTTGGAATAAGGCCACCACGGGATCGGACTCTGGGCCTTTGGCGGCTTTGCCTGCTGGACCCATTGGTAAATCACAACAGGCCGCGATGACCGGTGGTATTGAAGCCGCTCTTGGTCTGCCACCCAAAGCTGATGACCCCGACTCGGTCGCAGGACTGGGAAAAGTCACTGGACTGGGTTCGGCGATTTGGGCGCTCACCAAGGCCAAGCCGTTGGCGTCCAAAGTGTTCAAGTCTGCCGATGGAAACCGCCGCTTCGTCGTTCAGTTGGCAGGAGCGAAGCCAGCCAAAGAGCTCAGCGAGGATGACAAGAAGGCCAAAGCCAAGTCCAAAAAGGACATGCAAACTGCGCTGACCAATATGACTCGATTGGCCGCGTGGCGCAGCTACGTGAAAAAGTTGATTGCTGATGCTGAAGGCGCTGGCCAGATCGATCGGTCCTCGGCTTGGTCGGAGATGGTGGACGCGGCACGCAAACGCTATGCTGACTCGGTGAAGCGAGCTCCGCGCCGCCCTGCGTTGGGTGCTGGCTCGCCCTTGCAAGTCAACGTTGGTGGCAAAAGTGCGCCGATCAAGCTGAACATCGGTGGCCAGCAGGACGGAGATGCCAAAGCGGCCGACAAGCCCGCTGACCCGAGCCCTGCGCCCGAGGGCGCCAAACCAGCGGCGGCTGCAGACAAGCCGGCGGCGAAGTAGGGGTCTTGAGCAGGGCTAGCCGCGACCGCCCGCTACAACTGCCCCGAGGTGCGGGAGCGGTCGCAGATGCGGCGTCTTCTAGTCACCGCTTCGATTTTGATGCGCGCGTTGCTTCCGCGCCAAAGCGTCCCGGTGTTTATCTGATGCGAGATCGGCAGGGCCAAGTGGTCTACGTCGGCAAAGCCATCGATCTGCGGGCACGTCTCAACCAGTATCGCTTACAACAAGACACTCGTTTTTTTGTTCATCTGCTCGAAGACGTTCTCGGTGAGATCGAGGTCATCGTCACGCAGACTGACAAAGAGGCATTGCTACTGGAAAACGAGCTGGTCAAGCGTCATCAGCCTCGATTCAATGTACTCCTGAAGGATGACAAGAACTTCATCCACCTACGCTTAGCGACCGAGCACGATTTTCCTCGACTGGAGATCGTTCGATCCCCCAAAGATGATGGTGCGCGATATTACGGTCCCTATGCGTCCGCGAGTGCTGCACGCTCGACCTTGCGAGAGGTCAATCGTCATTTTCAGCTGAGGACTTGCAGTGACACGGTCTTTCGAAATCGCCAAAGACCTTGTTTGGAGCATCAGATTGATCGGTGTTCAGCGCCTTGCGTACTGCCTGATTCGCAGCAGAGCTATGTAGAGGACCTTGCCGATGTTCATCTATTTCTCAGCGGTCGCGGTACGGAACTGATCGATGAGATTCAACTTCGTATGCGACGCGCCTCAGAGCGACAAGACTATGAAAGCGCTGCGAGGTTGCGTGACCAATGGCGGGCCATCAAACGCTCGCTAGAAGGCCAACATGTCAAGCTCCTCGACTCCCGTCGGGACATGGATGCTATCGCCCTGTATCGGCAGGGAGCACGGAGCACCATCGCGCTGGCCCAGGTTCGCCAAGGTGCGCTGGTTGGTGTGCAGGGTTTCGCTCTCCGCGACCAAGAGTTTCCGAGTACTGAAGTATTATCCGGTTTCTTGGTGCGACATTATGACGGTGGAGCAGAGATTCCAGATGAGTTGCTGATTGAACATCGACTCGAAGAGGCAGATGTTTTGGCCACTTGGCTCACGGAAATTCGAAATGCTCGGAGGGCCATCAAGCGTAGCGTCCGCTTGCATACGCCGCAGCGAGGTGACCGTGCAAAGGTACTGGCCCTTGCTCAGCGCAACGCCAAGCAGGTGTTTCGTGAACGGCTTGGTGCGAGCGCAGCGGAGGCTGAAACCCTACAAGCTCTGGGTTCCTACCTGGCCATGAGCAAGCTCCCTCGGCGTATTGAGTGTTACGACGTGTCGAATATACAAGGCACCGACCCAGTGGCTTCGATGGTGGTCTTTGTCGATGGCGCACCCTTGAAAAGCGCATATCGGTCATTTCGAATTCGGTCAAAGGACACTCCAGACGATTTCGCCATGATGTACGAGACGTTGGTGCGCCGTCTTGAGCGGATAGACCAGCCTGGCTGGGAGCGCCCTGACCTGATCATCGTCGACGGGGGCCCCCCGCAGTTGCGCATGGCAGTCGCCGCTATGGATGACTTGGCGATCCATGGCATCGAGGTCGCAGGGTTAGCTAAGGCGCGTAGCCTCAGCAAGGAGCGAGGGCGCACACCAGAGAGGCTCTGGTCGCCAGGAGCCATCGAGCCTCTCGTGCTCGATCAGAATTCGAAAGTCGTCTTTTTGCTCGCTCGCATGCGCGACGAAGCCCATCGCTTCGCGATATCACACCATCGCAAGCGTCGCCGAGGTCGCACCTTACAGAGTGCTCTCGACCAGATCGAAGGGGTCGGCCCCGCGCGTCGCCGCGCTTTGCTACGAGAGTTCGGGTCCGTCCGCGCTTTGAGTCGCGCCTCAGTTGATCGAGTCGCCGCCGTACCAGGAGTCGGTCCCAAACTGGCTCAGCGAATCTGCGATGTTCTTCAGGTAGGCGAGCAAGTGACCGGATGATTGCGACGGGTACGCCGCGGCTCTCACCAATATCAACGCAATCAACTCGGGGTGCGCAGATGATCTCGCCAAGAAGACGATCGCACGAAAAGCTCATGCCAAACCACTAAGTTGAGCAAGCTCCACAGTCCGCGGCCGTGATCGACTTTGCGGTCGAGATGTTCGCTCCAGAGTTTGAGAGCTACATCTGGGTCGATGAAACCGAGCGCTGCGATGCGGTCTCGTGTTAGCCAAGACTCGGCGAAATCCCTCAAGTCTTTGGCGAACCAAGTGCTATGGGGCATCTCGAGACCAAAGTTACCTCGATTTTGAATAGGCTTGGGCATCAAGCGCTTCATGGCTTGTTTTTGCATGTAACGACGGCGCAATCCTTTGATTCGCATCGACGCCGGGATCGATTGAGCATACTCCAATAAGATGCGGTCCATGTACGGAAAGCGCCCTTCAATACTGTGAGCCATGAAGGTGCGGTCGTTTTTCACCATCAGATCGGCGATGAAATAAGTCCGGATGTCGATCGCGCTGATTCGGTCCAGGGGGTCGCATCCGTCCATCGCATCGTAAATCGGCTGGAAGCTAGTCCATGTCGGCCGGGTCGCCGCCAAGGTGGGCATGAGACGTTGCTTGTCCTCTTCAGTGAAGGTGTGGCGCCAAAACAAATGGGCATCGACGACGTCTTTTTCAGCGCCTGTGGTGAATCTTTTGGCCAGAAAATCGAAGCTCAACTTTTTGTGTCGGACTGGCAGATTGTGCGCTGTCCAACGGATCAGGTCGCGAGCGGGCTTGGCAATGGCGCCGCGGTACATGCGACGCACCTTACTCGCCACGTGGGTTTCGTATGCGTTGAAGGTCTCGTCTCCACCCTCTCCAGACAACAAAACGGTGTCGAGTTTGCTCGCCTCACGCGCAAGAATGTAGCTCGGTACCGCTGCTCCGTTGGCGGAGGGTTCGTCGAGGTACGCGAGGTGTTCGACGAAGGTGTCGACGACGTCTTGCGGACCGACTGTAATCTCGTGGTGTACCGTATCGGCGTGTTTGGCCATCAGGTGCTGATAGTCACTTTCGTCATAGCTGGCCTCTGCCATCTTGATGGACCAGGTGTGGATTTCTGCGTCTGGTTGAAGGTCACGCGCAAGCGCCAAAATCGTGCTCGTGTCATAGCCCCCCGACAAGGTTAGGCCCAGCCGCGCGTCGGACTGCATGTTGCGTCTGACGCTATCTCTCATCTGCCAAAACAGGCCCTCTGCCGCTTCTTTTTCGCTCCAATTTAGATTGGGTTCATATCGCAGTTGATAATAGGGCTTTCGATTCCATGTGCCCTTGTTCAGATCAACCTCGATCAGTTCGCTGCCTTGGAGTTCTCTGACACACGCGAAGGGAGTGTGGTCGCCTGGGATATACGCCAATGTGAAAAAATCCCAGAGCCCCTCGTGGTCCAAGTCGGCGCGAAATCCGGGGGCATCGATCAAGGATTTTATCTCAGAGCCGAACCAAATCCGATCTGCGGTGGGCATAAAAAACAGTGGACGAATGCCAAAAAAATCGCGCACAAGCCAACATTTTCCAATTCGGAGGTCGAGGAGGCAAAAGGCAAACATGCCAGTCAGCATGGGTAAAAATTCAATGCCGAATCGATCGTATAAAGCGAGCAGAACCTCGGTGTCTCCCGTGGTACGAAACTGCCAGGTCCTGTCGAGGTTGTGTTGCTCACGCAGTTCACGAAAGTTGGTGACTTCACCGTTGTAACAAAGCACCACCTGTCCATCAGGACTGGACATGGGCAGGGCCGCCGCTTGAGTCAAATCCATCACCGCCAGGCGTGTATTTCCGAGACTCACATGCCGGTGGTCACTGAATCCATCACCGTCTGGTCCACGATGAAACAGACGCGCAGTCATCTCTCGGACATGGTCTCGTTCCGAGCCGCTTAACTCCGTACCGAGCCCGATCACTCCTGCGATGCCGCACATGAAAATACCTCACCGCTTGTAGCAACGGCTCGAACCTTATCACGTCCATGTTCATCCGACAGGCTTGCAATGATGTCTGTCAGTCTCTCGCTCATTTCGATGTAGAGACAGGGCGCGTCGTGCCTCTTGGTCTCAACCACCACATCTCAAAGATCAACAGTCCCATGAGCATCAAAAAGACTGCAGTCGATATCGGTTTCGAACTCTTGATACGACCCGCCTTTGCCGCTTGCTGGTTTGGATTGGGAGTTGGCAGCAGGTCAGGCGTGCTCTCTGTAGCACTGGGGAGGCTGAGTAGATATCGATTCGAGCTGCTGTCGCCGCCACTTTCGGTGAGCGTGTACACACCTGTGCGGAGCAATGCAGGCGTTCGCCACAAGCCAGCTGGTTGGCCTTCGGCGCTGAGAGTCTGCGATACAAGGGTAGGGTGATGAATTCGAAGATGTTGGGCGTTGGCACTTCGATAGACCAAAGCGGATTGCCCCGCAGAGACCTGGCTGTCGCCGCTCCCTTGGACTCGCCCAGCGCTCCGTAAAATCATGTGACGCATCAGCGGAAGATAACAAGGCGCTAGGGGTAGGTTGCTCCAGTCTCGGTCGATTGTGGTGGTCCACAACGATACCGAGCCAACTCCACGCGGCTCGAACACCCACAGTGGAGCGCCGTCTGAGTAGGTGAGCGCGGTTGAAGCTCTAAGATGTTGGCTAGGTTTGACAATCCAACGTCCCCAGACCTTGACGTCTTTACAGGTCTTGAGGGCACGGGCCAATTCGACCTGTCGCTCTGTAGAGCCTCTTGGAGGCCGAATCCCAACGCCTCTATGAGAGTTGGTCAGCATCACGCGAGTCGCCAGTTGAACGGGCAGGAGCTCGCTCAGCCAGGAGCCAACTGGAGAGGGGACATTCGCGCCCATGGTGATACACAGCCCCATACCTCTTTGAATTCGAGCGACAAGCTGCCTCTG
>PBTG01000115.1 GCA_002726535.1 Myxococcales bacterium | reverse complement strand
GGTGCACGGGTCCTCATCGTCGCAGTCTTGCGGCTGAGTATGACACGCACCCAAGAGACAGAAATCGTCAGTGCATGCATCCCCATCGTCACACGGTATCGACGTCCCAAGACATGCACCGTCTGAGCATGTGTCATCGGCCGTGCACGCGTCACCGTCATCACAGAGGGCGCCATCTGCGTTGGAGTAGCTACAAGCCGGGCTTGCCTTCGGGTCGCAGGTGTCCATCGTGCAGGGGTTGCCGTCATCGCAGGAGGCTTCGTCGGTCTGTCCGTCGCAGTCCTCATCGATTCCGTTGCATGTCTCTGTGACCGCTTCGGCAGGGTCACAGGGCGCTGTGGTGTCTTGTGCGACGTTGCTGTCGCTAGGGTTTGTCTGGCTATCGCTGCTAGTCTGTCCTGCGTCGATAGCGAGCCCAACATCCGTAGCTTGAACGTCTTGTGATCGCTCTGTAGGCGCTTCGGTGGAACTACACCCAGCGAAAACGAGTGCAGCCATCAACCACAACATGTTCCTGTTCTGAAGTTCCATCCGTGCCCCCATTGTAAGCCATTTCCGATGCGAGTCCGATGATCGCATCGACATCGACTTGGCCTATCTTAGTCGCTTCGTCGCCGTGATCCAACTATCATCCGGATCAAGCTTATTGTTCAGGCGCTGTTATAGTTGGCGACCCTTGTGTTTCATTTGACTCTCGGCCCTAGTCGGGGAGTCTATCTTGCGATACGTCGATGACGTGTTTTCCGGCAGAGGACCATGACTTTTCGCGCGCCCTTAATCGTTTCAGCTGAGATGGGCTATGGGCACCTCAGACCGGCGCTTGCCTTGGCTCAACAGCTTGAAGTGGACCTGTATCGAGCCGAGTTGCCGCCGATTGCTCTTGATCACGAGGTCGCGACTTGGAAGCGCAGCCGCCGGCTCTATGAGATGATCTCGCGCGCCAGCCAACTGCCGTTGGTCGGAGGCGCATTTAAGGCAGGTTTAGACACAATCACCTCGATTCCAAGATTTCACCCTAATCGCGACTTGACGCGAGCCGATCTCGGCGTCCGCAGCCTCGAGAGACTCATCGGTCGGGGGATTGGCGAGGGCTTGGTGAGTCGACTCAAGCAGACCCAAGAGCAATTGCTCACTACTTTTTATGCCATGGCGTTAGCCGCTGATCATCATGGCTACGACCGCGTGTGGTGTGTAGTCACCGATACGGACTGCGCACGGGTGTGGGCGCCTCGGCAGGCTCAACATACGCGAATCCGATACTTGGCGCCCAGTCAGCGAGTTCGCCGCCGACTTGAGGCCTATGGAGTGCCGGCTGGCCAAATCCATCTGACAGGCTTTCCTCTTCCACCAAGTTTATTGGGGGGAAGGCAGCTACCCACGCTGCGAGAGAACTTAGCTCGTCGCCTTCATCGACTCGATCCGAAAGGCCGGTTCGTCGCTGGCTATGAGCGCGAGTTGCGACACTTTTTACCGGAGTGGACAGGCGCTATAGTCGAAGACTCGCGTCCTATGCTGACCTTTGCCGTTGGGGGCGCTGGCGCCCAAACCGAGCTCGTGCACAAATTTTTACCAAGCTTAGCGCCGCTCTTGAGTGGCAATCGACTCAAGCTTTGCTTGATCGCCGGGATTCGCCCTGAAGCAGCGGAACTCTTTGAACGTGCATTGACCGACTTGAAGGTGGATTTCTGTCTATTTGGTCATGGCGACGCCCCTGTTGAGATTGTCATCGACGACACTTTTGAGGGCTATGCTGCCCAGTTCAATCAAGCCATGGCTCGCACCGATATTTTGTGGACCAAGCCCAGCGAGTTGGTCTTTTTTGGAGCCTTGGGCTTGCCCTTGCAGTTGACCCGTCCCATTGGTGTACAGGAGTACTACAATCGACGCTGGGCGACCGAGCACGGCGTCGCGATGGTGCGGCGTCCGAGTCGTTTTGTTGCCGATTGGTTGGTTGAGTTGCTCAATGACGGCGCCTATGCACGCGCGGCTTGGTCTGGATTCATGCGACTACCGAAGTTCGGAACCTACGAGATCGCTGATTTGCTCAGCCAGCCTTGAGAGCGCAGATGTATCGGACCCCTCTCACTGAGGTGAAGCCTTGGTCTGGAGACGATAGAGTCCAATGGGTAGATGTGAGCTCTGAGGCCACCAAGGAAAATGGACGTTGCCGTGGTTTGCGACTGACTGCGTCCACACCGGCTCGAGGTCCTTTCTCGATCGGACGCGCGCGCAGGCTGGTTGCTCATAGCTCTGCGGGACCGCATCTTCGATCGCTCGATGCTTCGCGGCGCACCTGACGCCTAGCCACACCCAGGCTGGATTGTCTGTCTGGCCTGGCGGGGGGAGGTCGCGTAAAGGGAGCAATCGCAGTTGGGCGAATGGGCGTTGAAAGCGCCACGTCGGGTAGGCGCGACTGACTTTATCGGCGCCGGAGTCACCTGGTGCGAGCCAATACAGGTCGCCGCGTTGATCGGCGAGTCTCTGAGCGACCACGCTCAGGGCGCGATCTTCAATGTCTGCATTCTCCGGACGGAAGAGCCAAGGCAAGGTCACGACGTAGCTCGCTACCAGGATGATCAGGCCGCGCTTGAACGCAGAGCCAGTAGCCGTCTGGCCGGGATGAAGTACGACGACGACACAGGTCCAAAGCGCGAGCCAGGGAGCTTGCAAGCGAGGCAATGAGGCGACTACGGGGTCGGTCATCCCAAGCGTTAAGAGCGCCCCACCGAGCACAGAGGCAAACCCGAGGCAGTGTCTTACCCTTGGGTCGTGCCGGCCACGCCAAGCATATCCCAAGCCGAACGCCGTGATTGCGACGGGAAAGGCCTGAGGCCATAGCGCCAGGTTTAAACCTACGAGCATCACCGGTAGCTGCAACACAAATAAAGGAGAAGCCACAGTCGGCAAGTCACCGCTGGCCGCGCGCATTTGGCCACCTGTCGTTAACCAGAGGATTTGCGGCAAGAGCAGCCAAAGTAAAATCACCAGTGGTCCTTGCGCCCACTTTCGCTGCCACGCCTCTCTGGGGAGCCACTTACCAAGCGCCCAGATCGTCACGGGTGCCGCCAAAGCAAAGCTAGGTCTGGTGTGAGCTGCAATGGCAAAGGCTGGCGCCGCTAACCAGGCGAGCATGCGGTCTCCTCTTCGCAGCCATTGGCTCCACAGGGTTCCGCCTACCAACCACATGGCGAACGCCAGCGGCAACGCACTCTCACTGCGGTGATGTCGAATCAGTAGGGGCATCAATGCCAGGAGCCAAGCGCTCCAGACCAGCCGCTTGGCCGCGAATGGGCCGCTTCGCCAACTGGCTGTCATCAACGAGATCGCTGCGATGGTCAACGTACCCGTTATCAAGTTGACCCAGCTGACCCACAACTCTGGATCGGGGTAGAGCGAGAGCAAAGGCCGCAGAAATGTCACCCAACCGGCACCGTAGCGGGGTAACTCAGCTCCCGCGAACCCTTTGCCCAACAGCTCCCATCCAGTGAATACTCGCACGAGATCAAAAGGAGTGAGCGCGCGGATGAGCGCGCCTGTACCAATGGCAGCTAGCCATTGGTTGCGTCGTGACGTTTCGAATGTTTTGGCCGATACCCACGCCACCTTGAGCGCGGCACTCACTGACAGCGCTACCATCAACCAGATGGCACCTGCCCACCAAGGCAGCATCGTTGCCATCACCTAGCCTCTGCGTCTACGCCAAAGGGTCACGGCGCCGCCAATCAGTAAGGCCAATATACCTAAGATGATGCCCCACCGCGCGAAGGGAGGTAAAAGGTCGAACTTGGTCGGTACACGACCACTGCGCATCACCTCAAGCTCACGGTTCATCTTGTAAATCTTGGCATCGCTGTTGAGTCGATTCTGGCTAAGACGGACAAAGGTCTCTAAGTCGCGCAGACTGCCCTCAAAATCTGTGTGTCGCGTCATCACCGAGCGGCAGTAATAAAAATCTGGGTCCCCATGCCCGAAGGTCTGCAGGGTGTTTAAGCGCTCGAAGGCGGTTTTCGTATGGCCGAGATGAAAGTGTGCCATGGCCGTGTACAGGTGGACTCTCGGCTCTCGAGGCACCACTTTTCGTAGTGGATCTAGATACTTGATGACAGACTGGAAATCGTCTCGATAGTAGCTCGCTGTGCCGATGATGTAGCGCAAGATCACGTCGTCGGGCTTGCTCTTTAGGCGCTGCTCTAAGGGCTTGAGAAAGTCAGCATCCTCAATCTCAGGCAATTGCGTCCACGCCGTAGCGAGCATGCCCATGACGCCTGGGAAGTTCAGGTCGCGTCTCGCAATCTCCTCCCAGACCTCGGCGGCCTCTTTGTTCTTCCAGCCCGAGTGAAGCGCTCCGGCCTTGAGATTCATCAAAGGCAGACTCTTGGGCAGATGCTTCAGGGCTGCGTTGGCCACGTCGAGTACTGCTTGCCAAGACTTTAGACCCGTATCGGCCACGTGACCTTTGACGAGCCAAGCGTGCTCACACTTGGGTTGACGCTTTAAGATTGCGTCGGCGATTGCAGCCGCCTGCTTACGCTTTTGCTTATTTTGCAAGGTGTAGGCGATCAACGACCAGTCACAGGGCCTTTGAGCGCTGGCAACTTCAGAGTTGGCGATTTTTGCAGCTTGGTCTGGGTCCAAGCGTGCCAAGGCATCGACCCAACTCGCTCGCTCGCTCGGGTCTTGCTCTGCGCGTTTTTTCAGTTCATCGATTACCTGCTTTAAGATCTTTTGACCTCGCTGCGCTGCGCCGACTTTCACAAAAAGTTCGCCCAGTCGGACTTGTTGACCACTGTTGATGTCCTGGGCTTTGTCGACCGAATCGAGCAGCCTTTGAGCCTTGTCTTTTTCACCCAGGATGATGGCTTCGCGAGCCTGATCGAGCTGGTCATCGTGGCGGTCGCGCTTGGTCGCACCTCTTCGATCTCGACGGCGCGCTTGAACTCGAGCTTGAGGCTTACTCCATCTGGGTGCCTGACCATTTTGGATGTGCGCAACAATCTTGGTTCGCTCAGCCTCCGTGAAGGACCCTTTTCGAATAAAAACAGCGATCTTCGTCGTGCCTAAGAGTGGCTTGTGACCCTGGGTTGTTGCAGGGTGGCGAAGCTCTAACTCTCGCTCGCCAGGATAGCTCGCAATGATGCGACTCTTGTCGATAGAGATTGACGAAGGTAGGGGCAGGCCCTCGATGGTCAGCAGCTTCGAGACCGCGGCCTCTTGGCCAGCAGGCAGCGTCCACGCTGTTTCGGCCGGTAGCTGATGGGCGGAGGCTGGAGGTGTGAGTGCCATCATGCTCAGTGAGATGATCAGTGCCAACTGGGCACATCGAGCCGACTGGTCGTTGAGACCAAGCCACTTCAAGGTGTCAGAACACAGCAGAGGCTTCAGCAAGGTTCGCTTCATCGTGTCGTTCCTCTCAATCCGTCTCGCGATACGAGTCCGGTGGTCGGTGCCCTTTGGTGACTGTCTCGTATGTTCACACAACGCCGTCCTCAGGCAAATAGCAAACCTCTTCGCACTGAAGTACACGTCAGTCTGCCCACCGCGGCGAGGAGGTTGAGCGGCATCGTCCCCAATCCCCCTTACCTTTGATGGTGGCCTGCTTTATGCTGTTGTCCAATCATCGCGGCCCATGTCCAAGAGGAGCTACATCGCGTGCGACAACCTCCCTCTACCGAGTCGAACTCAACGCCCGACCGACGACCATGGCTCTGGTGGCTCTTGCTGATCGGGATTGTCCTCGCAGCCATGGTACTGATTGAGACGCTCATCACCCATTTACCCGCTGATTATCCAATGTGAGGAGTTCGCAGATGACCCAGCCCATGCGTCGACGATGGCTTCTGAGCGTCTCGGTGATGCTCTGTATCATTGTGGTTTTGGAGCTCTGGGCACGTACTCGCGTCGCCGATTGGCAGGGGATTCTCGGCGCGATTGTGCTCACCGATGATGGCAATCCACCCTGCTTTCGCCTGCGCCCAGATGCATCCGGTGTCTATGACGGGTGGCTACAGTCGATCGCAGCGACGCATTTTCACATCGACTCGCGTGGTCTGCGAGTGGATGCCGAGCAGCCCGTTACGGGCAAAGCTACCGAGCGCTTGGCCTTGGTCGGCGACTCCCACATCTTTGGGTTAGGGGTTAATTTCCAAGACACGCTAGGGGCGACGTTAGAGCGCGCTCTGGTCCGAGGTCATGACAAGGCTCAGGGACGCTGCCTGACGGCGGCATGTTCTCCGGCCGTCGAGGTGCTCAATCTCGGTGTGCCTGGATACGATTTCGATGGCATGGTCACCAGAGTCACTGAGACAGTACCGGCGCTAAGCCCTTCGGTTTTGGTCATCGCGATTGGAGCCAATGACCTGCCGCAGCGTATGTGTGGTCAGCACAGCAAGCCAGCGCGCTCGATGTTTCGCTACAGCGCTCTCGGGCGTGTCGCGTTGGCGGCCATCTACAAAGCAGAGCGTAGCGAGGCGCGATGCGACGCCGATGAATTACGTCGCGTGAACAAGGGGCTAGCTCAGATGAGCCGGGCTACGCCTCAGGCACGCCGGGTGATCGTCAGTCTCAGTCCTTTGTGTCATGACGAGGCTGCCCAAGCCCTCAGAGTGGCAGCCAGCAAAGCGGGCTTTGAGATTGTCTCAGTCCACCCGCTTTTTGAGCAACTAACTTTGAACTACGGCGTGACGAGCATTATCGGCGATGGTCACCTCAATCAGCGAGGCAATCGGAGGCTGGCCAAAAAGTTGGCAAATCTACTGCTGACACAGAAGTTCCGTAAACCGTCCCAAGCGCCATAGCGTGTGAAAGGCTCATCGGGAAAACGACCTGCTCACTAGATTGTGTGAATAAAATTACTGTGTCTTACGTTTCGGGCCTGATGGTTCCCGACGTCCTTAAGTGCGGCCAAAGGAATGGGTTTATTTTGGAGGTATGAAATGACAAGAAAGATAGTGTTTGTACTCATCGCGTTGGCGTTGAGCGGATGCATGTCCATCATCAGCCAAGGTGAGGTTGGAGTGCGCGACACGCTTGGAGCGCAGTCCAAAGACATCAGCTTACCGGGCTTTAAGCTGATAATGTGGCCGATCTTCGACATCACTCGTGTGTCGGTCAGGACGACGAACCTCAAAGTTCGGCTATCGCTGCCCTCGAAGGAGGGTTTGACCATCGCATCGGAGGTTTCGATCCTGTATCGCCTCAAACCGAAGTCTGTACCTCAAGTCCTCCAAGATATTGGCACCGGCTATGAACGTCGCTTTTTACTGCCGGTATTTCGCTCTGCAGTGGCTGATGTCACCGCCCAATACGCCGCGAAGGATATGCACAGCGGCAAGCGGTCGGAGATTGAAGATGCGGTAAAAAAACTCATGAACACACGCATCGCTAGTCGTGGTTTTGTGATCGAAGCCGTGTTGCTCAAGAGCATTCGACTGCCACGCGGGTTGTCCAATTCGATCGAGCAGCGCCTCCGTGCTGAGCAGCGCGCTCAGCAGATGGTGTACGTCTTGCAACAGGAGCGCCAAGAGGCCGAGCGTAAGCAAATCGAAGCCAGGGGTATTCGCGACGCAAACCTCAAGCTCTCCCAAGGGCTCACGGCTGCAGTCCTTCGTTACAAAGCAATCGAGGCCTTACGGAGCTTGGCGCGTTCGCAAAATGCCAAGGTCATCATCACCAGTGGCGACAATCCATTGGGTTTGAGTGCTGTGCCTGGCCTTCAGGTAGGAGTTCGGGCGGGTAACAAACAGCAGGTCTTGGCCGCTGAGAAGCCCAAGCCGGTTAAAGCAACGTCAAAATCTCGCGTGCGTCGCGTCCGACGTAAATAGAGGCGTGATGTACACAGGACGGCGGCCCTGAGTTCGGGGTCGCCGTCTGGCTTGTGGCTCCTTCGAGTGATTTCAGGCAAGTTAAAGGCCTGAAGAGGACCGATATTTTGCTCGCTTTCGTGGACCAATCGTCTCAGTTGATCGTATCGATACTTACCTTGGCGTTGGCAATAGGCTGCTCGACGCAGACCAGCCAGGTCGTTTCGCAGAGCGACCATGACCCCAATCATCGCTCCGATGTGGATGGAGCGGCTATCGAGCCGATTGAGGATGCTGCTGTCGGTGACGGCAAAGCGAGCCGCGGGGACGTGGGGACTAGCAGCGATGCCGTTGACCTCGATGGCGCCGTGAGGCGTAGCGATGCTCGATCAGATCTCTGCAGTCAGGGTGTGCCAGCGCTTTGTAAGGTCACGTTTGAGTTGCCGGTGACCACTCCAATGGCGCAAAGCTCCGTCGCGCTTAGTGCCGACTATCTCGACTCGCCTTGGCCCAAAAGTACCGCTGCGGGTGCCATCGCGCTCAATCTCACGGCAGACAAATCAAAATGGGTTGTGACCGTGACTCTCGAGCACGGTCGGGTGGTGCAATACAAATACATCGCTGCTTGGCCAGACAACCCTGGGCCGGTTTGGGTCAATCAACAGGGCGACAGTGACGATGCGCCCAATTCTATCCTCGCTATCGATTGCAACGCGCTCGCTTGCGGCGTTGCATCAGGTAGATCCGCGATGGCGTCGGCGACGTTGAAGGTCCATGGCCCTGAGTTGCTCAAGAGTCAGGGTCTGGTTGGACTTGGAGCCGGCCTGGTCGTTGACGGCAAGGTCGCTGCTGTGGGTGGGTTTGGCTACGCGGACCAGCAAAATAAGGTCCTCGTACAGGCGGATAAAACTCGCTTTCGCTGGGCCTCGGTGAGCAAGACCATCGTTGGTGTTGTGGCGGCCAAGCTCGCCGCCAAAGGCGTCTTGAATCTCGACGCTGATGCCTTCGCTGAGGTCGACAATGTCCCGAACCCGACCCACTGGGTGAAATCCTGTACCGACGGTACGATGCAATACAACGGTCAGAGTATCTCGTGTTCAAAGGGCTGGTTTTGGTTGCCGTTGAATGCGGCGCAGCAAAAGGTCAGTTTTCGACACCTGCTGGGGCATCTCGGTGGGGTCGCTCACTACAGCAACGGGCTCAAAGATCCCTCTCCTCCTGCCTCCGAGGCTGACGATCCGAAGATCAACCAGGGGCCGAAGTGGGCGCTTTCCTACCTTGCAGAGCAACCGCTAATCGCCATACCCGGCGAGAAAAACAAGTACACGTCGTTTGGATTCAATCTCGTAGGAGTCGCCTTGGGCCAGAGCCAGTCGCTGAGCTTTGAAGCGCTGGCGAGCCAAGAGTTTCTCGGCCCAAACCAGCTCAACACCATCGTTGCCGATCGCTTGTGGGAGAGTATCGAATCCCGGGCTGTAGGCTATTGGAAGGGCAATGACGGCACCATTTTACCGCAGGGATCCAATGACGTGAGCTGGAAGCTCCCTGGCGGAGGCTACATCTCCACAGTGGTGGATATGGCCAACTATTGTCGCTCACTCGCTGACGTCAACGCCTTCGGTGAAAAAGAACGTGCTCTGGCTTGGACGAGTCAAAAAACCAACAAGGGTGAGAAGACTGGATATGGACTCGGTTTCAATCTGGGCACACGCCAGGGGCGATCCTGGGTGGGACATTCAGGCTCACAGCAAAAAGTTCGCAGCAATCTGAGGCTTTACCCGGATGAAGGGCTCTGCGTCGTGCTGGCGTCAAATAGCAGTTGGGCAGGAGTCTCAACCCTTACCAATAAGCTCGAGTCGGTGCTTCGATCCAGTCTCAACGTGGCTAAGGGGCCTTAGCGCGCTAGGTCGCAAGCACGACCCCGGCGGCTGCACCGGCGAATTGAAGATGTTTGAGGTCGTCGGGAAATCCCCTACAGTTGTCACTAGCGCCGTAGAGGAAGGCTCGAACCATTGCGGACGCTGCAGACGTCGAAGACGTCGTCTTCAGTCATCGTTTTATACAAAATATTGGGCGTCAGTTGACCGAATCTCGCGTTTTGAGCCACGCCGATCCGGGCTGCTCAGGCGCTTGTTCAGGCGGGTTGACCGTGTCGGCGCAAGTCGGTGGGGAGTGCGAAATGAGTCAGACTTTTCGGTGGATGTACACAGCGCTTTGTGTCCTGGTTTTCGTTAGCTGTGGTCCGACTGAGCAGTCAGCGAAGGGCCAAGATGCTGGCGGAGTTGATGTATCGACTGGCACTGCCACATGGCATGGTCAGGTCCGCTCGATCATCGAGTCCAATTGCGTGTCCTGTCACTCACCGAGCGGGATCGCTCCATTTGAACTCGACAACTACACCAAAGCCGCTCCACTCGCTGCGGCCATTGGGGCTGCGGTACACAGTGGAAGGATGCCTCCTTGGATGCCGGACAAAGATTGCCAAAATTTTATGGGTGATCGCCGCCTGAGTCAGGCAGATAAGGATTCGATTGCTTCATGGGTAGCTGCTGGAGCGCCTCAGGGAGATCCCAAGCAATATCGAGCGCCGACCCAGAGCAGCAAAGAGAGCCTAGAGCGCGTTGACCTCGAGCTAGAGCTGCCCATCAGTTATCAACCCAAAGCGGGCGAACAAGGCCAAGACGATTATCACTGTTTTGTCTTGGACCCAAAGTTTGACAAGGCCACCGATTTACGTGGGCTACAGGTCATCCCGGAGAACAAAGTGATGGCGCACCACGCCATCCTTTGGGCTGTTGACCGGCAAGAGGCTGCCCAAGCCGAAAGTGCTCCTGGGCAGGGATGGTCCTGCTATGGAGGGCCGGGGGTCTCAGGCGACATGATCGGTGGATGGGTGCCAGGCACTTCGGCAATGGTCTACCCCAAAGGCACCGCCATAGCCTTGGGTAAAGATCAGGTCTTTGTGGTGCAGATGCACTACAGCTTCGCTTCGCTCCTCGGCAAACCTGCGGCGCCTGACAGGTCTCGCTTTCAGTTTCATTTCGCCAAAGAGCCCATGAAGTATAAACTGCGCATTACCCCGCATGCGTCCACGACCTTCGCCGTGCCCGCCAGCGCTCAAGCACACGAGGTCAACGATACCCTGCAGAGTTGGGACAACCTTCGGCTCTGGGGCGTTATCCCCCATATGCATCAGTTCGGACGCTCTATCGATGTGCAAGTGGGCGCCGGCGCGGACAAGCGCTGTTTGGTCAACATCCCGAAATGGGACTTCAACTGGCAGCAACTCTATCTTTTCAATCCCGACTCTTCGGTGGTCGTCGACAATGGTGAGCCCTTTCGTCTGCGCTGCGTCTTTGACAATCCGACGTCCACGACGTTGACCTGGGGCGAAGACACCACCGATGAAATGTGCCTGAACTACTACATCTACTCGTTCGTGCGCGTCGATACGCTCGATACATGCATCACCAAGAGTTGCCAACAGAGCCGCAGTGCATGCGTCGCAGATGGGCTGTGCAAGAGCGCTTATTTTTGCGCCATCAATTGCGACAATGAGCAATGCTCCACTGAGTGCGGGGCGGGTCTCACTGACGGCTCGGCCCAAAGATATAGCGAGCTGCTCACCTGCGCCTTTGACACCTGTGTGGGCTCGACTCCTTGAGCATCACTTGCATCCTTGGACACGGTCCTGGGTCTGGGCACCACAGAAAAATCCGCTGCAGCCGGTAATGAACTTCCCGGTTTGACCACATGCGGTATCTTTTTCAAAGCCTTGTTTGGTGTTGCAGTTGAAAAAGAAACCGCTGCAGCTTCCACCTGTGTATTGCTTCGTCTCTTTCTTGTCGCAGTTGTAGTCAAAGGCTTTGTCCCCGCGATCTTTGGTGAACCACTTGGTCTGGCCCGTGAACACTTCTTTGTTGTTATCCAGGCAATCGCCGCCCTTGGTGGCTTTGTATTCACCTGTGGCGTTGCACAGACACAGAGGCTCCCCAGCGCCGAATTTGTCGCCGTCTTTGTCGGTGTAGTACTTCACGCAGCCCACCGAGTTCGGTCCATCAACTTTGCCATCGCAGTTGTTGTCGATCTTGTCGAAGCAGACCTCTTTAGCTCCCGGGTTGATGGCTTTTTTCAGAGGCTCGCAGTCGACCTTCGTCAAGGTTTTGACCGTCCAAACATTCTCAGGTCCACACAGACAGCGAGTCGGGGACGCGATTGGAAATCCATCCGTATCTGTGTCGGGGTAGTAGGTTTCGCAGCCGACAGTGTCTTCCGGGTCTGTTGAGCCGTCGCAGTCGTTGTCCAAGCCATCGCAGACCTCTTTGCCATTGCTCGAAGCCTTGGGCTCTGTGGGCGCGCAGTCGGTTACGTCGGGATCGCCATCGTTGTCGTCGTCGTCGTCACACGCGTCGCCTTTACCGTCTTTGTCGCTATCGGTCTGTTTGAGATTTGCAACCAGCGGACAGGTGTCTTTGGTATCGACGATGGTGTCATTGTCATCGTCGTCATCACACGCATCGCCTTGGGCATCTTTGTCGTTGTTGCCTTGGGTGGCATTGGCTGCCAGCGGGCAGTTGTCGTCGATGTCTTTGACGTTGTCATTGTCATCGTCATCATCGCACGCATCGCCCAGCGTATCTTTGTCGTTGTTGCCTTGGGTGGCATTGGCTGCCAGCGGACAGTTGTCGTCGACGTCTAAGACCGTGTCATTGTCGTCGTCGTTGTCACAGGCGTCTCCTTGCCCATCGCCATCCGTGTTGAGTTGCTGTGGGTCTGCGACCAAGGTGCAGGTGTCGGTGAGGTCGAGCACACCGTCATTGTCATCATCTGGATCACAGGCATCGCCCAAGCCGTCTTTGTCTGTGTCGGTTTGGGTCACGTTGCTGACCAATGGGCAGTTATCTTTGCCATCAGCAACGGTGTCGTTGTCGTCATCGTCATCGCAAGCATCGCCTAGTTGGTCGCCGTCGGTGTCCAATTGGTCGGTGTTGCTCACCAGGGTGCAGCTATCGAGCAAGTCGGCGACTTTGTCGTTGTCGTCGTCGTTGTCACAGGCATCGCCCTGCTTGTCGCCGTCCGTGTTTGTCTGGCTGGCATTGGGAGCTAGGGGACAGTTGTCCTTGTCATCCGCGATGGTATCGTTGTCGTCATCGTCGTCGCAGGCGTCGCCTTGGTCATCACCATCATTGTTGCTTTGATTGGGGTCGGCGTTGACGGGACAGATGTCGGCACCGTCTTTCAAACCGTCATTGTCGTCGTCATCATCGCAAGCATCACCTTGCACATCCGAGTCCGAGTTTGTCTGACTGGTGTTGGCTGCGAGTGGGCAGTTGTCTGTGACGTCAGCGACGCCGTCGCCATCGTCATCTTGATCGACGCAATCAGCCTGCTGATCTTGATCAAAGTCAGCGAATCCTTCGTCAGTGCTGCCGTCACAGTCGTTGTCTTGGCCGTCGCACTTCTCTGTAGCAGCTGCTGGCGCGTCGCAGGTGAGCTTGCCGTCGGAGCACACCTCCGTTCCGCCGCAGGTTCCGATGTCGTTTTTGTTGCTACATGGAGCGAGTTCGACCTCTTCGTCGGTACTTCCATCGCAGTCATTGTCGGCTCCATCACAGAGTTCTTTGGCGGCGCTTGGCGCATCACATGCGCTT
>PBTG01000114.1 GCA_002726535.1 Myxococcales bacterium | reverse complement strand
CGGTAGCAACCGCGACTGGAGCCACTACGAGATCGTCTACACAGTCTTGGCAGGTCTCGCCGCTCCCCTCGTTCTTTCGGTGCACACCATCGTGTCGATGGACTTCGCGACCTCGGTCATCCCGGGCTGGCACACCACGGTCTTTCCCCCTTACTTCGTGGCTGGTGCGCTCTTTTCCGGATTTGCGATGGTGTTGACCTTGTTGATCATCGCTCGAAAGACCCAGAAGTTAGAGCACATCATTACGATCGGACACATCGACAACATGGCAAAGGTCGTCTTGGCGACCGGTATGCTCGTGGGTCTCGCCTATTCGACAGAGTTCTTGATCGGCTGGTACTCGGCGAGCAACTACGAGGGCTTTATCTTCTTCAGCTCGCGAATGAAGGGACCCTATGCTTGGGCCTACTGGATCATGATTAGCTGCAATGTCATCAGTCCGCAGATTTTCTGGATCCGAAAATTTCGCAGAAATCTGGTCGTCGTCTTTATCATGAGCATCTTCGTGAACATCGGTATGTGGTTTGAGCGCTTCGTGATTATCGTAACCTCGCTGAACCGTGATTACTTGCCCTCTAGCTGGTCGATGTATTCACCCACTTGGGTTGAGGTGATGGAGTATCTCGGCACCATCGGCTTCTTCTTTACCGCATACCTTCTCTTTGTTCGCGCGCTGCCGACGGTCTCCATCGCTGAGGTCAAGATGGTGGCTTCCTGGGCGCAAACACATAAAGAGGTCCCCGCTGCTGGTACAGCCGGAGGCGCCAACTTGATTCCCGCTCCAGCGGCGCCGCAAGAGGAGGGTCATCATGGCTAATGCTCCTGATCATGGCGCAGAGAAAAAAGCGTCCAAGACCCGCGAGCTCTTCGTCGGCATCTTTACCGAAGAGCATCAGATTCTTTCGGTTGCAGAGGACGCAACCAAAAGTGGATTTCCGGTCGAAGATTGCTTTACGCCTTACCCAGTCCACGGGTTAGACGACGCGCTGCAATGGAAGCGGTCGTTTTTTCCCTATCTCAGTTTTTGCTTTGGATGCTTTGGCTTGTTCTTGGCAATCAGCTTGCAGGTCCACACTCAATACGTTGACTTCGTCCCAATTTTCAAGGGATGGCCGATCATCATCGGCGGCAAACCTTTCCTGCCTTGGCCGGCTTTCATCCCGGTGTTCTTTGAGTTGACTGTATTGTGTACGGGCCACCTGACGGTGTTGTCGTACTTCATCTATCGCCGGCTGTATCCGGGCGCGAAGGTTAAATTTCATATCGATGGTGTCACCGATGACCGCTTTGCGATCGCGCTCGATCCGAGTGCTGAGAGCTTCGATGAGGCGCAGGCGCGAGATTTGTTCACCCGCCACGGGGTCACCGAGGTTCTGACCGTGGAGGGCAGAGCATGAGGCTGCTTACACACCGATATTTAGCGCTCTTTGCGATGAGTCTCTGCCTGTGTCTGATGGGTTGTGAGGTTCGCGATGTGCCGAACTACATGGTCGCTCCGCAGATCAACCACATGGCTTTTTCGAAGGCTCAAGAGTCCCAAGGCATCATGTACTCGCCAGAGTTCAACCCGACGATGGTAGACCGGGACAAGGTCGACGGCGGCATCATCAAGCTCGCACACGGCAACGGGCGTACATTGCTTCTGCCGCCAGAGGGAACCATTCCACGTGGTTTTCAGCCCTTGCACTACCCGGTCAATGAAGCCGTTGCAAAAAAGATGGGCAAAGTTGATGACAAGGGCAAAGCCGATCTCGTCGCTGTGGCCACCGCTCAGGCTCTCAAAGCCGGAGATGAGTTGGTCAACCCCTTCAAGCCCGATGATGAAACCATGACGCGGGGCAAAGAGGTCTTCAATACTTTCTGCGCACCTTGCCACGGCAAGACCGGCGCAGGCGACGGCTTGGTAGCCAAACGCGGCGTCGGCATGCCGGGCTACCCCCTGACAACCAAAGGGGCCAAACCGCACGACTACAAAGATGGACACATCTTTCACATCATCAGCTACGGTCGCGGAAATATGGGCAGCTACGCTTCGCAAATCAACGCCGCTGATCGCTGGAAAGCCATCCTCTGGCTACGAAAGCTGCAGAGCACTCAGGGGGCGAAGTAATGGGTGGTCATCACGTTGAAGTCCCCGCTGCAAAGCAATGGGAGATGCCAAAGTCTTGGATGACCACGGCCATCGCGTTGATGGTGGTTGGCTTGGCTGGCACGGTGTACGGCTTTGTCGACGCAAGCTGGCGCGGTTGGTCCAACGTACTCATCGCAGGTGTGTATTTCACAGGGATTTGTCTTGGAGCGGCCTTTCAGTTCGCCGTGTATAGCTTCGTCAACGGTGGCTGGTGGATCAGCGTCAAGCGAATCATGGAGGCGTTCACGACCTTCTTACCGGTGCCCATGGTGGTGATGGTTTTGATTGGTCTCTTTGGCATGCATGACCTGTACGAGTGGTCTATCCCCGAGATTATGGAGCACGACACGTTGCTTCAGAAAAAGAAACTCTTGCTCAACGAGACGGGCTGGATGATTCGGGTGCTGGTCTACTTTGGCATCTGGATGACGACTACTTTCTTGATGCGTAAGTTCAGTCGAGCTCAGGATGTCGATCCAGATCCAAAGTACACGTTATTTAACGTGCGAGTCGGCGCGATCCATACCGTCCTTTTCGCTCTGACGGTCACCTTCGCTGCGCTCGACTGGCTCAGCAGCTTGGAGCCTCACTGGTTTTCGACCATCTTTGGTGTTTATCAGTTCATTGGCATGTTCGTGTGCGCTGCATCGACCTTGATTCTGTTCATCTTGTCCATGCAACGTGCTGGATACTTGTCTTGGATCAACGAAGATCACTATCACGATCTTGGCAAGATGATGTTCGCCTTCGGGACCTTTTGGGCCTACATCTGGGTGAGTCAGTACCTGTTGATTTGGTACTCAAACATTCCAGAAGAGACCGGCTATTACATCGTCCGAAACAACCACGGTTGGTTGGCGATCTTTTTCCTCAACCTGGCTTGTAACTGGGTGATTCCCTTCTTGGTACTCTTGCCACGAAATAACAAGCGAAACCCCAAGGTCATCGGTGGTGTCGCTGGGTTGTTGATCTTCGGCCATTGGCTCGACCTGTATCTACAGGTGATGCCAGCGACATCTCACTTTGCAGCCCATCACCACGGCGTCGATGTGCACGGTCCGATCTTCGGTCTGCAGGAGTTCGGGCCGATCTTGTTGCTGGGTGGTCTGTTCATTTTGACCATGGGCAAGATGCTCGGACGCGCGCCTTTGTTGGCTCGTAATGACCCGTACCTCCAAGAAGCGCTCAATCACCACCAATAAACCCCACCGTGGCATCGATTAATCGCTGGGCAGACGCTCGTCGATCGATCAAGCTTAGGTTGTGACTGCACATCCTCCAGACTCATCGCAACACACTGTACGGCTCTCTTGGAGCGGCGAGCAGTTGCTGTGGTGCGCGTTGGCGTTGGCGCTGCGGCTGCCCAAGCTAGAGGCATCGGAACCTTGGCTTGATGAGGCCTGCTCTTTGGAGTTGGCCAATCAGGGCCCTTTGACGCTGCTTCAAACCCTGATTACGACCGATGCGAGTCCACACCCTCCTTTGTTTTTCTCTCTTCTGTCGTTGAGTACAACTCTTCTTGGAGAGGGGCTCGTGGCTGCGCGCTTGGTATCGTTGTTGAGCGGCGTATTGTTGGTGGCACTCAGCGCTTATGTGGCCAATCAACTCATCGGGCGGCGCGCGGCTCGACTTGCCGCCTTGGTCACAGCTCTTTCGCCTCTGGCGATTCACTACAGCGTTGAAATTCGTGGATATAGCCTCGTCAGCGTGTTGTCTTTGCTCTATGGCTTGACCTTGGTTCGACACTTGTATCAACCCGATCGAGTCGCCATCTTCCCGAGTCTACTCTGTTTCGGGTTGGCGACGCTGACTCACTATTATGCCCTCGCTCTGCTCTTGCTGCCGGTATGGATTGGTTTGGGGAGCGTCGATCGACGTATCTGGTTGCGAGCGACCTTCGCGCTGTGTTTTGTCGCTGTCCCTAGTGCTTCGATGGCGGTCGCTCAATTGCTCAAGGGAGCGGGAGGAGGCGCGTGGATATCAGCGTTTCATGTGTCGGCCTTGATCGACAGCTTCGCAGCGTTCTCTCTCGGCACTGAGATGCCTCACTACCTCGGTCAGGTCGCTGTCATAGAGGTTCCTGATTGGGTTCACTACTGTGGGCTATCCTGGACCGCTTTAGGACTCGTAGCAGCCTTGTTCGTCAAGTCGAGGGAACCAGGTGTGCGCAAAATGCTCTATGGCGTCATGGTAATCGTCATCGCAGCACCGGCTTTGGGCTCTCTGTGGCGACCTATGTATCTCGCTGGTCGATATGAGCTCGCTGCAATGGTGCCCGCTCAAGTGCTGGCTGTGTGTGGCTGGTGGCAATTGGTCAAACGTGCGTCGTTAGCGAGTTGGGCTCGATATGCTCTTCATTTTGGGGTCGTACTCGTGCTGTCATCGTTCATGCTACCGGCGTATTTACAAGTTCAGACCCAACAGCCTTTCGAGCAGATCGCGCGACAGATTGGTGCACATTCGACCACCAAGACCTTGGTGATTCATACGCATCTGACGGCGCCTCCAGTCGATTGGCAGCTCAGACAAAGCCATTTTGGGGGCTCGACCATGGTGTTTCCTGAGTCTCAGGCACAGCACAGGTGTTGGCATAAGCCGATGAATACATCGAGGCTGGCCCAGGCTCGGGTAGAGGCACAAGCCCTCCCCAGTGGTTTGGTCTACGCTCGCGTACAACGGGTCTTTATTACCCAGACGTTACGCAGAGGGCGGCCGACCCGTAGTGCGAGGATTTTGATTCACGCATTGCGTAACGCTGGCTGGATGCATCGTCAGAGTCAGGCCTTTGGCTCATATGGACTGACCGCTATGGATGCGCCGAACGCGAAGATGAACACCCCTTAAATGGCTCACAAGGTATTTAAAAAGGCGATGATCGCAGCTTGATCAGCTTGTGGGAGTCCCAAAAATCGGCGGGAAGGCCCTTTGGCTTCGCCCAGGTGAAGCGCCATGACCTCTGCGATGCTGGCGGCTCGTTCGTCATGGGTGTAGCGCTTGCGATGACGCAAGCCCCACAGTGGAGCCGTACGCCACATGGCTCCGGTTGCGACGCCATCTTTGAGGCCGCTATCTAAAGAGGGCCCCATGTCATGCAAAAGCAGGTCGGTAAACGCTCCTTTGACCGGGCCCAACTGCGCTTTGTGACAGCCTGTACAGCCAATCTCAGCGAAGAGTTGTCGCCCTTTGAGGCTTGAAGGCGTCGAAGGACCTCTTTGAGGTGGAGCCAACTGCCTGACGTACGCATCCAATCGATCGATAAATACTTCAGAGACTTCTGGGTCGGCCACCGCGTCACTGTCTGCTCTCGGCTCTCTCCTGGCGGTGTTGGTGACTCCCATTTCATCGACCAACGCGCCTGCGAGGAAGGTGCGAAGATCCCAATCGTTCGCCTTTTGACCAAAACGCGAAGGCCGCTGTTGACCTTCGCCGTTGCGATAGCCCCGGCGACCGCGAATGCCATCGCCGTTGCGATCTTCAGGATCCTCGAGTCGTTGTCGGTCTTGTTCTGAGACCTGGTCGAGCAGGCCTAGACCGAAAAGAGGCGGAGTCCTCAGGCGAGCCGTTTTGCCCGCTGCGCGTTCTTTTTCAACACCCTCGATCGCGTGTTTCCTTAGACCCATGGCGTCGCCACCTGTCCAAGGGGGACCGTGTACGGTGATGCCTTGGGCCATATCAGCGCCTCCTCCTCCGATTACCGGAGCGCTGTGGCAGCTCGCGCACGATACGTCGTTGAAGGTTGGGCCGAGACCCTCATCAGCGCGAAACACGCGTTTGAAAGCCACGCGTCCATCGTAAAAGTCCAGTAGATCGCGCCAGGAGCTGGTGTGTAAGGGACCGCCGAGTTCGCCAACCCCGGGACTATCGAGCACCTCATTCCAAGCGAGAGCGAGTTTTTCAATGCGTAGATCGACGAAGGCAGCGGGCAAGCCGGCTTCGGGAGCCGGCAGCGCAGAGCGCGTCAGACGCCGACCCATTTCTGGAGGCGTAGCGGCGACTTTGGTGCAGGCACTGAGACCAATCGTCAATATCAGTACGCACCAGGGCAAACGCGTCGGACCGCTGACCATAACAACCTCTCCTCATTTGACAGGATGCGCTTTCACTCGTGAGGTGACAACCTTCGAGCCGATAGGTGCCCGTAGCGTCTTTAAGATCGACGTCTTGGCTCAACAGTAGGTGCATTTTGAAATCTTGCGGTCATGATCATTGAATCCGATGGGTCGACCGTGCTTTCATAGGGCACACCCGATAGTTCGGGATGGAGGTTGGGATGGCGGATTCCTCCGGCAACATTAAGTTATTGGTAGGTATGGTTTTGGGTGCGGTCGTTTCCGCAGCGGTCGTATTTTTTACGACTCCCAAAGCTAGCGCTCCAGCACCGGCGGAGCCTGCAAAGGCTGCTGTCGTCAAAGAGGTTCAGGCGCCGCCGGTCGCGCCAGCCCCAACACCAGCGACTCGGACAGGCGCCTGGCGCGGTCAGGTTGAGGTCGGTGAGTCCGCCCCGCCACAACCCAAAGCGGTCGCAGTGCCTTCGAGCCGCAGTGACATCCGCGCGATGGTCAAAACCATCGCTCAACAAGTCGGCGGTCGTGACAAGATCGCTGCCATTCAAGAGGCCACGTGGACCTTGTCGGTCAAACAAGGACAACGTCGAGTCACTCGAGTCGTCGAGTTGGTTGGCGCTCGTGGACTTCGGATCACCGATACCATGCAAGGTCTCGTGGCGGTTTGGCGCCGCGATGGCTCCTGCAAAGAGCGTAGGGGCGCTGTTGAGGCGCCCTGCCAGCCGCAACTCGAACGATTCGCTGAGACCGTCTACGGAGCCCACATTGGCCATGTGATGGCCCTGCTTGGCAAACGTTTTGTGCGGCCCATTCGCGTCAAAAGTGGCATGGGTGACAACGTTCCATGGACCTTACTGACCTTTAAAATTCGCAAAAGCACCCTTCGCTTGGTCCTTGGAGTCGACACGCGCTCACTGAAGGCGCGGGCTTCTTTGACGACCGCGAAACAGGGTGACAAAGAAGCCAAGGGACTCGATGCGGCTACTGATGAGCCAGACAAAGATGAAAAGGTCGATACCAAAGTGGAGTTTTTCCCTGGACTGGCGCTGCGAACCGCTCTGGCTGCGACCACATGGAAACCCTTTCACGGCGGCGTCAAACTTCCCAGTCGATTTTGTCGTACGGTCAAGAGCAGCGTAACGACCTTAGTCGACAGCGAAGGCTCGCCCGACGAAACCTGCGATCTGGAAATGCAACTTGTCAGTGTCTCGCCTGGCGTCAGCAAGGGCGCGTTGAGACTCGGTCGCGGCGGCGCCCTACGGGTTTCGCAAGGTGCTCATCACATCTTTATTCGAGCTGATGTGACCGATCAGAGCTTGGCTCAAGTCGTTGATAAGTTGCGCAAAGACCTTCCAAAGGAACAGTTCGTCCGCAATGGCACTTTTTTCGCGGTCAGTGGTGGCAAGGTTCAACTCTGTGAGGAAATGGCGGCTCGTGGAGCAAATACCCATGAGTTGGCGGCTCGCCCCCGCGTGGTAATGAGCTCCGTGACGGTCAAGCTCGATGGTCTACCCAAGGCCTTTGAAGAGCTTGAGGCCAAGGCGAAGGCTGCTGGATACCAACCTGTTGCTGGTCCTCGATTGGCCCGGCCTGACACGCGGCAGATGCCCGTTCCAGGTAAGGCTTTGAAGATGCTCATTGAACTGCCCGTGGCACCCTAAATCCACCTACAGAACGTTGGTTAGACTCTGGCAACCAGCGACGGGATCTCTTCATGTGGCGGCCGTGATTGCTTGTCACCCTTTGGAGTTCATCGATGACTAGTCCCTCCGCGCAAACACATCTGGCGATTGTCACTGGCGTAACTTCAGGGATTGGTCTAGCCATGGCCAAGCATCTACATCAGGCGGGTTTTTCCATCTACGGAGTGGCTCGAAACGCCCAGAAGCTCGCCGATTGCGAGGTCCCTTTGGTGGGATCTCAATGCTGCGACCTATCAGAGTTGACTGCCCTGCAGGCTTGCCTCCGTGATTTGGATTTGAGCACCTATCAATATGCTGTGCTGATCAACAACGCAGGGAGCTTGGACCCGATTGGGCGCTTCGAGAGCGTTGAGCCTGCGAGGGTCGCTCAGACCATGGTGCTCAATGGTCTGGCCCCACTTGTGGTTAGCGGAAATTTTTATCGCACCCTCTTGGCTACTAAAGGGTGTGTGGGCCGGGTTGTTCAACTGACCTCCGGAGCTGCTCATCGTCCGATTGCGGGGTGGATGAGTTATTGCGCATCCAAAGCGGCGATGTGGCGAGGCACTGAGGTGATCGCATCTGAAATGGATGCCTCTCGCTGTCAAATCATGGCGCTCTCGCCCGGAGTGGTAGCGACAGCGATGCAGGCACAGATTCGAGCGCAAAGCCATGAGGCGATGCCGGACGTCGATTGGTTTCGAGAACTCGCAGCGCAAGACAAACTCGCGTCTCCGGACAAACCCGCTCGGTATCTCGTCGAGATGCTCTTGGCCGATCTCGATGGGACTCGCCAGTTTCCTCACGGTGAGTCCATCGACCTCTTCGACGCGTAGGAGAGCTTCATGTCATCGATGACATCCATCGTCTCTAAGCCTCACAGTTGGACAGAGCAGCAGCAGCGTGACTTTCAAACTCGAGGTTATATCCGCCTGCGTGGTTCACTTGATGGCTCTGCGCTGACAGAGCTTCGCTCTTGGGTGGATGATTTGACGAGTTGGCCGGAGATGCCTGGCAAATGGATGAAGTGGTTCGAACGCGACGGCGACAAGAGGACCTTGTGTCGGATGGAGGATCTCTTGCCCCATCACGAAGGACTGCGAGATTGGTGTTATTCAGCGACGCTGACGGACTTGGTCTCGAGCTTGATGGGAGAGAAGGCGGTGCTCTTCAAAGAGAAGATCAACTTCAAGCTTCCTGGAGGTGGAGCTTATGGGGCTCACCAAGACGCTCCAGCTTTTGCGTCATATGGGCATCACTATCACATCACAGCGATGGTTGCCGTCGATCCTGCAACTGCCACCAATGGTGCCTTAGAGATGGGGCCTCCTTGCGGTCGTGGGACGATTTTGTCCCAACGGAGCGATGGAACTCTCAGTGGTGAAGACGAAATGTCTTGGCGGCTCGAACCTTTGGATGCCGGCGATATCATCTTCTTTGATTCGTATGTTCCTCATCGCTCGCATCCCAATCAAAGCGATCGGTCACGCCGGGCCTTCTTTATTACGTGGAATCAGGCGAGCCTCGGCGAAGTCAGACAACAATATTTTGCCGATAAGCGACGTCTATTTCCGCCTGAGTGTGAGAGACAAGATGGGGTGGATTATGGCGCCGCTGCTGCGACTTTTAATCTCGGAAATCCGATTCGCTAGGGTTAGTCTCTGATCACAAGGCGCTGGGCGAGCGGTACATAACTGGCGACCGAGGGCACCTTGAGTCCCTCAACTTTGGCTTCATCATCCCATTTGCGTAGTGCAAGAGCCGCTTGAGCCGCTGGGTTGGCTTCAAATTGACTGGCCTCTTCGGCGTTCATTGCGCCGCCTTGGAGCTTTAGAGACCTTTGCGATTCAGCTGATAAAGCAGCTTTGTATTCGGGATCCCGAGCTAGATAGCGCTTCGCTTCGACATGTAGGCGGACTGGTTCGCTGACTTCAGGACCAAACCAGTGTTTGAGGGTATTGGCTCCACTGCGCTCGTGTTGCAGGTCGATACCTCGCCGCGTTGCGTCCTGCGCACTACGGGAAAGCAGATGACCGAGATCATGTAAAAGCGCCGCGAGAACCCAGGAGTCAGGAGCTCCGGCCTGCACTGCCAAGGCTGCTGCCTGTAATCCGTGCTCGCGTTGAGTGATGGGTTCGCCATCATAACGCCCATCACCGCGGTCTTTGAGCAAGACCAAGGGCCTCGGCCAGTTCCGGTAGTCTTGTGTCACGGCGAGGTCCTCACTGGCGAATCCTGGTTAGTTGAGGTAGGTAGCAGCCTCCTGGATGAAATACCATAGAGGGGGCCTTCAATGACTGTCGATGAGTTGATTGAAAACTTCGAACTCCTAGATGATTGGGAAGAGCGTTACCAGTACATCATCGATCTTGGCAAAGGTCTCGATGGCCTGCCAGATCAGGACAAAAGTGAAGAGACCTTGGTCCCTGGCTGCATCAGTCGCGTTTGGTTGCACTGCCACACAGAGCCAGAGGGGATATTGCGATTTCGCGCCGATTCGGACGCGATCATCGTCAAGGGTTTGGTGGCGATCGTCTTAGGGCTTCACGATGGTCGCACCGCTGAGCAGATCCTCTCGCTCGACCTGAGCGATCTCTTCGATCGTCTCGATCTCAGCAATCACGTCTCCGCCAACAGGAGAAACGGGTTCGTCAGTATGCTCGGGAAGATCAGAGCCTTCGCGCAAACTCAAGCTTGAGTCATTGGGGCCCTGAGGGGCTCGATGCAATCTCTCAGCGACGTCGAAAGACATTCCGACACACTTTTCAGAGAGCGCCCACAGTTCGGCGGCAGCTTGCGGATCGCTCGCCACCACTGAGCGCGAGACTTCAGTCGCTTTTCCTCTGATTTCAAACCAACCATCGGGACCAAAATACTCTCCGCCTTTGGTGGATCCGTCAGTGGCGGCTCTGAGGGTTGGTAAGGCCCCGTCTTGTGCGCTCTGAGCGATCAGTTGATCGCCAAGCTTCATGACGGAGGCAGTCAGCTTCGCATTGGTCATTTGCGGAGCTACATGGACCAGATTGGTCACGGCATATCCAGGATGAGCAGCCAGACTTTGGATGGCGCTTCCTGCAGCTTTGAGTCGTCGATCCAACTCACTAGCAAAAAGCATATTCGCGAGCTTACTACGGCCATATGCCATCCATGGATGGTAGCGCCCCTGGGCTTTGGGATCCCAACCTGAGGGTGCGGCTCTATGCCAGTGAGAGGCGACCGTGACCACCTTACCCGTTGGAGCGAGCAATTCGAGCACTTGGCAGGTCAATGCGAAGTGTCCCAGATGGTTGACTGCGAAGTGGGTTTCAAACCCGTCCGCCGTTGAGGCTTTGGGCAACGCCATGACTCCTGCATTGCAGATAAGGAGATCGAGCTCGATTGCGCTTTGTCTCAGTCGTTGAGCGCACTGAGCGACCGACTGTAGGTCCGCTAGATCGATCACTTCGACCAAATGATGGTCACCTTCGAGTTGGACTCGAACCGTCTGAGCACGGTCGGCCGAGCGACATGCCAAAATGACGCGAGCTCCAGCGGCCGCCAACGCCGTCGCCGTCGCTGCTCCAAGACCGCTATTGGCACCGGTCACCAAGGCGACTTTACCACTCATCGAGGGCACTGATTGCGCTCCCCAAGACACGCTTTGATTCATGATATCTGTTCTCGTAGTTTCTCGATTGCCTCAAAATAAGATGAGGAAACGCTTGGTGCGCGTCGTACATAGTGGCAGGCTAAAGCGCGCGACACCAGTAGCGCAGGTTTGGAACCCATGGATCACCGACGACCTACATCTCCACACAACAGTCACAGCTGTGCCGCTCGACGGCGTACGCTTGCGGCACTCGTGCTCTTTTGGGTTGGTCTTTCAGGCTGCGTCGACGATGACTCAACTCGTCCCACGGATGTCGCCGCTACGGTTGATGCTGGCACCTTCATCGATACAGGTGTCACTTATGCGCATGTTGCGCCGATTTTTCGGCAATATTGCAACTCTTGTCACAGTGTTGGCGGCGTCGGGCCGATGGCTTTTGACAGCTATGAGGCGACCAAAAAATGGGCGCCAGCGATCCGCGTTTCGGTCACTGAACGCACGATGCCACCGTGGCTGTTGACCGGTGATGGCAGCTGCGGAGAGTTCAAAGACTCCGCTTGGCTCTCCGAACAGGATGTGAAGACCATTGACGATTGGGTCATCGGTGGCGCCCAGCCCGGCGAGGTTGAGCCCGTTGATCAACAGCCCATCAAACTTAGCGAACTAAGCGGCGATAATGTCATCGAATTGAAGATGCCTGTGACCTATGGCCCTCAAGCCAACAAGCCAACGAACACTGGCGCCTTTGATGATTATCGGTGTTTTCCGATCCAGACGGGATTGGACAAAGATGTGTTTGTCACTGCGACTGAGGTGATCCCTGGCGATCCTTCGATTGTGCATCACGTTCTGGTCTTTTCGGTCAATCCGCTGGCTTTTCCGGTCGATGCCCCGGAGTTTGGCTCGAACGAAAAAGTAATGCAGTCACTCGATAGCACCAACAATGACCGTCCTGGTTGGCCTTGTTTCGCGGCTGCAGGTCAAGGCGTATTGATGGATAGTCTCTTGGTTGCTTGGGCACCAGGCGAGGACGTCAATCGCTATCCAATGGGTACAGGACTGCAGCTACCGAAGGGCAATATTTTGGTCATGCAGGTGCACTACAACGTGCTCGGTGGTGTCAAAACAGATCGCACGCGGATTCGTCTGGCGATCGAAGATGAGGTCGATAGACCGGCTTGGATGGCGCTGCACGATCCCTTCTTGTTTAGCACCTTCGGGACTCAACCCAAGTCGATTGAGCCAGGGTTGCCTGACGCTGTGGTGCAATGGTTCGCGAGTCCTTTTGACCTAAACTTCTGGGTCCCGTCTGACAAGACCGCATCCTTGGAGATCCATGGAATCTATCCCCATATGCACAAGCGGGGACAAACCATGAAGGTCAAGTTGGTCAGAGCAGGAAAAGAGCAGTGCGTCGCTGAGGTCAAGCGTTGGGATTTTGATTGGCAACGGATGTATTACCTCAAAGAGCCGCTCCGTTTTGAAAAAGGCGATTACCTTGTGACCGAGTGCACTTTTGACACTCAAGACAGCGAAAAGCCGGTGATGCCTGGCTTTGGCACCTCCCAAGAGATGTGCCTGACAGGGCTGTACGTGACTACTCCGTCTCCATGACGGCGCGTGCCTTTGAACTTCGAAGCTATCAACGGCAAGCGATTGACGCTGTCTTAAGCGCACGCCGCTCTGGGTGCCGTCGGATGGTCGTATGTTTGCCGACCGGTTCGGGCAAGACCGTGATCTTCAGTCAGCTCGCTCAGATGGCCCGCAAAGATGTACTTGTTCTCGCTCACCGCGAAGAGCTTTTGAGCCAAGCTGCTGACAAGCTGCAGCGGGCTGTTGGCCAAAGTAAAAAAGTGACGCTTGAGCAAGGTCCTCATCGTGCACAATCAGGCGCTCAAATCGTGGTTTGCTCGATACGATCGCTCCATGAGCAACGACTTCGTAGGCTGTTGTCTGCCTTCGACTTTGGTCTGGTTTTGTATGACGAATGCCATCATGCGGTGGCAGAAGACAATCAGCGAGTGCTGCGCTGTATTGGGTGTTTCAAAGAGGATTGGCGGGGCACATTGGTTGGTTTTACCGCGACT
>PBTG01000113.1 GCA_002726535.1 Myxococcales bacterium | reverse complement strand
GGGAGGAAAAAGCTCTGAGACGCTAGACCACAACAACGTCGGCCGCTTGAGCAGGTCAGCGAGCGCTGTCGGCGTCTTTAAGACACCTGTACCAGTGGCTTCGATGACTCCACGTACAGCCTCGGTAGGTCGGAGGATGGTGCCGTGTAAGAGCTGTCGTCCTTGAGCCTGATCTTGCTGACGCTGGCAATGGCGCTGCCAATGCTCATCTGCGACCAAACCCAACTCACGCCCTGTAGCCGTCAATCTTGCAGCTGCGTTGTCGACTCGCAGCAAGAGTCGGTGCTCGGCACGGCTGGTAAACATACGGTAGGGCTCATCTCCCCCCCGGGTCACGATGTCATCAACCAGCACACCTATATAGCTGTCATGACGTCCCCAACGATGGGGCTCCCGATCAAGACAACGCGCGGCTGCGGCGAGACCAGCAACCAAACCTTGTGCGGCGGCTTCCTCATATCCGCTTGTGCCGTTGACCTGTCCGGCGAAGAAGAGCCCTGGGATTTCGGGAAGCATCAACGTGCGATCGAGTTGAGTCGGATCAATCGTGTCGTATTCCACTGCGTAGCCAAAACGTACGATTTCGGCCTGCTCGAGCCCGACGATGCTCCGCAAAGCGGTCAACTGGACGTCGACGGGCAGGGATGTCGACAAGCCCGAGACGTAGATCTCTTCAGTCTGCCAGCCCTCGCGCTCGAGAAATAGTGTGTGTTGAGAGCGTGTCGGGAACTTTCTGACCTTGTCTTCAATGCTCGGACAATAGCGCGGCGGAGTCCCCGTAATATCGCCGGTCAACATCGGCGACCTATGCATAGCTTGGGCGATGATCTCGTGTGTCGTTGGATTGGTTGCAGTCGCGTGACAATCCATCTGTTTGAGCGCCGGCGAGGGTCCAAATCGACTCATGGACCTGGGAGTCGATTCTCCAGGGTCGGCCGTCAGACGCTCCCACTGTACCGAAGCACGATGCACTCGAGGACATGTTCCTGTCTTGTGTCGTAAGGTCCGCAGTCCAAAGGCTCGAAGCTGACCTCCGAGGTCATTCGCAGCGCCCTCGCCCGCACGGCCGCCCGTCTCTTGCGCCTCTCCAGTGTGGCATACAGCCGCCAGGAAGGTCCCGGCTGTGAGGACCACTGCACGCGCTGAAAAATGCACGCCATGGCCAGTCTCCACACCTCGAAGATGCTCCCCTTGCAACCAAAGTCGTGAAACTGTGCCCTGTTTGACGTCCAGACCCACTGTGGTCTCGATGATCTTGCGCATACTCGTCGCATACACCAGTTTGTCGCATTGCACGCGAAGGGCTTGAACGGCAGGCCCTCGGGACATGTTCAACCATTTGTAGTGAACGCCAGCCTTATCGGTGTTGCGAGCCATCTCGCCACCCAACGCGTCGATTTCGGCCACAAGATGCGACTTGCCGACACCACCTACGGCCGGGTTGCAACTCATCCAGCCGATTCGGTCAACGCTCTGCGTGACCAGCAAGGTCCTCAATCCAAGACGAGCGTTCGCTAGGGCAGCTTCACACCCAGCGTGGCCTGCGCCGACGACGATAACGTCCCAAGTAGATGGATGTTGCCAGACCAAAACGAGCTCCTCACTTGTCCTTAAGTGGTTTCGATTGGGACGCAGGTTTCGATTGCTTCGAGGCTTTCGCGCCTTTGGTAGCGCCCTTATCTTTGGTCGCCGCTGAGGTCGACTTCGAGGACTTGGACTGCGACTTTACTGTCTCAGAGGCGACTCGAGGCTGAGTAGCGTTTTTCGAGAGCTGATCCTTCTGGATTCGTTGAGCCTCGACCTTGGCCTCTGCAGCCGCTCGCTTGTCTCGAGCAATTCGAGCCTCTTGTATCTTTTTTTGCTCTTGTTCTTTGATTCGTTGAGCGGCTTTGTCTTGTTCGATTTCAGCCTCTTTGGCGGTCTTTGCTTTGGCCAACTCAGCAGCTTGATGTGCTCGTTTTAACGACCCTGAGCTGGGCTCCGGTAGTTGAACCTGCCCCTCTGTGCACCGCTTGCCTAACGAGGCGAGCAACTCTGTAGCCTGCTTGGCTGTATCGTTGGCCTTCATCAAGCCCTTTACGTAGACCAGTACTTGCTTGGATTGCGCGCATTTTCCTTGCGCCTCGAAGGTACGCGAAATGCTCTGCAGCGCCTCTGCGACGATGTCGAGAGCCTTGCCATCGAGCGCATCATGAACGGCGCGAAACACCGATACAGCGTCATTGAACCGATGCTCTTCATAGGCAATCTTTCCTACTATCATTCCACACTTGGCCGCCTGCTCGGTACCCTGAAAGCGTTTTCGACACTCCCGAGCGATGGCTTCGGATGCGCGGACTTCTCCCCAGGCGAACTTGTGATTGGCCAGTTCGATCCACTTGTCTGCGTGCTCCGGTAGCTCCCGCGGTAAAGCCAGCACAGAGATTCCGGCTCGATCTCTTAGGTCGGCCACCAGAGTCTGGTGCTTACGTCCGAGCGCCTGCATCAACTCTTGCTCTGTCCGAAGCGCTTTGGCGATGCTCTCCACCCGATGGCGAAGTACATCGGACGCACCTCGACTCAAACGCAAGGCGTCCTCCAGGTCGTCGACTCGAGCATTCATCCGCGCCCCATTGCGCCGCAAGTACCGAGAACTCGCCTCGATATCTTGGCGCAAACGCTCGAGGCGCTTTTGGTCTCGCTTGTACGTGTCTCGCAACGCTCGTCGTTGGCGCTCGAGTTTCGTCACTCGTTGCTGCAACGACGTCAACTGGGCGTGGCTTGAGCATCCACCAACCATTACCAAGGCAACAGTCGCGCAGAGCAATGACCTCACAGGGGCCGAGATATTCATTAGCGAGCCACGAACTCTGCGCGTCGATTTCGCTCCCAACATGACTCATCGGGACCTGTGCACAGCGGGCGGGTCTTGCCGTACGAGACCGTTCGAATCTTCAAGCCAGAACCGAGGTTTTGCAAGAAGCGCCGTACGGCCTGTGCTCGACGATTGCCAAGCTCCAAGTTGTACGCGTCTGTACCTCGCTCATCGCAGTGTCCTTCGATGGTGACGCTGACGACTTTACGCTCTCGGATACAAGCGCTGTTGGCAGAGATGACATCTTGCGCCTCTTGGGTGAGCTTGGCTTGGTTGAAAGCAAAGCGGATCGAGCCGAGCTGGCAGGCGCCGTCGCCACCTGTACACTTCCCTGATTTGCAACTTTGACCTGGGCTACAGTCGCTGTCGTTCACGCAACTCTTGCCAGCGCCGACGCAGGCGCCACTGGCGTTGCAGGTTTTGCCATCGGTGCAATCGGCGTCAGAGGCGCACTCGGGGCCACACTGATTGTTCGTACATTTTTGTCCCGAGCCGCAATCGAGCTTGTTGGTGCAGCAGTTGGGCTTGCGACCGCACTGGCCTTTGTCACAGGTCACGCACGCGTCGTTGGCGGCGTTGGGGCAATGCGTGCTTTCACGGCACTGAGCACAGGTATTTTCGAGACAGTATTCACCTTTGTCGCGACAATGATCATCGTTGTTGCATTTGGGATATGTGGGACCGCATGCCGACAACAAGAGTAAACTCAAAGTCAGCAAAGCGGTGATAGCGGCGTCGCTGATTCGACCAAAGTTCATGTTGTTCTCCAATTGCTGTCAGATATAGATCTGTGGGGGGGGGGGAATCGTCACTCGCGCGGAGCTTTGGGCTGATTCGATAATGAATGTTGAACATGGAGCATGCAACGCTGATTGATGCAGCTTGCATGAGGCCCCAAATGGGCGCATTGAGCAGCTTCGCGACAGGGTTGGCAGCGCTTGTTGACACAAACTTCACCGGCAACTGTGCAGTGCCGATCGTTGTGACAGGCTGGATATACGAGTTCAACTCGTGGAGTCGTACTGACGCATCCAAAGCCGGTTATCAGCCCCAAGCTCATGAGGAGCGGGCCGCTAGACCAAGCCAACATGTCACCAAACGCCAAGCGCATATCATCAACCGAAATCAGCCCAAAATTGAGGGCGTCTAGGGGTACAGCGTGAGCCACCACGAAGTCAATCCCGAAGTCAAAATGCAAGAGGGCTTGCTGGCAGACAAGATTGAAGTTACGAGGCGCTTTTGTAGTTGACGGTGGGCCCTTGCTTGTGGCTCTCTGAGCATCGAGTTGGAACCCATCGGAGGTGCGTGGGCTCTGGTGAGTCCCCCGGTCTTCAAAATCGGTGTGAGGCGTGACGAGCGTCTCAGGGGGGTTCGATTCCCCTGCACTTCCGCCAACAATCCTTACCATGTGCGTCACAAGAGAGAGTCAATGGAGTCGACAGACGCCCTGCCTGTAGTGCCCGTAGTAGCGGCCGAGATCTTAGACGAGCAGGGTCGCTACCTGATCGCTCAGAGAAATGCGCACGCAGTGATGCCCTTGCTCTGGGAGTTTCCAGGTGGGCGTGTCCGCCAAGGCGAACGAGAACAGGACGCGCTCGTCCGCTGCCTCAAAGCGACCCTTGGGATCACCGTCGAGTGTGTTGATCGAAAGATGACAGTGTCCAAGCCTTATCAGGCGTATCAGGTCCAGTTGGCCGTCTGGTCGTGCCACATCGTCCAAGGCGAGCCACAGTGTCTATATGTGCACGATTTTCGCTGGGTACGAACTGAGGAGTTGAGCACCTACAGCTTTCCGCCGGCAGACCAACAAAGTGTCGATGAGCTATTGGGGTTTACGGCTCAAAGTTGAGCTAGCCACCATCACTTCAAGTCGTTTTTGCCGCACACTCCCGAACCTGTCGAGACGTAATCCGTTGAGTTCAAGATGCAATCGGGCATCTCAGCGTTCCATTGTGCGCATTCAGCGTCGTTTTTGCACTTTCTCGCACAGACTTTCACTGGAGAGACGCTCGTTCGTTTGGTGTTGCCACCGGACGTGCTCTTTTCGAAGGCAGACCCATAGAAGACCCCCTGAGGAGAGTCGGCGTCGACGTCACAAGGAGCCGTGTCTTTCGAGCCGCCTCCCGTACACGCATTGTTCTTTGTGCAATACGAGATCGAGTTGTCATAGCTGGTCAAAAAACCACCTGTCACGCAGCGGCTATACAAGCAGTCGCTGTCTTGGCTGCATTTTTTTCCGTGTGCCAATCCTCCGGGACTGACCTTCGGCGGACATGTGTCCCACTGCGGTCCCACAGAGCCGCCGCCAGCATCTGCGCCTGCTGCAACGCCATCTTCTACCGACGCGTCTCCTGCTGCGAGCGCATCGACGCCGACGTTGGCTTTGCAAAATTGATTGCCTTGACTGTCTACGGCAATGACCTCACCAGCGTTGCAGGATAGCCCTGAGCCCTTCGTGTCGTCAGCGTCTGCGCCGCATCCGGCCGCTGCGACGCTGATGACAGCTAATAGGGTCCATCGACAGCTACGTTTACGCATAATTTATCTCCTTCCGACCCTTCAAGCCGATCTCAAGTGTGAACAGTCCACTCATGATCGTCAAACAGAGCATGTCAGCGATTAGCTGAAATTTTATTCTCCAACGCTCCACACTCTTGGCAATCAAAGCCCCCAGAGCGTTGACCCGAGCGTCCTGAAGTGGTAAGCCGCGCGCGCTGACCTTTTTGTGGTTCTTGAATTTTCGAGGACGACGTTTTCGTCAAACACTTCAGCCGGACCTTGGAGGACACCAGATGCTCGCGACTACTATCACGGTCGCCAACCACAGCGCCTGGGAACTCTCTGCGCGCGTCGCAGGGTTGGTAGACGTCGATGCTACCGCTCTCGTTCAATTCGCTTTTTTTATCGCGCTTGTGTTGGTCCTGCCGAAGCTGATCTTCGAGCCCTTACTCGCACGATTCGATCTCCGCGAGAGTCGTACAGAGGGAGCTCGTCAAGAGGCCAAAGCGATGCTCAAAGAGGCGCAAGCCAAAGAGAGCGCCTATGAATCGGCTACAGCGAAAGAAAAGCAACGAGCGCTCGCGGAGCGAGCCGCGGCTCGCGCCGACGCCCAGAAAAAAGCGGCGGCGCTGATCGCGTCAGTGCGAGCCGAAACCAATGACAGAATCGACGCGGGGATCGTCGCGATGCGCGGCGAGGCCGCCAAGGCCAAAGAGAGTCTCGATGCCGAGGCCGCCGAACTCGCCGACTTGATCGCCAATAAGCTCATGGAGGGACAGCGCTCATGATCGCTCTGTTCAATCGCGTCCTGCGCGCCCTACCCTTTGCCTTGGTCGTGCTGGCCAGTCCAGCGGCAGCCTTCGCTAGCGGTGGCTCGTTTACCTTTACGATTCACGGATACTACCTCATCGATTTCGCGGTCTTTTTGGGTATTCTGGTTTACTTCGGTCGCAAGCCAATCGCCGCAGCCTTGGACAGTCGATACAAAACGGTCGTCGCCGAGATCGAGGCCGCCAAAGAAGTGCGCGAGAAGGCGCAAGCCAAATATGACGAGTACACAGCTCGGATGGAGCGTTTAGAGACCGAACTCGCTGAGTTGCTCAGTGATGTTCGCGAGGGGACCGAGTTGGAATGCCAACGCATCCTCGAGGATGCCAAAGCAAGCGCGGACCGTATCGCTGCGGAAGAGACCGCGCGAGTTGCCCAAGAGGGTAAAAAGATCCGCGAAGAGTTGGCGACCCAAGCAGTGGAAACTGCGATGCAGTTGGCGGCACAACGTATCCAAGCGCAAATGTCAGACAAATCCCAAGACGCCCTAGTCCAAAGCGTGATTTCGGATCTGCAATCGTCTGACAAGGTGGAGGTGCAAGCATGAGTCGCTCACCTGTGAGTCGCCGCTACGCCCAAGCGATGGTCGAACTGGCCGACGAGGGCAACACCCACGCTGAAATGCGCGCGGACTTCGACAAACTCGCCGCCGTCCTCAAAGAAGTGCCCGAAGCCGTAGAACTACTGAGTAACCCAACGATTGCGCAGAGCAAGCGTCGCGAGTTGCTGCAAGATTTGATCGGCAAGCTGCAACTGGGCAGCGCCATCGGCAACTTGGCGAAGCTCTTGCTCGACAAAGGCCGCTTTAACGTCGTCGATGATATCCACGCCACCTTCTCAGAGTTGTTAGACGCTCGTTCAGGTAAGGTCACCGCCGAGGTGACCAGCGCCAAGACGTTGACTGACGAATCGGTCAAGCAAATCCAAGCAGCGCTCGCTAGTCGACTGGGCAAGCAAGTCGTCGTCGAGACGCAGGTCGACGAGAGCCTCATCGGTGGTTTGGTCATCAAAGTTGGCAACGTCATTTACGACGCTTCTGTCAGCAATCATCTCACTCGGTTGCGAGACAAGCTTCTCGCCAGCCACGTCGGGTAAGCCGACTCGAGTCTAAGGCGCGCTGCGCCGACATCGCCTGCATTCGCGCAGGCAGCGAAGGAGAGACAAATGGGTATCGGAGTCGCAGAGGTCAGCCGAATTATCCGCGAGCAGGTCGCGAACTATGACGCCAAGCTCGATGTACAAGAGACAGGCCGTGTCCTCGCAGTGGGTGATGGTATTGCCCGCATTCATGGACTGGAAAATGCGGTCGCCGGTGAACTCTTGGAGTTCCCCAATGACGTCAAAGGCATGGTTCTGAACTTGGAGCAAGACAACGTCGGTGTGGCCCTTCTCGGTGATGCCAACAGCATCCGTGAAGGCGACCTAGTCAAACGAACAGGTCGCATCGTCGAGGTTCCGGCCGGACGCGCACTGCTCGGACGAGTGGTCAACGCCCTCGGCGAGCCCATCGACGGCAAGGGCCCACTGGCCCCTGCCGATGGCGACGAGATCGTCTATCGTCGAGTCGAGGTTAAAGCGCCTGGTATCATCGCACGAAAGTCGGTGCATGAGCCGTTGCAGACGGGCCTCAAAGCGGTCGACTCCATGGTTCCGATTGGACGTGGCCAGCGCGAGTTGATCATCGGCGACCGTCAGACCGGAAAAACAGCGGTCGCGATCGACACCATCATCAACCAAAAGAGCACCCACGAAGGCGACGCCAAAGACGCAGTACACTGCTTTTACGTCGCCATCGGTCAGAAGGCATCGACCGTCGCTCAGGTGGTGCGCAAGCTCGAAAACTACGGTGCTATGGCCTACACAACTGTCATCACCGCCAACGCTTCGGAGTTGGCACCGCTGCAGTTCATCGCGCCCTACTCTGGCTGCGCTATGGCTGAGTACTTCCGTGACAACGGTGGCCACGCGCTGATCGTCTACGACGACCTTTCCAAACAGGCCGTGGCCTACCGTCAGATGTCGCTCTTGCTTCGTCGCCCTCCGGGTCGTGAGGCTTACCCAGGTGATGTATTTTACCTCCACAGCCGTTTGCTCGAGCGCGCCTCGAAGCTATCTGACGCGCTCGGTGGCGGCTCGTTGACCGCTTTGCCGATCATTGAGACTCAAGCTGGTGACGTGTCGGCGTACGTGCCGACCAACGTGATCTCGATCACCGATGGGCAAATCTACTTGGAGAGTGACCTCTTCAACAAAGGTATCCGCCCAGCCATTAACGTGGGGCTATCGGTCTCTCGTGTGGGTGGCGCTGCGCAGGTCAAAGCGATGAAGGGAGTGGCCGGGCCGCTTCGTCTGAGCCTGGCAGCGTATCGTGAACTCGAGGCCTTCTCTCAGTTCGCCTCGGACCTAGACCCGGCGACTCAACGACAACTGGCCCGAGGCGCTCGCCTCGTCGAGTTGCTCAAGCAGCCCCAATACGTGCCTCTTCACGTGACTCGTCAGGTTATCCTGATCTTTACCGCGACGGCTAAAGAGGGATTTATCGATCATTTGTCGACCGATGTTCTCGGCCGCTACGAGACGGAGCTCTTCGCCTGGCTCGAGAGCCAGAAAGCTGATCTGATGACCGAGCTAGAGAGCGACATCACCAAATCGGCTTTGAAAAAGGAATCCGACCCACTTCGTCAGAAGCTTGTCGACGCTCTCAATGAGTTTAAAAACCTCTTTCAGGCCTAAAGCAACCATTGACTGTCACTGGCTGAACTCCTCAGGAGCATGAGATGCCATCACTGAAGTCCCTGCGCCGACGAATCGGGTCGGTGAAAAATACGCGGCAGATTACGCGAGCGATGAAGTTGGTCGCTGCCGCGAAGTTACGCCGTGCCCAGGCCCACATTGTCAAGATGCGTCCATACGCCTACCGGATGGGTGACATGATCGCCGAGGTGGCGCGTGGCCAAGATGCGGATTCGCACCCATTGCTGGCTGTTCGAGATCCCAAGCGAACCTTGCTGCTGGTCTTGACCTCAGACAAGGGTTTGGCTGGAGCGTTTAACTCCAACGTCTGCAAGTCCTCATTTAACTGGGTGAAAGATAACCAGGACAATCGAGACCACATTGAGCTTCATGTCGTGGGTAAGAAGGGCCGTGATTTTTTCAAAAGTCGCCCAGTTACCGTCGGCAAACTCCACACGGACGTGTTGCCCGACCCTTCTTGGGCAGCTGCGAGGACCATCGGTAAAGAATTGACTGCCGCGTACATCGACGGTCAGTTCGACGAGGTCTATGTCGTCTACAACGAGTTCAAATCTGCGATTCAGCAAGACGTCAGAGTCGAGCGACTCTTACCCGTTCAGCCCGAATCATTGGACGTCGATGACGATGTCATCGCTCCACCCTCATCGGACACACTCTTTGAGCCCAGTCGCAGTGAAGTGTTGGACAACTTGTTACCGCGACACGTCAATGTGCAAATCCTCAGAGCCCTGTATGAGTCTGTGGCTTCGGAGATGGGCGCCAGAATGACGGCGATGGAAAACGCCACCAACAACGCAGGCGACCTCATTCGCAAGCTGACGTTGCAATACAACCGGGCGCGTCAAGCGGCCATTACCACAGAACTGACGGAAATCGTCGCTGGCGCCGAGTCTCTGAACGGCTAGGCCCAACTTATTCTAACGTGCGCGGGCGATCCCGCGGTCTGCCATCAAGGCAAACAGGAGAATGAACTATGGCAAACGGACGCATCAGCCAGATCATCGGCCCTGTCGTCGACGTTGTGTTCCCAGACGGCGAGTTGCCCTCGATCAACACCGCTCTGAAGGTCTCCAACGCGGCCATCAGCGACGAAAAGTGGAACTTGATCATCGAGGTCTCTCAGCACATCGGTGAAAGCTCTGTTCGCTGCGTTGCGATGGACTCGACCGATGGTCTGAGCCGTGACCAAGAAGTGCAGGTCACCGACGGACCGATTCAGGTCCCAGTGGGTGATGGCGTGTTGGGTCGCATTCTCAACGTCGTCGGTGAGCCCGTCGATGAGGCGGGCCCAGTCGACGCGACTGAGACGTGGCCGATCCACCGTGACCCACCGAAGTACGCCGACCTGTCCACGGAAGTCGAATCCTTCGAAACCGGTATTAAGGTCATCGACCTGCTCGCTCCCTACCAAAAGGGCGGCAAGATTGGTCTCTTTGGGGGCGCGGGCGTCGGTAAGACCGTCATCATCATGGAGTTGATCGCCAACCTCGCGCGTGAGCACGGTGGTGTGTCGGTGTTCGGTGGTGTCGGTGAGCGTACTCGCGAAGGCAACGACCTCTTCGAGGAGATGACCGAGTCGGGGGTTATCGACAAGACGGCTCTGGTCTACGGCCAGATGAACGAGCCTCCCGGAGCTCGTGCTCGAGTCGCCCTCAGTGCGTTGACCGTCGCGGAGTATTTCCGTGACGTAAAAAATCAAGATGTGCTCTTTTTCGTCGACAACATCTTCCGTTTCACCCAGGCCGGCTCTGAGGTCTCGGCGCTGCTCGGACGTATCCCTTCGGCGGTG
>PBTG01000112.1 GCA_002726535.1 Myxococcales bacterium | reverse complement strand
TGTAGCCGGATCTGGCACTAGTGGATTTCAAGACGGCGCTGGCACCAGTGCAAAGTTCAACAATCCCGGCGGTGTTGCGGCAGATGAAAAGGGCGGCATCTACGTTGCAGACTATGACAACCACCGCATTCGATACATCTCGCCGAGCAAACAAGTGACTACAGTCGCCGGTTCAGGCACCAAAGGTCTCACTGAAGGCGCTGCGAGTAGCGCTCGCTTCTATCACCCCTACGATGTGATCTGGGACGTGAAGGCTCAGACACTCTATGTCTCTGACGCCTACAATTACCGGATCCGAAAGTTCAAAGATGGCCAGGTCTCGACCCTCGTCGGCGGTGGTAAAGGCTACGCCGAAGGCAGCGGCACGGTCGCTAAGTTCAACATTCCATTTGGCATGGCGTTGGCCCCTGATGGCACGTTGTTCGTGGTCGACCATTCCAACCACATCATTCGAAAGGTGCAGGGCGGTAAGAGCTCGCTGGTGGCTGGTGTTCCAGGAAAATCTGGCACCACCAATGGCGCAGCTGCGGTCGCAAAATTCAAATATCCGCAGGGGGTTGCAGTGCTTCCGAGTGGGGGCCTGATCATAGCCGACCGAGACAACAATCGGCTTCGTAGGATCAGTACCGCCGGAGTGGTGACGACCTTGGCCACTGGATTTAATAAACCACGTGACGTGATCTATTACGGACCTTATTTGGCGGTCAGCGATGGAGATTATCACCGAATTCGCCGGGTGACGTTGACCGGGCAGGTCACCCTGCTCGCGGGCACTGGATCGGCGGCATTTGCTGATAACTTCAACCCCCTTTACGCAAAGTTCCGCAAACCCCATGGGTTGACCCTCGGTGCTGGCGGTGAAATCTACGTTGCGGACTGGGACAATCACCGGATCCGCGCGATTATACCCGGTACGAAGTCTTGCTCCGATGGCAAAGCCTGCACAGCGGACAGCTGCGACAAGGCCACTGGCGACTGTGTGTTCAAGCCCATCAGCCAAGGCCAGAGCTGCGATGACGGCAATGCCTGCACCACTGGAGAGAAATGCGACCAGGCGGGAAGCTGCGCTGGCGGCAAGTCCAAGAGTTGCTCTGACAACAACCCCTGCACCGACGATGAGTGCAACCCTGTGACAGCGGTCTGCACAAGCTCGGCTCATACCAATGACTGTAGTGATGGCAACGCCTGCACGCTCGGGGACGCCTGTAAAGATAGCAAATGCCAGGGCGGATTCGGTCTGATCCAGACCATCATCGGCACGGGTGAGAATACCGTCGTCGACGGGGCTCAAAAAGACGCTCGAATCGGTCGCCCTGAGGCGCTCAGTATGGCTCCAGATGGTAGTTTGTGGTGGGTGAACAATCACCAAGTTCGTCGAATGGACGCCAAAGGCACTGTCGTCACCCTCGCGGGTACGACCAGTTGGGGATTCCAAGACGGCAAAGGCAGCCAAGCACGCTTTCGAGACCCGCGTGGTATCGCCGCGACCAGCGGCGGCTTTGCCTTCGTAGCCGATACGACTAACCGAAGAGTGCGCCGCGTCAGCGCGACAGGCGTGGTCACCACGTTAGCTGGCGATGGCCAGACTGGTTACGTCGATGGCCAGGGCTTGAGCGCTCGATTTGGTGAGATTCGCGGGATGGCCGCAACTGCCGATGGAGTGATGTACATCGCCGACAAGAGTAACCAGCGAATTCGTAAGGTTACCGCCAACGGATTGGTGAGCACTTTCGCCGGTAGCGGTAGCTACAACTACCTCGACGGCGCTGGTACTTCGGCGGCTTTCCGAGACCCCTACGATGTGGCGTTGGATAAAGCCGGAAATGTCTATGTCGCGGATCGCAAAAATCACAGGATTCGAAAAATCACGCAGCAGGGCCTTGTTACCACGGTGGCTGGTAGCGGCAGCGCAGCGAGCGCAGATGGTCCGGTCAGTTCTGCGAAGTTCTACTATCCGAGCGACGTCGAGGTCTTGGCCTCCGGTGAGCTAATCGTTCGAGCTGGCACCCGCTTTGCGAAGGTGGGAGGCGGTCTGGTGACCACGATCATCGACAACTCGACAGGCAGCTCCAATGCGACCGACGATGGAGGCCTGCATGTAGCCTCGATCTACAACAGCTCTTACGGGTTGGAAGTCGACAGCAGCGGACGGGTCTGGTTTGGTCAGGCCGGACGTATCCGTCGCTTGGATTTTGGAACCATTGCTTGCGACGATTTCAGCGCTTGCACGACCGACAGTTGTGACCCGGTTAAGGGAGGATGCCAGTACGTGCCGCTCAAAGTCGGCAGCGTCTGTGATGACGGCGACGCCTGCACGACAGCTACCCTCTGCGATGCCAAGGGAGCGTGTAAGGGAGCGACGAAAAATTGCGACGACGGCAATCTGTGCACCAAGGACAGTTGTGACCCCTTCCTTGGTCTGTGCTCCAATGAAAGCACGATTGACCCTTGCGATGATGGCGATGCATGCACACCCAAAGAGGTCTGTTTCGAAGGGACATGTAGCGCCAACTTACGACTGGTCGAGACTCTAGCCGGGTCCGGAACCAGCAAGAGCGCAGTCGATGGAAAGGGCGCCGCGGCGAGTCTCGGCCGTGTGTTGGGCGCAACATGGAAAGGCGACGAACTGTATTTCACTGAATACGACAACTACAAAGTTCGAAAGGTCACCCTAGATGGCACGGTCACCACGGTGGCTGGCACGGGTGACTCGGGGTTCAAAAACGGTCCGGCTTCCAGTGCCAAGTTTGGTCGGCTCTACGAGATAGACGCGCTATTTGAGGGCAGTCTGGTCGTGGTTGACCACACTCACCACCGAATTCGGAGAATTCACCCCAACGGACAAGTGACGACGCTGGCAGGAAGCGGCAGTGAAGGATATCTCGATGGCAGCGCCGCCACCGCGAAGTTCCGTTATCCGATTGGCGTCGCCGGGACAGCCAACGGAGACGTCTATGTTGGCGATTATGAAAACCATCGCATCCGATTGATCACAAACAATGGTCAGGTTATTACCGCTGCCGGTAGTGGCAGTTATGGATACCTAGATGGGCCAGCGTCGAGCGCCAAGTTTGCCAAGCCCAGAGGCGTCGCCGTCGGCAAGCAAGGCGAGGTCTACGTCGCCGACAGCGACAACAGGCGTATCCGCCGGATCTTGCAGGGCCAAGTGAGCACTATCGCCGGCAATGGTTCCAACGGGTTTTCTTCCGGTGTCGCGACATCTTCGCCGATTGGTTGGACGGAGTTTGTTGCGGTTGATTCCAACGGCTTGCTGTGGGCATCTTCTTACGACTCTCACCTCGTCGCACGCGTCAAAGCCGGCCAAATCAACGTGATGTATGGCACGGGCTCAAAGTCGTACCTCGATGGCGTCGGCACAGCGGCGAAATTCAATCATCCGCGCGCCATCGCGTGGCATCCAGGCGGGCACTTCGCAATCTTCGATACTGAATCTACTCGCATCCGTTTGGTTCGTGACAACACCAAGGTCTGCGATGACTCGAAACCGTGCACGACCGACAGCTGCGACGCGAAGACTGGCAAATGTGTAGCGACTCCCGCTCAGGTTGGCTTTGCCTGTGACGACGACCAGTTGTGTACTGCTGGCACTTCATGCGACGCCAAAGGGCAATGTGTTGGACCTAAGATCTCTTGCGACGACAAGAATGTTTGCACGATTGACTCTTGCGACCCGCTGAGCGCTACCAATTGCTCGAATCTACCCGTTGATTCGGGCCTCGGCCTCGTCTGTGACGATGGCGACGCTTGCACCACGGGTGAGAGTTGCTGGGACGGCAAATGCCAGAGCACCATCGGTCTCGTCACGACCGTCGCCGGTACGGGCACCAAAGGCATGGGTGACGGCGACGCGCTAGCGTCGAAGTTCCATGAACCCTCGGACGTGGTCTTTGGTCTCAAAGGTGAGATGTATGTGGCGGATCGTTACAACCATCGGATCCGTAAGATTGAAAAAGGCAAGGTCACGACCTTTTCAGGGACCGGTTCAGCCGGGTACGTGGACGGTAAGGTCGACGCTGCGCAGTTCAACCAGCCGCGCTCGTTGGCTGTTTCCAAGAGCGGTTCATTGGCCTTGTGGGACGGCAACAATCGCCGACTGCGAACCGTGGCTCCTGATGGAACCGTCGGGACTCTGGCTGGGACTGGCTCAGACGGCTATCAAGACGGCGTGGGCTCAAGCGCCAAGTTCCGCTGCAATGGCGGCCTCGCGTTCGATGCCAAACAAGCTCTGATTATGGCCGATACCTACAATCATCGGATTCGGATCATTCAGCCTGATGGCAATTCCGGAACCGTCGCTGGCAGTGGTTCAGCAGGCTTCCAAGACGGCGCCCTGACTTCTGCGAAGTTCAACCAGCCATGGGACGTCGCGGTTACGCCCAGCGGCTCGATCATCGTGGCTGACTGGGCGAATCGTCGGATCCGTCGCGTCGGTGGTGGTCAAGTGGTGACCATCGCTGGTAGCGGCTCTTATGGTAAGAATGACGGCAACGCCAGCACGGCGACCTTCCGCGAGCCACGCTCACTTGCCTTGGCACCCAATGGCGATCTGTTCATCGGTGATTGGCCCAACACGTCTTACATTCGTCGTTTACGCGGTCAGCAGGTGCTGACTGTCGCTGGTGGAGGTTCGGGCAATGCCTCGGGAATTGGCACGGCGGCGCACATCAATTACGCCATTGCGATGGATGTCTCTCCGGATGGGTTGCTTGTCTACGCTGATGCCTACATGCACAAGATCCGGCGTTTGCTCAATCCAGAGACTTTCTGTGATGACGGCGACGCTTGCACGCAGGACGTTTGCGATCCGAAGACTGGCAAATGCGCTTTCACTGCTGCAGCCGACGGGGTCAAATGCGACGTCGATGCCTTGTGCCAGAGTGGCGGCACATGTCAGCAAGGCGAGTGCACCGGCGGCGTGAAGTTGAATGCGAAGAAAATCTGTGGGCTGGACAGTTTCTGCTACGAGGGCCAGTGTGCAGGTGTTGCCACTTGTAAGAATCGCTGTGGCAACTACCAGGCCGGTGCGGCTTGTCAGTGTGATTCTCAATGCGCTCAGCAAAATGATTGCTGCTCAGACTTCAAACAGCTGTGTCCGGTACTTCCCCTTCCTCCCGGGCCTCCCGGGCCATAGCTGGTTGTATAGCTGAGGTTTACGCCTATTTTGTCGCACCGCCCGCTTGGAGACGCCTCCAAGCGGGCGGTGCCTTTTGGAGGCGTCGCATTGGTTTGAGATTGAATCTATATAAGGGCTGCTGACGCCAGTTTTTATCGAGGCAGCGCTAGCCCCAGCACCGACGCCGATTCGCTGGGTTGTTGGCTCGGTCTGCGGCATTGGACGTCAGCGCTCAGGCTGTCAAATTCGGACACGACGGTCAGGCCAGCGATTTCGCCAATGACGCCGCTTTGCTTGTCGAGAAGTGCATCGACGCCGGCACGCGCGAGCCGGCTGGCCAAGAGTCGGTCTGCGGCCGTAGGCCGTCCGCCTTGTTGCAGATGACCGAGTACGCACACGCGTGTGTCAAAGCGATCTTTGGACTCTTCACCGTACATTCGAGCGAGCGTGTGAATGTCGTAAGCGTCCGATGCGCCATCGGAGGCCAACACGATGGCAACCGACTTGCCCGAGTCAAATGCCCTGAGGAGATCTTCGATATCGTTTTGAATCTGCGCTAGGCGCACTCCTTCCTCGTGGGTGTAGACAAACTCAGCGCCGGCTGCGATGCCCGCAGTTCGCGCGAGATAGCCGCAGCGTCGCCCCATCACTTCGACGAAAAAGACCCGGTCTCGACTGCCGACTGCGGACTGTTTGAGCCGGTCAATCGCTTCGCAGATGACGTTAAAAGCAGTGTCGCTACCGATAGAGTGCTCGGTGCCAGGTAGATTATTTGAGATGGTCGCCGGCAGGACGACGACCGGAACATGCGCTTGTATAGCAGGGGCTATTTGCAGCGCGGCGAATCCACCGATCAATACGACTCCTTGGTAAGGCTCCAACACCGCCTTTAGCTCAGGCAAGTCTGGGTCGGGGACATAGCGGTTGGTTCCCAAAATGGTCGCGCCCATAGGGGCAAGGCCGTCCACATCTTGCCAGGAAAGAAGCCTTACATTGCCATTGAGCAGACCGCGAAATCCCTCGCTGGCTGCGAAGACTTGCACGCCCTGATTGCCCGCCCAGCGAACGGCAGTCTGAAGGGCAGCGTTCATTCCGGGCGCCGGAGCTCCGACGTTGACGACGAGCAGCTTGCGCTGTGCACTCGGGGGCTTGATCCAGGGGGTGCTGCCGAACTGGATTTGAAGTAAGTCGTGAAACGCGGGACCTCGGCTACGCAGCGCTTGTTCAAAACGCCTGTCCGTAATTGCCGCACCCGTTTGACGAGTCTTGTCTACGCAATAAAGCAAGGGTTTGGAGGCGACTTGGTCTCCGGCGGTTGTCATCACCATGGGCTCAGATTCTGCGTCCATATTGAGCAACATATCGACTGCAGCGACACCCATCCTCGTCGGCATGACCCGGTCTCGAGCACTCGGAGCGCCGCCGCGTTGAACGTGTCCTAACACCGTGATCCGCGACTCTGATTCTTGGCTCTGATCTAACGCGTGCTTGACCATCTCGGAGCGAATGGCTTGGCCGTCCAATGAGACCGCGCCCTCGGCAACGAATACAATCGATTTACGCCTGCCCGCGTCGCGGCCTCTTTGCACGGCTCGCTCGAGGGACTGTCTCCAGTTTGCTACTGGAGCCTCGGGGATCAGCACGTAGTCGGCGCCTGTCGCGACAGCTGCAGCTAGGGCCAACCAACCACAACGTCGTCCCATGACCTCTACTACAAAGGAACGTTGATGACTCCTCGCTGTCGAGGTCAAGGTGTCGACGGCGTCGACGATTCGCGCGAGGGCGGAGTCAAATCCAATCGTCGAGTCCGTCCCCCACATGTCATTGTCGATAGAGCCCGTCATCCCCACGATTGCGAGCCCCTGTGGTGCGTTTTGTGCAGTCTCAATGCCTTCGCTTTGTAGCGCCGCGACGTGCTCGGGCCACTCTGCTTGAAGGGTCGCTG
>PBTG01000111.1 GCA_002726535.1 Myxococcales bacterium | reverse complement strand
GGAAGCTACGCGGTCTTTGCCCTCGCTGAGGTTGATGGCAAAGAGGTGGCCGCGAGTTTCTTCGTGGTTGTGGGCGGTGAAGCGAAGCCCACATGTCCTGCGCCCACCTCAGCGCCCTAAGGCTCTTCGCCGGGCCTGGTCGGGAACTCGGCTAAGCTGGCTATCGACACAGTACGCAGACCGTCTCTTGAAGTGGCAGGTGGGGTCCGTTGTGATGGGTGTGGCCGTGGTCCTCTTCGGCGAGTCCTCGGAGCACCCAAGCAGCCCAATGCGGCGTGTAGGTTTCACAGCGCCGTTGGGGATCTCGTCTCCAGGCGCGAAGTCTACGTGCGAGAGGACTTCGTTGAGCGATCGCGCGTCGAAGCACAGACTGCACTCTTTGGGGCGTCTCGGACCACACGACACAGCCGCCTTTTCGAAGCGTAGCGCCATTTTGAAAGGCTGGAAAACGCTTGGTTTGTAGGTCGACCGCCCGCGCGATGGGAGGCATCTGCCAGGGATGCAGTAGCGACCATGTCGCGTTGTAAAGAGCCCATTGGTCGTGCGCGAGCGCCAGCAATTGCCGGTGGGGTTTGGAGGCATTCAGGTCTCGCTGCGCAAAGGCTAGCAGGTGGCGGTCGACCAAGGGCTGAAGTCGTCTCGGCGAGACTTCGGCGCCTCGGCGCTCTTGCCAAGTCTGTTCAATCGAAGGGTTGGCGAGCGGGATCTGGCTCGCACCCCACGCGCCTGTCGCCAGCAGCACGACGGTCCCAACGATAGCCGCGGCCGATGTCCGCCACGCATGCACACAGGTCATGGTCAGCAACGCGGGCGCCACAAGACCACTCATGGCGACTGCAGTGAATGGATATTTCCACAGGTAATATCCCCGCTGGGCATCTGGCAGCGTCCAGGTCATCGCTCCCATCACGAGTGAGGGGGCTATCAAGCCGAGGCTCCACCAAGACACTCGCTGGCAGGCGGCGTCCGCCTGGTGTTTAACCTGCCTCAACAGAGGCAAAAGGGCGGCGCTCAAAGCCAGCAATCCCAGTGTGATCAAGTGCGGCGAGAAATGTTGTACGCCTCCGGTCTTCGAGCGTCGAATCACGAGTTGCCACCAAACGACACAAGCTGCGCAAAACATTGCGAAGCTGAGCCCAGACCAAGCCAGCCTTTGAGGCGATTTCACAGCGTTCAATCCACAGAGCAGGGCGGCCCCCAACAGCGCATCGCCGAGCTGCAGCCCGTAGGTAAAGCGCAGCAGCACCAGACCCACGCAGATGGCGAGAGTTCTCGACACTCGATCGGAGACCCACACCACCGCTGCAGTGGTCGCCAGCAAGGGGGCGAGGGCGAAATTCTGGGGCAAGAAACCGTCAATCTGTAAATAGTGGGAGACCAGTCCAATGCTCGACGGCCAAATCAACACGCCGCTCGTCAGGGCTGCGCATGCCCCGAACCATTTTCGGCCGCCAGTAGCGTCTCGCAATGGACGCCATATACAAAGCAGGGCGAAGAAAACTGCGCAGGTCAGTCCCGCTCGATGCACATCATGAAGGCTCCGTAGCAGGTCGTGGCGCCACCCTTGATCAACTGCGAATAGCAGTGCGTAAAGCCCACTAAAACCGGCATATACTTGCGGCATTTGAGTGGCCCACGCACCAGCCAGCGCGAGGTGATTGCCTGCGTCACCGCCACCGATGGTTGGCAACCCCTCGAACCCCGGCGCTGCCATTGCTGCGCGGACGAGCAAGGCACTCGAAACCAGACAAATGAAGCTGATGAGTGCGTCCGTCCAAGTGGCTTTGCCAGCAAGTCGGTCATAAAGCCGCCAACCACCCACTAGGTAGCTCAAGGTAGCGACCATCAGTGCCCAGACACTCGGGCATGACGTGACATAACGAATCCCAGCAGCGATTGGCCCCAAGAGCGCACTCGCCCCGACCAGGATGCAGATACAGACAAAAAAAGCTGGCATGCGCGTGATCATCGCGATGAGAGTATCGCGGTCTGCAGCACGCGGCGAGCGCTGTGATGACTGTAGGCGCGGAGGTGGCTAAACTCTGACCTGCTGGAGGTGGCTTGATGCGTGAACTGCTACGAGAGGTCCTCGAGGTTCTGGACAGACATCATGGAGCAGATGCGCTTGAACGAAGCCATCTACAGGCGATGCGCAGACTCGCCAATATGCCAGGTGATCCGACTCGTCGAGATTATTGGGACCCTGGACATTTCACCGCGAGCGCATTTGTGGTCAGCCCAGATCGCAGTAGCTTGTTGCTGATCAAACACAAAAAACTCGGTCGTTGGCTACAGCCTGGCGGCCATATTGAAGCCGAAGACACGACGGTCGAGTCCGCGGCTCGGCGTGAAGTGCTCGAAGAGACAGGGCTCGCTTCGATGAGCCGCTTTGGCTCTGAACTTTTGGACGTCGATGTACATGCGATCCCTGCAATCGGGCATGAGCCAGCTCACCTCCATCACGACTTGAGAGTTGCATTTTCCGCACAGGATTGGACCCTTCGTGCTCAGCAGACAGAGGTCGATGATGTTCGCTGGTACCCCTGGGATGAACTCGAGCACGGCGTGCTGACCGACGAGTCCGTGCTTCGGGCTACGCGGCGGATTCGACGACTGCTGAGGTGTTGAAATCGCCTTGCAAGCGTTCCACAAAAACGTCACGATAAGGTCACCCGGATGTGGGAGGATAATGTGTCAGAGCGACGTCGTTCAAAGGTAGATGCGACTCGATTGGGACCATGGCTGTGCAGTCGCTCAGCGTTTTTTAAACGCATGGACCCGAAAACGACCGAGGCCTTGCTCGAGCGCGGCCGAGTCCGGCGTTATGCGCGGAATTCGGTGGTGTGCCGACAAGGCGAATCGGCGTTGACCTTTTACGTGGTTGTCGAGGGGACCCTGAGTGCCAAAGTCTCCCGAGAAGGGGTAGAGCGCGAGATTGGTAGCTACCAAAGCGGTGAGTTTGCTGGTGGATTGGCCTTAATGCGTCAGCAGCCCTGGCCCTTTAGTTTACATGCCGGCACCGACGTCGAAGCTATCGAGTTTGATGCCCGCGCGATCTCACAATACATCGCTGCGCTTCGGCCCACAGCAATCGACTTTTTACGTCACTTCTCCTCGGAAATGGCTCGTGACAGCCGCGATCTGTACCAAAAGACGGTGTCTTTGGTCGGACAAATCAACGCCCAAACGAGAGGTTCTGGCGGAACGTTTCGGCGCGAAGACCGCTGAGCAATCATCGATAAGGGGCGAGCATGGCAAAGAAAAAAAACGCTACAGAGGATGCCAGCAGCGCGGATTTGGATATTGATCCTAGCCCGATTGACGAGATCAAGTCGTTGTCGCGGGTCGTTGATATCTCTGTGAGTCTGGATGTCTACGAGCACACCGCGCCTGAACGAAAAAAGCTGCCACAAGGAAATGTTCAGCTCGTTTTCAAGCCTTTTACGCCTCGCCGTCGCCGAAACATGGCGACTATGAGTGATCTAGGCTCAGATGCACGTCCGATGGGCGGAGAGGCCGCGAGGCGGCCGAAATCCTAGCGTACAATCAAGCGATGTCGCTCAGTATGACTTGAATCTAGGTCTTATTGGGTCGCTTCCATCTTGGCCATTTCATCGGCAGCGGAGCGTTGATCCTTGGGCTCTCTCGCGAGTCTTCTGGCGGCCTTGCGTTGTTGGGCAGCCTCTTGCTCAGCCTGTTCGGCGAGCAATGCCTTGCGACCTTGAATCCATCCCAGGACGGCGCCAATCAGCAACATCATCGGGATGAAAAAGATGTGTGAGGTCGTCATCCTCCGTCTCCAGTGGCATCAATTTGCTCGCTGAGCTCGGTCAATCGCGCCTCAGTTTTGGCCTGCCCGAGGACCACGCGCACAACAAACACAGACACAAGCGCCCACATCACCAGATATGCGGCGACCAAGAGCGAGCCGCCTGACACGGATTCTTCTTTGTATTTGCTCAGATCGGCGGCCCCGGAGGCGAGGGCTTCGCCGAGCGGAAAGAGCGCTACAACCAGAGTCGATACGATTCGTGTCAAGGTCGAGGTCATGACGTCTCCATTGGTGCTCGCTGCCGACGTAGCACGCGCGCCGAGAGCCTTAATGCAAGCGCTTGAGTTCGCTGTTGCAGGCGGATGGCTCGGTAGCGGGTCGCCACCAAGACGGCCGCAGAACTCAAAATGGCGACGACCGCGAGCCAGAATGCGACCCGCATCTCAGAGTTTTGAATGCCACCACCTTGGATGACCTGCGGGTGATTGCCACCCCACCACTTCACGGCGAAGTGGATCAAGTAACTTGCAGGGGCTCCCATCACAGCCATGGCGGCTCCGACACGGCGTCCGATCGTCGAGTCCTTGGCGAGCATTCGTAGAATCAACACTGCGACGGCGAGCAGGGTAACGAGTAGGACCAGTGTGAGTCGTGGCTCCCAGGTCCAATACATACCCCAGGATTTTCGTGCCCACAGCGGGCCGCTGGTCAGCACACAGAAGGCGAAAACGACCCCAACCTCCAAGAAACTACGGGCTAAAGCGTCCGCGCTGTCGCTCGGGCGGATCAAATCGATCAGACTCATGACCGATGCCGCTGTCAGCCCCAACATCATCGCGAATGCGCTGCCTACGTGGAAATAGAAGATCTTTTGCACGATTCCGAGATTGACATCAGCTGGAGTCTTCAACGCGATCCACAGCAAGCTGGCCTGAACCAAAAGCGCGCTGATGATGATCCAGATGATCAGCGTTTTCGGTACGCGGATCGGAACACGTGTATCGGCGGAAAGTGTTTGAGTCATCGGGACCGTGTCGATTGGGCGTCGCTTGGGCAGGCTGCTGTCAAGGCTGCGTCGCTCGGCCGTAAAGCCACGGTGAGACTACCATAAAGATGAGATCGAAGACCATCATCAAGCTCAGCCAATTTGATAACGCCGGGCTTTCGACACCGGTTACAGACAAGGCGGTGACCTTCACCCCGGCGATCAGCAAGGGTGCGAGCATCGGATAGAGTATCAAGGGCAGCATGACCTCTTTGAGTCTGACTTGTGCGAGTAGCGCTGCGCACAGGGTGCCGACCACAGCTTGACCGATTAGTCCGAGTCCGAGAGCCGCTACGACGGTGCCGACATTGGACAGCCGCGCGTCGAAGAAAAGCAGCACCAGCGGCACAATCAGCGCACAGACGAGCGCTGAAAAGAGCAATTGCAGGCACACTTTGGACCAAAAAAGCGGAGCACTTCCCGATGTAGTCATCGATACAAGTGCGAGGGTGCCTCCCTCTTCCTCTGGAGCAAAAAGCCGAAGCAAAGACACTGAACTGGTGAAGAGCAAGGTGACCCATAAGACCCCTGGAACATAGCGAATGGCCGCCGCGCCGGACTGCAAGAAGCCGAACGAAAAGACGAGTACGCAGAGCACTGCGAACATCAAGGTCACCCCTACCAACTCTTTGGAACGAGCAGTCACCTGCATGTCTTTACGCAACAGCAACCAAGTGAGGCGCAAGGTGTTCATACCCGCTCCTGTACGGGTTGCAATTGACCCTGTTCGAGGCAGAGGCGTCGGTCGGCCTTGTGCATCATCTCGATGTCGTGGGTGACCATTAAGACGCTGATACCCTTCGCCGTGGCTTGCCGAATCAGGGTCGTCAACAACTCACGTCCTGGCTGATCAAGTCCCGTCGCGGGCTCATCGAGTAGCCATACATCTGCAGAACTGCCGACGACGCGCGCCATCGCAGCTCGCTGACGCATGCCTCGACTGTACAGACGCACCCGCTGTTCCCAGGACGTAGGTGGCAAGCCGACTTGGGCCAAGAGCTCTTCTGCGGCATCTATTTGGCCACCACAAAGCGCGTTCAGCAGCGTCAAGTTCTCTCGGCCGCTCAGGTCGAGGTACAATCCTGGTTGATGCTCCAGCATCGCGATACGGCCACCAATTTCGTGAACAGCCAGTGATGACAGGGTGGCGCCGTGTAGCGTTACATGACCTCGAGTTGGAGCCCGGCGTCCCGACAAGATCTGCAGTAGGGTGGTCTTGCCTGCGCCGTTAGCTCCGCTGATAGCGGTCCATTGGCCGGCGCGCATCTCAAGGTCCAAGTCCAGCAGGATAAAACGCCCCTGGGCCGCCCAGCCCAGAGCCGAAGCTCGCAATACCACCGCGCTGGTCATGTGGGCCGCCTCACGAGCGCCGCGACTGCCATCAAGACCAATATGATTAGGCTCACCTGCAGCACTCGGCGAGGGCGACTCGCACCGGTAGGCAAGTCTTGGACCGATAGCTCTGCGATTTGGCCTTGCTTCAGCGGTCGAAGCAGAGCAAGGCCATTGATCCGCTGTCCATTTTGGTTTTGCTCCCCAACTCGAGCGCTCTGCTTGCTCACAATCGTCGCCCGCGCTGGACGGTTATTCATCACGGCCACCGCGAGATAGGTCGAACCCACGACTCCGCGAAATCCTAGGTCAACCGAACTGCCGCTTACGCGGATAGGGTAGCGCAGACGAATGGTCGCGCTACGGCCTGGGGCGACCGAACCCACGACTTGCAGCGCGCCATTGCGCCGCTGAATTTCGATGTCACCGCTTGTGGTCACTTCAATCGATTTTGCCGCTATTGGCAGTGTGCCCCGATCCAAAACGACGTCGCCGATACGGGGCGCCAATACAGGCAAGGTCAGAGGGTTTTGAGATGACCACTGGACCGATCCCGTGCGTTGAGGTTGGAGGGTGTAGACCACCCAGGCTCTCAGGCCGCTGTCTCGCGCTTCAAGGTTCGCTCGTACATCCAGGGCGAGGTCTTTGGCAGTCAGCGCATGTGCGTAGCGCGCCGCAATACTGCGATCGGCGACCACCTCACGGCTGACTTTGTTGCCTCTCTCTTCGAAACTGATGGACAGCCTCTGAGCTGCAGTCGGCGCAGGCAAGACAAATTGCCCTGCAGCATCAGTCCGAACTTTGTGGGTCTTCGGTGGTTTGGAGCCCACCTTCATCGCTTTGGGCTCGATTGTGATGGAGACTTCCGTTTGTGTTGCAGCCCGCTGAAGACCTGCCTCATCTATGTCCACGAGCGAAGCTTGCCATTGGTTTGCATTGGCGCCTTCCTTGGTCGCCTCAATCGCGTTGGTGGAAGCGCTCAACACACTCGTCGAGCCCAGCACCAGAACAAAAAGCAGAGCCAATGTTTTCTTCATGACGCGGACTCCGTCGACGGGTTGTCGGCGTCGTCGCCATGTTGTGCCAACTCGTCCATGGCGCGTACAGCCCGCTCTTCATAACGGACGCGTAGCGCCTGATAATCGGCTTGATCAATCTTGCCCGTATCGAAATCGAAGTGAACCTCTTTGAGGTTGTGCAGAGCCCTTCGTCGTTCATCCTCCCAGTACCCTTGATGGGCATCTCGACTCGCCATGGGCGAATCGGTACGCTCGATGAGCAACATGTACACTTGGTAAGCAAACCACGCTGCTGCTACGGCGAAGGCCGAAACCAAGAGCAACGCTGCGACCGCGACAAACGATTTCATCGATGCCCTCCGAGTTTCAACAGACGCTGGATCCATCCCGAATTTGGGTTTTGTTTGGCTGTTGCTTCGCGGCTAAACACCTCGGAGAACTCCATGACAGAGTCAAATCGCTGTGCAGGATCGTTGCTCAGAGCCTTGTCGAGGGCGCGCGCAGCCAAGCCCAAGTTGGCCTCAATTTCGGCGCTGGGAGACTCCGGGATGGTCGCGTCACTTTTCAGACGTTCAAGCAAGGCCTTCGCTCCGTGTCCCTCGGCGCTGAAGGGCCGTTTGCCACTCAAGCATTGGTAGATGCAAGCAGCCAAGGCAAACTGGTCTGCGCGCCCGTCGACAACGTTGCCCTTCGCCTGTTCGGGCGACATGTACGCTGGAGTACCGAGAGGATGTTCGAGATCATATCCGACTCGATATTTGTCTGCACGGTCGCTGACTTTGGTCACCGTACCGAGGTCGATAAGCTTGACCTGTGTGCGCCCCGACAGGCTCGTGTGGAGCAAAATATTTGAAGGGGTGATGTCTCGATGGACATAACCCATGGCGTGCAGTTCGCTCAGGCCATCGGCGAGTTGTTTGAGAACTTCGACCACCAGATTGCGCTCTAAGGGCCCGTCTTTGTGAGCGTCCGCGAGGGTCGGCCCGTGCACATACTCCATGGCGATATAGGGGCGCCCGTCCTCGGTGGTGCCAGTGCGATAGACCTCAGCAAAACAAGGCGAACGGAGCGCACCGAGCAGCTTGCCTTCGCGCAGCAGCGTGTTTTGTGCTCGCCGAAAGTCAGCCTCTTTCAGACGTAAATAGGGTTGGCACAGCACTTTGAGCGCGACGTGCCGACCACCTACTGAGGCTTGTGTAGCGATGAAGACGTCCGCGTGAGACCCCGACCCAACACCACGAAGAATCTGGAATTCATCGGCGATCTTCACCCCAATCAAGGGATCTCGGGTGTGCCTGGGGGCATGTTCACTTCTTCTGCGAGTGCTATTCATCGAACCCTAATTCAGGCGAATGCCCCAGGTTGTGGCTCTGATCATGCCATACCTTGCCGCTCTTGCCAGCACATCGGGGTCTGATGACGCCACCTTCGCACAACACCGTTGCAGCGAAGCGACGCTGCGGTCTATCCTGGCCGCATGAGTGATCTTCATCAAATCGCCAATGCGCGTGACTTTATTGAACAGTTGAAATCCGGGCAGATGCAGCGAGTCGAGGTCGGCGCCTGTGACCTCGGTCAACACGGCGGAGAAGAGTTTGGCCCCGCCCGCTGGGGACACGTGCGGATGACGGGCACCAAGCTCGTCGGCCTCACGATTCGACAACTCCAGGCCGACCGGTGGATGGCTCGTGGCGTGCTGCTCAATGGCACTCGCTTTACCAAAGCGGAATTGCGAGGGGTCAACATCAGCAACTCGCAGGCAATGGCTGTGCAGTGGCCCCACGCAGTGATTCAGCGCTGTCGTTTCGTTGAAACGCCTTTGACCAATGCGAATCTGTCTCGAGCATTGATTACCG
>PBTG01000110.1 GCA_002726535.1 Myxococcales bacterium | reverse complement strand
TTTTCGCAGTCTCATCGACTTTCAGAGCGCCAGCTGCAGCGCCAGTCGTGACGCTGGCATCGACGGATGACTTGTCGGCGCTGGCACGAGCCAGCAGGATCGACAGCACCATGAAGAGCACAGCGGCACCAGTAGTCATCTTCGTCAGGACGCTAGATGCGCCTCGGCCACCAAAGACTGAACTGGTTGAGCCGCCACCGCCGAAAGCGGCCCCCATGCCGTCAGCTTTGCCGGGCTGCAAAAGCACCACCACGGTGAGGAACAAACAGACGATGACATACAATGTAACAGCGAGTGAGTAGAGCACGTTGCTTCTCCTGCCTCAGTCCAGTTCAAGGACCAAGGGATTAGTGAGCCGACTTGATGATGTCGGCGAATGACGGCGCCTTGAGGCTAGCCCCTCCGACGAGGGCTCCGTCAATGTCTGGTTGGCTGAGCAGGCCAGCAGCGTTTGCTGGCTTTACGCTCCCTCCGTATTGAATCGGTACTTGGCTCGCAAAAGACGAACCGAGCAGACTGCCTACGTAGCCTCGCACCCAGGCGTGGACTTCTTGCGCTTGAGCGGGGCTTGCTGTCAAGCCTGTTCCGATTGCCCAAACAGGCTCGTAGGCTAAAATAAGCTTGCTCAACGCCTGTGGAGTATGTCCTCGGAGTGCGGAATTGAGTTGGCGTTCCAGCACACTGAAGGTCTCATTGCTGTGACGCTCTTCACGGGTCTCGCCGATGCACAAGGTTGGTATCAAGCCATTGGCCAGCGCGACGCTGAGCTTTTGAGCGACGATCTCATCGGAGTCCCCAAATACAGCGCGGCGTTCGGAATGTCCGATCAGTACGTGAGTGACTCCGATTGAGGTCAGCATCTGTACAGACACACCGCTGGTGTACGCACCACTTTGCTCGGTGTGTAGGTCTTGGGCTCCTACTGCGACACGACTGTCATCGAAGCGCTTCACCATCGTTTGTAAGTAGGGAAAGCTCGGATAAACGATCGCTTCGGCTCCTCGGTGAGACCCGAGGCGATTTCGCAGCCCGGAACCCAACTCCTGGGCTTCGGGCAAGGTGAGGTTCATCTTCCAGTTTCCACCGATGACGTAGCGTCTACTCATGTCGAGCGCCTCCCCCCTCGCAATGCGATGAGTCCCGGCAAGGCTTCACCACTCAAATAGGACAGACTGGCTCCGCCGCCTGTCGATACGTGGGTCATGAGGTCACTTACGCCAGCTTTTTTAACAGCCGCTCCCGAGTCTCCCCCGCCGACGATGGTCCGCGCGGTTGAACGCGCTAGAGCTCGCGCGATCGCCATGGTGCCTTGACTGAAAGCCTCGATCTCAAAGACTCCCATCGGACCGTTCCAAAAGATCGTCTTGGGTAGGCCCAAAGAACTCTCTCCAGCGATCGCTGCGGCGAATTGAGCGCGTGAATCGGGCCCGATGTCCACGGCCATCTGCTCAGGTCCTACGTTGTCCACGGCGACACTTTGCGTTGATGCATCAGCGGACAAGTCGTCTACACAGATCACGTCGCTGGGTAAGAGGACTTTGACGCCCTTGCTGTCGAAACGCTTGAGCAGGTGTTGAGCGAGACGAATCCTGTCTTGTTCAATGAGCGACCGGCCCATCTCATGGCCTCTCGCGACGAGGAAGGTGTTCGCCATGGCGCCGCCAATGATCAGCCCGTCGACGGTGTCGACGAGCTTTTCCAACACTTCGATTTTGCCCGAGATCTTCGCGCCGCCGACGATCGCCAGATAAGGAGACTTGGCCCCCTTGGCGAGCTCGCCGATGAATCGCAGTTCTTTCTCTACCAACAAGCCGGCCGCCCGGTCGGGTATCATCCCTGGCAAAGCGCTGACTGAAGCATGCTCTCGATGCAGCGCTCCAAAGGCGTCATTGATATAGACGTCGCACCGGTCAGCTAGTTTCTTCGCGAACTCCTCGGAGTTGCTCTTTTCGCCTTTGTGAAAGCGCAGGTTCTCTAAGAGGATGATTTGGCTGGGCCGTTGACGAAAAATCAGGTGCTCGGCTGCGTCACCGACACAGTCATCAGGCAACATCACGTCGATATCCGGCAGCAAGGCACCGAGTCGTTGGCCGATGGGTTCGAGGCTAAATGCTGGATCGCGCTTGCCATTTGGGCGGCCTAGATGTGAGCAGCAGATCACCTTGCCGCCTTGTTCTAAGACATACCGCAGGGTTGGTAGGGCCGCGACGATACGAGAGTCGTCTGTGACGATGCCATCGTCATCGAGCGGAGCGTTGAAATCACAACGGACCAACACCCGTCGGTTGTTGAGTTCGACCTCTTTAATGGATCGGATATTGAGACTGTCGAGCGTAACTACCGCCATCTGATTTACGCTCCCAACCGGATTGCTTGTGCACACATCAGGGCATAGAGCCTTGAAGCGTAGCTCCACTCATTGTCATACCAGGCTACCACGCGGATCAGGTCATCGCCTGGCACTGCGGTGCACGCTGCGTCGATTACCGAGCCGCTGGTTTCGCCGATGAGATCAGAAGAGACCACAGGCGCGCGCTCAACCCGGATGACGCCAGGCAGATAGGTTTGCTCCGCTTCGCTAAGCACCCCGTTGATTTCGTCAACGGACGTGCGCCGTTTGACCTTGACGACCAAATCGATCAGCGAGACGTCTTGGACAGGAACTCGAAAAGCAGAGCCATGCAGGAGGTCAGCCACCTCGGGCACCACCAAACCGATGGCTTTGGCGGCTCCGGTGCTGGTTGGCACGATGTTGACAGCGCCGCTGCGTCCTCGCCGAGGATCCTTAGCGTCGGCGCCATCAACGAGTCCTTGCGCCGCCGTCCAGGCATGCACGGTCGTCATGTTGCCAGCGATGATCTGAAACTGCTCGTGCAGGGTCTTGGCCACAGGAGCGAGGCAGGTTGTGGTGCAGGACGCTGCGCTGATCACCTTCGCGTCTTCACCAATGCTGGCCTCGTTAATCCCGTAGACGACCGTGGCATCAGGCCGGTCTGTGGCATCGCCGGGAGCTGAAATGACGCCCTGTTTGGCGCCCGCCGCAATGTGCAGCGCAGCTTGTGAGCGCTTGCGAAAATGGCCAGTTGCTTCCACAACCAAATCAACTTGTAGGTCTCCCCATGGTAGCTGACTGGGGTCTCGCATTGCGAAGCTGCGCAGGCGAAGTCCGCCGACCTGTATGGAGGAGCCATCGACCGCCACCGGCAGGTCTAGTTGGCCGTGTACCGAGTCGTACTTCAGCAGATAGCTCAAGGCCTGCAGTTCGCCCAAGTCATTAAATGCGACCAATTCGAAGGGGCATTGCGCATCCTTCGCTGCAATTCTGGTTAATGCGCGTCCGATCCGCCCAAACCCGTTGATGGCAATACGAGGTAAATGACGAGACATGTCCAAGTTCCTACTGGGTACACCACGCCTAGTCTAGGCGGGCTTTGGGTCCTCGATCGAGCGCATCGCGCCCGGGCGCGGGAATCTATGTCAGATCAGTGAAATAAGTCAATCGTTCAAGCGTTTTGGGCTTGTCAGCGCTCAGCGGTGCGGGCTCTTTTCGCTCAATCCGTCGATGAGCGCGCTCGTCTCGGCGCTCAGTTGAGCAAGCTGGCGAAGCGCAATGGCTGCGATCACCATCAGACTGGTCAATCCATAACCCATCACACTCAGTGAAAATGCCGTCACCACAGTCAGTACTGAACTCTCACTTCCTGTGATCAAACGCACCACTGAAGTGATCATCAACGCCAAAGAGATGGTGCCGACAACGCCAGCGCAGACCTCGAGCGCTTTGGCTGAGGTGTACAAGCCCTTGAGGCGTCGCCTGTGCTGGCTGGCTTGGTTTGCGAGCGTATCGTAGCGAAGAGGCAGAAGTCCGGCTGCACTCGCCTTGGCTTGCGGGTTGTATGTCTGTCGCGGATTGTTTCGAGATTTACGAGAATCGGGTGCAGCGACCGCCCTCGCTGGACGAGATGCAGGACGCTGAGGCCGTCTTGCCGGCTGAGCGGCTCTCGGCGCCATTGGTTGAGGCAAGCCGGCGATGACGTCGCTCGACTCACGCATTCGTGAACCAAGACGCTGTCGGTCTTCTGGTTGACGCTGCACTGGGTTCAGGACGCCAGGTCGAACTGTCGACGGTCCCCGAATTGATTGAGCTGCTTCGGCATTGGGCAGCAAAGTCGGTGGCCTCTGAGCGGGACGCCGGGCGCGGGCTTCCGCTCGCCTCTGCTGCGCAGTCCCCATTGAGGTGACAGAGTCGTCCATCGCAGACATCGCAAACTGGGTGTTTGTATGCCCCTTGTTTGGCTCCTGCCCTGGTGGAAAAGGAGGAGGTACGCTCGCGTCAAGAGGTACGCTCGCGTCAATGAACTGAGTAGCATCCTCGTTATGAGCTGTTGGCATGGGCGGTGGAGTGTCCTGAGTCATTTGCTTCGCACCTCCGGATGACAACCTTTGATCATGGTTTGGACCGCTTGTACAAGCGCGCTGTGCGCCGCTGAGGGTAGCTGACTCTTACGAATCACAAAAATCGTCGACTTTGCGCGCTCCAAGGCTGCGCAAGGAGAGCCAGCGTACGCTAGGTCTAAGAGATGAGCCAATCGCATCAGTCCGCTGAGGCGAGCGCTTGGGGTCAGAAGGTCCCGAGCATGTCGAAAAGGGGCTAAAGGTCCCACTTGATCCACACGCGCAGCCTTCCGCGTCCTTGTGACCACAAAGCCCTGACCAGCCAAGGCTTTGGCGTATCCCAAGGCAACAGCCTCGACCGCTCCGAGGTCGCGTACCAAAGGCATCGACCCTTTGTGACGCCTGCGAATCTCGCGAAGCAATGTCCGGTGAACTCGTTTCGGACTGATTCGACGTGTCAGAACCGCGGCGTTGATGACGGCGACGCTCAGGTCGCCCGTCTTGTCGTGTTCCAGTAGCGCTCGAAGTCTGGATGACGGGAGCCTCCTGACTCGGAGCACATCACGTACGGCAGGCAGATCCATATAGCCACGGAAAATTGGTGCTGCGACGGCGAATGCCACACCGCGACCACCGCTATCGACTGGCGTCTTCGGTCCTTGATTGGTCGCGCGCTCTACGCGGACCTCGGGCGGTGGGGCAGGCAGTTGGATTGCCGTTAAATACGCCTTCCGTTGCGATCTACGGCAAGCCCTCGCAAGGTGCGATACGGCTGCAATGGCTGCTTCGGCTTGAGGCAGCGCTACCGACGCTTTGCGGGGAGTGCGGGCTTGTTTTTGCACTTCGAGCCAAGACGCGCATCGCAGCGACGCTTTCGGCTCTTTATTCTTCAGAGCGTCGTAGAGCGCCAGAGCTAGGTGCGGCGCTTGGTGATTGACCATGCCATCGGTGGCTCGTTGTAGTAATTGCCGAGCATTGGCAGCAAAGGCTTGGGCTGACGGCCTCGCGCTTCGACCAGCAGCGTTCTCCCGTGCTCGAGACCATCCGATCAGCAAGGCTTGCTGGGGAGTCAACTGCGACAAGGTCAGCGCCGAAGCGCGTGTGTCGTCCAAGGCTTTGTGCGCTGCTAAGCTCCAAAGAAGACTGTCTGCGACACGAAAGGCTTTGGCTTGTTGGCGTGACATTGCGGAAATGATCGCGAGTAAGCGATCGACGGGAGGCGGCGATTGAATCAACTCGATACGAAGCTCAGGGCTCAAGTGCCCCAGCCGCCGCACCTGTTGAACCATCGGGTGATTGTCGTAGGCGCCGGTCCAGTCCATGGACGCCGGCGACGCTGCTAAAGCGTCGACAGCCGAGGCCATGCAAAATAACGCGATCAACAACCCAACCCTTCTCGATGACATGCTTTCCCTCAAGCTTATTTAAGCATACGCACGAGCCATAGTTTGTCACAACATCAATGCCCTTTGGGGGCGTCCCTCGCTGGACACTTGGTTCTTCACAGAACAAACTTAGTCATGCGCGCTATGGTTTGGCGCCGATGAGAGTCCATAGTGACAGAACTTCCAAACATCTTCGCTCGCCGCTTCGTCATCGTGTCGGGAAAGGGAGGAGTCGGCAAATCTACCGTGAGCGCAGTTCTGGGTTTGTGCGCCGCTAAGGCCGGCCTTCGAACCTGTATCTTGCAGCTTCACACCCGAGATGCTCTTGGCCCGATTTGGGGCATTGATGCTGGGCAGTATGAGCCGGCACAAGTCTCCGACGCTTTGCCGCTGTGGATCTGTAATCTCGAGCCTAAACAAGCACTCAGGGAATACGGTGTCATGAAGCTGCGTTTTGCAGCCTTGCATCGCCTGGTGTTTGAAAATGATGTGATGCAGCGCTTGTTGAAGATGATTCCAGGCATGGACGAGACCTTTTTACTCGGCAAGGCTTGGTACATGGAAGAGATGGAACGAGATGCGCACGGAACTCCCAAATGGGATTTACTGATCGTCGACGCGCCCTCGACTGGACATGGTCTGAGTCTTTTTCGTCTCCCTGAGGTCCTACTGCAAGCTGTCCCAGTTGGGCCTATGGCCCAAGATGCCAAACGCATGAAAGATATGCTGACAGACCCTAAGCGTTGCTCATTTAACATTGTGACCTTGCCTCAAGAGTTGCCCGTCAACGAAGCTTTGGAGTTGGCCCGGCAAGCTCGACAGGAGGTCGGGGTGCCTTCGGGGCATGTGATCGTCAATCAGGTGTTGCCTGACCTATTGGGCGAACTCAGTACCGAGCGGCTGCAGGGTCTCGACGCGGGCGGGGATTCAAATTTCGCGAGCGCTCTCACGGATGCGCGCGCCTATCAACGTTGGGTCGACCAACAACAGCAACAGATCGAGCGTCTCGAAGACATCGGTCCCTTGATTGAACTGCCACATTTGTTACGTCCAATGGACCAAGCCGGTTTGGCAAAGCTTGGCGATACGCTAGTTGAGCAGATGCTCGCGCATCCCCTGCCAGCGATGGAGTCTCGATGAGTCGGGCCGTTTTTTTTATCGCATTGGCTCTGCTCGCCACCAAGGCTGCCGACACCCAGGCCTCTTCCAAGGCCGAAGGAGCCACGATGAATAGGGCTCAACCTTCCTGGGGCACCAACCTCATTGAACGAAAACTCAGCAATGGTCTGCGTGTAGTAATTTTGCCGCAGCCCAGTGCGACTACGGTCGCGATTCACACTTGGTTCGACAGCGGTTCAGCCTTGGACCCACCTAACGCCACTGGCGTCGCTCACTTGCTGGAGCATCTGATGTTCAAGTCAACGAAGACGCGGCACAGTGGACAGTTTGATTCGTTCTTGGAGTCTCACGGCTCGCACGCGAACGCTGCGACTTGGTTAGATTGGACGGTCTTTCACCAGGTCGTCTTGCCGCAGCAGGTTACAGAAGTGTTGCGTTTTGAAGCAGATCGAATGCAAGGGCTCGCCTGGCGGCCTGATGAGTTCGACACCGAGCTTGAGGTCGTGCGCAATGAGCGTCGTGAACAGGTCGAAGATCAGCCTGATGGTCGCTCATCGGAGCTTTTGTACGCGTTGGCTTATGGCAAGGATTCGTATGGCCACCCAACCATTGGCCATGCTGCGGACTTAAAATCGATGCGACAAAGCGCGCTTCGAGATCATTATCGGCGCCATTATGGTCCCAATCGAGCAGTTGTGGTGATGGTCGGAGCGATCTCACAGGGCATTATGGAGACGATTGAGGCTCTATATGGCGAGATGAAGTCCTCGCCTCCAGCGCCTGAGCGGGGCGCAACGAAGCTACCGGCCTTGGGAGGGCGTCGCGTCAAAGTAACGACCAAGGGCCAGAGCGATCGCCTTCATATGGGGTGGAGAAGCGTCGCGGTGACTCATGCTGATCATCCCGAATTAACCGTATTGGCCGAGGTGCTTGCAAATGCCGAATCGGCGCGCTTGACCGAGGCGTTGACGCGAACACGCAAGCTCGCCTCTGTGGTCTCATTGCATCAAACCATGACACAGCGTACAGGCCTCTTTGAACTACAGATCGACGCGCTGCCAGGTGTGTCAGCTGAGTCGGTCGCTGACGTTGTCGAGCGCATGATCGACGATTTGCTCAAGCAACAGGCTGTCACAGACGTGGAAGTCAAAGCGGCGCAGCGTCGTCTGTTGGCGCGGCGATACAACACCCTCGCGAGCGCCGATGGCTGTGCTGAACTGCTTGGCATGTTTTCAATCATCGCTGGCAGTGCTCACGGAGCCCAGCGATGGATCTCTGCAATCGAAACGGTCACTGCCGTTGATGTACAAAGA
>PBTG01000109.1 GCA_002726535.1 Myxococcales bacterium | reverse complement strand
TTTGGCGCCCCATTCATGCCCAGCCACCCGATGGTCTACGCCGACCTGCTGATGCAGAAGATGGCAGAGCATGGATCGACCGCATGGCTGCTCAACACTGGGTGGTCCGGTGGAGCCTACGGTACAGGCTCGCGGATCAGCATCAAACACACTCGTGCACTGCTGAACGCGGCGTTAAATGGAGCCTTGGCCGGCGGTGACTTCGTGGTGCATCCGGTCTTCGGTGTCGAAGTCCCCACTTCATGTCCAGGTGTCCCCAGCGAAATCCTCAACCCGAAGGCGACTTGGGCTGATGCAGCAGCCTACGACAAAACCTCACAGCATCTCGCGCAGCTCTTCGCTTCGAACTTTGTTCAATTCGCTTCAGGCTGCAGTGCCAGAGTCTGCGAAGCGGGTCCTCGTGTTGACTGAGCGACATGGTTTGACTGAGCGCTATGGTCGAGCCCAGAGCCTTGAGGCTCGATTGGCGCTGTCTACCTTGCTGGCATCGGCGATAACCCTTTGTGGCAGCCAAAGTTGGGCGACACCTGCGTCAGGTCAGCCAGCCATCAAAATTGAAGAGGCAGCCGGTGAAGCGAAGCCAACAGTGGCAGCAGCCAAAGAGGCGGCCGCCAAACTCACAGCCGAAACCATCGCAACGAAACCAAAGCCGAAAGGATTCCGCTACAGCATTGTTCGAGAAAGATTCGTCGATGAGGTCACGGAAACCCTGCTCTACGTGAAAAAATCCGCAAGGGCCAAGTCAACCCGCGCGATTCCAATCCCCAAGGATCGCAGCCTCTTGGCCACCTGTATTGAAGGCGGCACGCTCGCCGATCTCAAGCGGGGCTCAACAGTCACAGCACGCTTTGATCCGAAAGGTGTCGTTCGCCCGAAGCTGACCATCGTCGGCAAGGTCGAGGTCGAAACCTTACACGGCAAAGTCATCGACATCGGTGGTCCGAAGCTTTATCTGGTGCTCGATGATGGTTCGCGCCGCGGCTTCTCCGTCGGTAGTTATGCCGACTGGAATCAAGTTGTCCAAAATGGCTCTGCTGCAGATCTCAAACGACAGACTGCCCTTACGCTCCGCTTTGATCCGAGCGGCGAGCAAGATCTGCAGATTGTGCTCGACGTCAAACCAGCGGCGACCGCTCCAAATGATGGTGGCTGCGGCTGCAGCACGATTCGATCTTCGAACCAATCCAATTGGGACGCAATCGCCTGTCTACTGATCGGCCTTGTGGGCTCTATCCGAGTCTACAGATCGCAGCATTTTGGCAAGGAACGACGACCAACATAAAGGACTGCGCTTGACATCAATCGGCAGAGCGCCGGATGCTGAGGCAACACAACCGACTGACTTGGAGTGCAAGGTGTCTTTCAACAGCGCGAAAGAGCGAGAGTTCGAACAACTTGTGTCCACCATCACGGCCATGGTCCGTGAGCAGCTTGGCCATGAACCCGGTTCCGGGCATGACCACAGCCCCTCGTCTTGCTCTACTGATGAAGGCGACTGTGGCGGGTGCGGTCCCTGCTCCAGAAAAATTATCGAATTGGGTGCTGCGCGCATCGGCGCAAACGGCGCAGAATTGGATCCAAACCTGCTCAGAGCGGACCTCGCTCAATACATTGATCACACCTTGCTCAAAGCTCGTGTGAGCCGTGAAGAGTTGAAAAAGCTCTGCAGCGAAGCCGCCCAATATTGCTTCGCTTCCGTCTGCGTGAACGCCGCCAATGTGGCCTTCTGCGTCCGGCAACTGAGGGGCTCTGGGGTTCCGGTATGCGCCGTAGTGGGCTTTCCGCTTGGCGCTATGACGCCCGCCGCTAAGGCCTTTGAAACCAAAGAAGCCGTGCGAGCCGGCGCCTGCGAGATTGATATGGTGCTCAATATCGGCGCTATGAAGTCGCGGGACTACGCGCTGGTCCTCGAAGACATCCAACAGGTGGTTCAAGCGGCCAAGCCAGCCCTGGTAAAAGTCATTTTGGAAACAGCCGAGCTGACTCATGAAGAAAAGGTCATCGCTTGCTCACTTAGCAAGGTCGCTCAGGCTGCCTTCGTCAAAACCTCGACTGGATTTGGTTCCGCTGGAGCTACTGAAGCAGACGTCGCCCTGATGAAGGCGGTGGTCGGTGACGAGCTTGAGGTCAAAGCCTCCGGTGGCGTCAGAACAGCCGCGGACGTCGACGCGATGATCCAAGCCGGCGCGACCCGAATCGGCGCGAGCGCGTCAATCGCCATCGTTCAAGGAAAAAAATCAGCGGTGAAGCGTGGCGGTCGCCGCGCAGCCGGTGGCTACTGAATCGGTCAGTCGTAACGCGCCTAACCTCTCGCCAGACGATTTCCCCCTGCGAATAAACGGAGTTCAATTATGAGACGGAGCCTGGCTCTGCTGTGCTGGGTTGTTGCGGTCGCCTCAGTCATCGGTTGCAGCGGAAAAACGACCGAAGAAGAGCCAATCACACCAGGACATCCAGCTTTTGATCCCTATGCTCTAGAGGCGAGCGGCGGTGCCCAAGCCAGCTACGATCTCTCAGGGCAAGGATGGCACTCCAATCCCTTTCCAACGAATCTTCGGCGCGACACAACGACTGGCGCGCTCGACCTATCTGGCTTTCCCTTACCCAAAAAGGGCGAACCAGAGCCACTGATTGCAACCTACAGCGCAGTCGCAGAGAAGGAACTCACTGGTTTCAGTATCCAACCCACTGTCTTTGTAGCTTTCGACAAAGCCCTGCGTACAGCACTACTACCGACTCCTCAAGAGTCTTATAGCTCAGACAAAGCAGGCGTCTGGATGATCAACGTCGATGCCGCGAGCGAAGGTTATGGCGAACGAGTACCGTTGCGGGTTCGCCTGAGCCCCGACAAAGCTGGCAACTTGTTGCGAGCCAACTTACTCATGGCTCAGCCGACATGGGGAACTCCACTGCGGGAGGCCACGACCTATGCGTTGGTGGTGAGTCGAGCCATGCGAGACGTCGACGATCTGGTACTGACGCGACCATCGGCATTCGCGGCAGCGATCGACGGTCTGACTGGAGCTGCTCAACCATCCAAAGATGATGATGTGATCGAGCTGGCCACAACCTTGGCACCGCTGGTTGAAGCCTGGACACAAGGGCTCGTGCCCCTCGCGCCACGAGCCATCGCTGCGGCGACTGTGTTCACAACCGGCAAACCGAGGGCACAACTTCAAAAGGTCGCGAAATGGTTGCGCTCAGAATTTCCCCGCAAGTCTGCCTACGAGTGGAACCAGGACATTAAAAAGCACGAAGGCTACCGCCTGTATCGCGGACGCTATGATGGTCCAAACTTTCAAATAGGAAAGCCGCCTTATCTCGAAACAGGTGGCGGATTCGAATTTGGAGAGGACGGAGCGCCTAAGGTGCAAAAAGTCGAAGCTCTGCGTGTCTCAGTCGCCGTCCCAGATGAGCGCTTACACGCGGTCGGCGGCCTATTGCCCGTGGTGATCTACAGCCACGGTACCGGCGGCTCCTGGGAGTCGTATCGCAGCGGAGGAGACCAATCTCCCGGGCACCTACTGACCGAGATGGGGATGGTCGTCATTGGGATTGATCAGCCTCTACACGGTCCCAGAGCTGGAACACCTTTGTCGCAAAATGCGCTCTATCTCGCATCGTTTAACTTCTTTAACCCGGAGTCCGGTCACACGACATTTCGCCAAGCAGCTCTGGATAACGTCCATCTGATCGAGATGCTCCGAGATGGCAAGCTCGACATCCCCGGCGAGCAGACACACGACGGGAAACCTGTGCGTCTCGATCCCAATCGCATGCTCTTTATGGGACATAGCCAAGGCGGCCTGGTTGGCCCGTTACTCGCATCGGTAGAGCCGAACATTCGAGCCTTTATGCTCTCCGGGGCAGGAGCTGGTCTGTCCTTAACCGCGGTGACTCGCAAAGATATCGTGAACTTTCCGAATCTCATCAAAGCCCGACTCAGTCTGGACGATGGAGAGCTATCGGAGTTTCATCCGGCGGTCTCATTGATTCAGCACGTCGTGGACCTGACCGACCCGCTCGCCTACGCCCGTAGCGTACTGGCTAGACCGGCTGGCCAACGGCCGCCCCACGTCTTGATGACTGAAGGCCTTGTCGACGATGCGACGCCGGCAGCGACGGCCGAGGCCTTGGCTTGCGCTATGGGACTGCACTTACTCAAGCCTGCGGCACAACTCAATGAGGCGATGGAGGTCCTGCATACCCCCATTCAGCCTCGTCCAGTGACCAACAACCTGCAACTTGGACAACAACAAGTCACAGGAGTCTTGGCGCAATACCCGAAGGGCGACCACTTTGTGGTTTTCGACGACAAAGACGCGGCGCTGCTGGCTCGAGACTTTTTGGTCGACGTCGCCACGACCGGTGAGGCGATTATTGAATAGCGCAGGTGCCGTACAAGCGACGAGCGTTCGCGACGAGTTGGTCCGCGACGAGCTCTGCTGACAAACCTCGTCCTCGCGCAATAAAGCGCACAAGGCGCTCCAAATCATCTAGGGCCTCTGCCCAAGGTCGAGGTCGCTGAGGCCAATCGGTCTCAACCAACACAAGATTAGGATCAGCGACAGCAATAATAGCCGCGACCTGATCAGGATGTCGCATCCAGCGCGTCGTATCGATCGAGATGAATAGACCGAGTTGCTGAAAGGTACGAACAAGCTCTACAGGCCCCCCATAGCGGTGTAAAACGCCCGATGGCGGCGGCAGCTCTGTGAGGATCTTCAGTGCGTGACCTGTCCAGCGAACTACATGTAAAATCGCTGGGAGTCCGTGTCGCTGACACGCGACTAGAGCCAATTGCAGGTGAGCGACCTGGCGGTCCAAGGGGCTCTTGTCCCGGATGTTTCGATCCAAGCCCATCTCACCGATCGCCACGACGCCGGGCTCGACCGCTGCGGCGAGTACACTGGCCCATTGCTCACCGATCTGCGACTCGCTGTGATTGGCCAGCCACCAAGGATGGAGCCCGACGCTCCGATGCAGCCGCGGGTCCTGCGCGACCCACACTCGAGCGCAGGCGTCACGCTCAGGACCATAGCCAGCGTTAACCGCCCCCACCAACCTTGGATCATCGAGGCCTGATTGGATGTCCCCGTCGCTCAACCGCGGATCATCGAGGTGTACGTGATGGTCGTACAAGGGCAAACTCATCGCTCGACTCCCGATTTTTACATACTCGTAAGGGGTGAATCATACATCGTCCCGCGACGTTGACATATACGGGAATCCTAAACTCGCTCGAGGGTTCAAGACACGGGACGCTTGACCCTTTGAGCCCTGCGTGAGACACACGCGGCCCATCTGGAGGACGAAGAACATGTGGAAGATTCAGAAACTGACTGTCATCACCTTGGTCAGCGCTTTTGTCGTCAGCGCAGCATCGCACGCCTCAGCAGCGACGCCATCCATCGCTGTAGTCGACCTGCAAAAAGTGTTGCTCTCAACCAAAGCAGGCAAAGCCGCCAAGGCCAAATTTGAGCGTCTTCAAAAGCGTAAACGCAAGCAGCTCAAGCGCAGAGGCAACGAACTAAAAAGCCAGATGAAAAAACTCATGGCAGAGCGTCAACAGCTCGAAAAGATGGTCCGTGCCAACGGCGGCAAGCCGAGCGGAGAACTCCAGCAGCGAGCACAAATCTGGGCGCAGAAGGCTCAGACAATGCAAAAAGAGGAACTTCTCTTTCAGAAGACCCAACAAAAGGCGCTCGCCGACCTGGCCAAAAAAGAAGTCCAATTGCTCAAGCCGATCGAAAACAAGATTCGAGACACAGTCGCCAAAATTGCCAAAGCTCGTGGCTTTGACATGGTCGTCAATCGAGTCGCTGTGGTGTACTCGGCAGCAAACGCTGACATCACGGACGTCGTGATCAGTAAAATGGGACGCTAGGTCTCATCGCTGAGCACAACCCGATGTGGGTCCGCCAAGCTCTCGTCGCCTGCGCCCTGGCGCTCGCGCTGTCCAGCTGCAAACGAGATGCCGACAAACCGCTCCCAAGCCGAACGCTCTTTCCGGACGTGGTCCAAAACATACGGAAAGATAACAGTACGCGGATGCAGCGGGCAGAGGTCCTTCAGGCGGTCGAGCCCGACGATCAACGCTCTGAGGCCTTGGGATTGCCGCTAAACGTCGTGGTTCAAGGGCGTTTAGAGTCCCAAGCTTCCAACGAACCTTCGTCTGCGAGTGGCGGCAAGCGTGCACACCACACGCTCGGCAAACGTTCCAGCAAGTGGCAGACCATCGACACCGACTGGTTTGTCGTCAAGGGGCCTGCCCAACCCAATAGTTTGGCGAGGATTGAGCTGCGTGACGCACCCAAATGTGCGCAGTTGACCCTTTACAACGCCCAAGGCAAGGCATTGAGACGGGCTACATGGACCCGCGGCGTGCGCCCAGTTTTACCCAATCAACGTATGGATTCTTTGCCCTTGTACGTGCGAGTGCACTGCGTAGTCCGAAAAAAACGAAGCAAGAAAAAGTCAGACCGTATCGCCGTCGGTGGAGCCTACAAGTTGGCACTCTCTACGCGTGCTGGTTCGATGGATGAGGAACGAGAGCCCAACGACACCATCGGCCCGAACACATCGTTGTTGACTCACGGCCAGACCTTACAAGGCACCTTGGCTCCACGCGCCGACGTCGACTTGGTTCGCCTAAATCTCACCGGCGCCATTGGTGGCCAAGCACAGATGTTAAGCGTCGCTGGGTCTCCTGGCGTTCGCCTTCAACTGCGTCTACTGCACTCTGCCAAAGGGATCCCACTGATCGTACGAAAGCCTCGCCGGGGCGACGGCGTGGTGATTCCGAACTTGGACATTCGACGCCTGAGCGACCCGGTGACGTTGGAGTTGAAGACACTCAGCGGTCAGGCGCCAGACGCACCCTATGCAGTGACCATCCAGACCTTCGTACCAGGGGGCTGCGCATCGCAATCAGCGTGCCCGGACCGTGTCCCCATTGAGCGTGAACCCAACGATCAACGCCAAGTCGCCCTGGGAATCGCCGCCAATGCGTTAATCACCGGAGTGATCGATGGCTCAGCAGACAAAGACTGGTACGAGGTAGACGGCGTTGTTGGCCAAGTGATGAGCGTCGAACTGCAAGCGCCTTCGGGTATCGCGCTCGAGCTTCAAGCTGGGCATGACAAGACGCCGTGGGTCACGCTCCGGGGTGGCGCACAAGGGCAATTCGTCCGGCTACCCGGCCGGCGGATCAGCAAAAGACGTGTCTACATTCGCGTCTCAGGAGTGGAAGGGGACGCCGACGTTACGGCGCTCTACCACCTGCGAGTATCGTTTCGAGATGACGTCTCGTTTCGTCAACCTGCACAAGCCCTACAACCCTTGTTGGCTGCGCCTGAGGGCCAGGGTTATCTCCGCTCAGGGGCCTTGCTCAGCCCAAGGGCAACACACACATATACGCTCGATTTGAGCGCCAACAGTCAGCCACAAAGCGGTCTGTTGCGGTTGACCAATGATGGAGCGGCTCGCCAACGGTGCACCCTGCGTTCAAGTGATGGCAAGCTCATCGCGACGACTCTGTCGGGTATCGCTGGAGACTCTCCCAATACGCCAGTGCTCCTGCCTCCAGCGCTATATCAACTGAGCGTCGAGAACGTCTCGGAAACGGGTGCAGCCTCGGCGTATCAGGTGTCGGTACGAGAACTCACAGACAGCGTGCCGCCACCAGGATCCCTGACGCCCACACAACTCCCGGAGCGCGGTCGACAACCCGCTTTGGGCAATGTCCCGAGCGAAGAGGAAACTTGGTGATAATTCGGTGCTAAGGCTGATTGCCACCAGCAGCCGGACTCTCTAACACTCGAATCACAGAACTGGCGCGAAAGGCTTTAAATTTCAACCATACCGCTCGCTCAGAGGCGGCCGTATCGCCGTGCAGAGGCCACAGCCACTGACCGCGAAAAGCGCAGATCGGCATCCCAAACTGACGAACCAAATCAACCACCGAGTGCCCCCACCAAGTCGCCTTGGGAGTTAAGGTTCGGCGTTGAGCCTTTGGGACAGCTTTGCGTTGCCGCGGGTTTCCCCAAATCCCTTTTTCACACTTGGTGGACAACTCTTCGAGTAGCTGGCCGAGGGCTTTTTCCTGGGCTGCGCCAACCGGTGCCCCGAACAGAGCAGAATGCGAAACGATCTTGGCGGAGCTTCGTGCTTCGTTGCGAGCAAGTGCCTTGTCACGTTTGGTATGACGTGACCGAACCAGATCAAAGCGCTTGTGTACACTTCGCAGCGAGTCTTTGAAGTGCCCCACCAACGCACGACCGGCCTTAGCCAAGTAATTCATTTTCGGATACTTATCCGAGGTCAACTCCGCCGCTCGTAGATAACTCCACGAAGCCGCATGAGGCATTGGCGTATCGGAGGTACCATTGGCTCGAAGCAAATCGCCAAGCGCCTCAAAGAGCATGGCGCTTGGCTTAAGACTTGTTAGCATCAATGCCGTCAAATCACGTTGAACTTGGCCAGTTTTCAGAGACTCGGGGTGATGTTTTTTGACCCATGCCGCGAATCCGATGGGCCGCGCAGCGACGGTCGACCAAGGCGCTTTGCTGACAATCGGCAGATCCAAGGTCTTTTCCAAATCATCGAGTAACAAGGTCAGTACTGGCTCCGCTCCTTCATCTTCGTGGCTATACAAGTCATCGGCTACCGGTGCTCCTGGTCGCTTCTGTTTGGACTTTTTGGGCGTGTTCGCCATCCAATAATCGAGTAACCATGCAAAGGTCTGCTCGGCACCTCGGTTGCCCCAGGTGGCGCTGGAATCAAGACTCTTAAGAAGCGCATGCGCAGCTCGAACATCCCCCAAGTGGACGTGAATCTGCGCCATGAGATACGCCGTGGACAGACGCTTCGGAGCGCGGATTGTCGCCTTTTTCAGCACCGCGATAGCGTCTTCCGCCCGGCCGGCACAGAAGAGCGCTCGCGCCAACTCTTCATAAGCGCCACCATCGGCACGATCCTTTTGTAGACGGGCGCCAACCACTTGAATCTGAGTCGAGCACCACTTTGGGGAGTGCTCAACAAGCGCACCGGCCACAAAGGACTTGACCATCTTCGCCCGAGCGGCAGGTTTCAACGCCGCGGCCGACTGCGGAGCAGTTCCCACTGCGACGACGATGAGCATGCACACTAGGTCATGAAACCACTTCACCATAGACCGGCCTCCGAACACCCCTATCGTACAGATGCGAACGTATCTCGCCAGTACAAGATGACAACTGGCTCGATGCGCGCCATTGGCGGTCAACATGAGACCCTCAGACCCCTGCCCAAAATTGCACCATCGCAGCCCACAGCGCCGCGCGTATATCATCGGACTCTTGAAGAAGTTCGTGACGTCCACGCAATGGAACATAGCGCCCATTGGGCAGTCGCGCTGCGCACTTCTCCATCGCTTCGACTGGCACAATCGGGTCGCACAAAGCGCCGAAGATGACCGTTGGTGTGTCGATCGTGGGCACTTCTTTCCACATCGCATCGATGGACATCAACGCTTGGCGAAGCCACTGTAAAGTGGGCGGACCCGTTTCGAGTTGTGGGGTCTGCCGCAACACTTGGCGATACTTTTCGAAGCGAGCCCGATCACTGGTTAGCGGGTTGCCTTCGAAGCGATCGGCCCCTCGGTCAAGACCCAAGCGACGATCTCCCGCCCATGACGTCGCCAGCGGGGTCAGTATCGCCCTCGCGAGCCCCCTCGCGACGGGTAAATGTAGATCGACCATCGGCGAGGTCAGGCACAATCCGGCAAAGGGAACACGTGCAGCCATTCGCAATGCGAGATGACCTCCCATCGAATGACCTACGACAAGAGGCGCTTCACTGTGGTCCACGGCGATGCGCTCGACAACCCGTTGAAAATCGGCGAGGTAATCGTCAAATGAAGCCACCCAACCACGGCCCCCTCGTTGGCGACCCGAGGCGCCCTGCCC
>PBTG01000108.1 GCA_002726535.1 Myxococcales bacterium | reverse complement strand
CGTACAAGGCCATGAGCAAGCGGACACGAGCCGACGAAACGTACAAAAAGACTTAAACTTGGTCCGTGACCGCGTGATTAGCGACTTGCATCGCACTCTGCGCCTCGGCCTGATTGAGGCCATTCGTAGAGCAGATATGGCAGGCGGGCCGCGCCTGCCTGGGTCGTCAGTTCGCTACTCGTTAGTGGAGCCTGAGGTCCGAGCATGCTTAGGCGCCTTGGAGCAAGGCCCTGTTCAATGGCGCGAAGGACTTCATGCGGCCAAAGCTCAACTTGGTTTTGTGGTTGAGGTTGAGGCCATTCGAAAGGCCCTGCACGATGATGTCGATCAGCACCTGCGAGCCCCCTCCGTCGAAGTGTTGGGTGCGGTGCGCACGGTGTTGATCGCCGCCCATGGCGAGTTGGTCAAGATTGCCGAGGAAGTGGAAGCCTGCCGCGCGGCGCCAGTGTCCTCGGAAGATATTATCGAACGAATGCAAAGCTGGACAGAGCGAACTCAGGGCTTGTTCCCGACGCGCAATGCCAATCAGATTGAGACGAGGATGGCGCGTTATCGAGCGACGGCTTCGATCCACAAGGTGGCAGTCAGCCTCAGAAGGGCGGTCCGCGCTCTGGCCGGCGAAATGCGGGTGACCGACCCGAATACGTTGGTCCAAGAGGCCGCGCGACCTCAGGAAGTGCGGACTTGGCGTGTGGATTTGAGGAGCCGAGCAGCCGACCAACTGGTCCATGGGTTGCTACCCAAAATGGACCAAGGGGTTCAAGACATCAGCTCCTTGCTCGCCAGTGTAGGCCCCCGGCTCCGAGATGCGGTAGATATCGCGATTTTTGCCCTTGAGGCTCGAGATGGAGAACTGCCAACCGAGCCAACCGAGGGTATGGAGACAGCATTTGATCGCGCGATCTCACGTATTGCCAGGCTCGAAGGCGAAGTCGGCGAGACGGCCCAACAGATGGGCCCCAAGTGGTTCGCAGCGATCGACCATCACGTTGACCTGGTGTTGGGCGAGCTTGTCGCTAACCAAGTCGAAGGCGACGCCGATTTGACGTCACCGAGTCCTGGGAAGTGGGTCAGCCAGCAGTTCGCTGAGGTGTTCGCCCCCGTCAGACGCTGGTGGAGATTGGAGTGGCGGCGCGCTCAACAGCTTTGGACAGAGCTACGTGCCCAGAGTTGGAGTCATGAACTTCATGTGCATTTTGCCAGCGGTTCGCTCGACGCTATCGCCCTTCGCCAGTTAACCGAAAGATGGCGTTTTCAAGAGCACCTGCCCGAGGCCTATCGCAGTCTTTTTGATGGCGGAGCCCTGCGGGAAAAGCGACTCTTCTCGGCTCGAGGTCCTGAGCTTGATGCGCTAGTTAGTGCGGAGCGCGGTTGGTTAGCCGGTGGACCATCCTCAGCCTTGGTCGTCGGCGAAGCTGGCAGTGGCAAGTCGTCTTTACTCAACTTGGCCCAATTGGAGTTCAACGTCCCCCGATTACTGGTTCCGCGCCCTCTCAGTGCGTGGCGAGAGACCACCGTAGTCGGCGCGTTAGCGATGGAACTCGGTTGTCGCGCGCAGCGCGCAGCGGTCGTTCACGTTTTGCGAAAGGTCAAAACCGCAGTGATCCTCGATGACCTCGAAAGATGGATTGAGCCCAATGACGCCGGCACACGCTCGTTGACGAGCTTGTTGGACCTCATCGCCCAGACTAGCGAGCACGTCTTTTGGATGGTCTCAATCAACAGTTCGGCCCTCCAGGTGCTGTGCGAAGTGGTGCCTGTGAGGCAAACCTTCGGACGCGTCGTCGAGCTTCAGCCACTGAGCGCTAATGATCTGATGGATGTGGTCGAACACCGACATCAACTCTCGGAGCGTTCGCTGCGTTATCCTCGAACCATGTTTCGGCCTCTGCTTCGCGGGCTTGAACGGAGCAGCCACCGGACCTTGCTGGCTCAAGTGCTCAACGTCGCGAGTCGCGGCAACCTGGCACAGGCGCTGACGGTTTGGAAGCGCGCGGTCGATGTCTCCGAAGAGGGGCATATACACCCAAGGCTACAGAGAGTCTTGATGGTCGGGCTGCCTAGCTTTCGACAACTGCACGCGATGGAGTTGGCATTGTTGGCGCATACCCTACGCTTTCGGACGGTCACGGCGCGCCAAGCGGCTAGCAGTCTGGGACATCCATTGCATCGCATCCAACGGCATCTCGGCTATCTTCGCAGCGCAGGTCTGTTGGTGGCCATCGATTCCCGAAGCGAAGAGTTTGAGATCCCGAGAGCGCTGTTAACCCCGGTCACTCACGGCTTGTACGAAGTGGGGGTGTTCGGATGATTGGGCTCCGGCGATCCGGGTTTGTTACGGCTTGCATGGTCGCCCTGGCCGGGTGTGTGTCGCCGTTGCCGTCCATGATGCAAGCGACTGAGCAGTCGAACCCCTTAGGAGCTCATAGCTGGGTAGCTTGGGCTGTCTTTATTGCGCTTGGTTTGGTGACTATTTATGGCGTCGACCTGGCGACCCATGTCGTTTGGCGGGTGGGTTTTGATGCTGGCAGGCGACTCCATATTGTCCGTAGGTGGTTGAGGCTCATCGTCGCGTTGGCGTGGATGGGGCTCGGAATTGAAGACCTTATTGCCTTGCAGCCAGCCCTGTCGCCGGTGCTTGCTGTGGTGCTCGGTAGCTTGGCGTTGGTTGCGCTGGCACGACCGGTGCAGAACTTGTTCGCCGGATTGATGATTTTGTTACAAGGACGCATCCAGGCCGGTGACCACGTCGAGATTCGAGATGTAGAGGGGTCTATTGATTCGGTCGGACTGCTGCAGTTGAGGGTTCGAGATGCCGGCGGTCAAACGCTGCTGGTCCCAAACCGTCTCTTTAACGAAGCCATCGTTACCGTCTCTCGGAGCACCAAGTTGGTTCCGGCTCTCGGTCGCGTGCCACTGCAAGGAGTCCCGGACCCATCGACGTTAGACCGAGCACGATCCATGACTTTGCTCTCGCCTTGGAGAGTAAGCGGAACTCCGGTGCGTGTGTGGGTCGATGGAGGTTGCCTCGCGGCCGAAATGCAGACCTGGGGCAGTGAGGCGGTGGACCCCGCCAGAGTCGCCCTCGAGAGCTTGCTCAGCGAAAGCATTGAGGCTCAGAGTGATGACTAACAATCGTATTTGGAGTCCTTGGGCAAAGCGTTGGAGCCTCGACCCACAGATCGTGTTTTTGAATCACGGCTCCTTCGGTGCGTGTCCTGTCGCGGTACTCACAGCCCAGCGAGCCATCCAAGTCCAGATGGAGCGCTCGCCTGTGGCCTTTATGGTACGTGAGTTACCCGAGTTGCTCGATCGCGCGCGTGGAAAAATCGCACGCTTCGTTGGCGCCGACCCGGCCGGAATAGCCTTCGTTGAAAATGCTACGAGCGGAGTGAACATTGCCTTGCGCTGCAGTCGGCTCTGCCAAGGTGAGCGGGTCTTGGTGCTCGACCACGGCTACAACGCCTGCCTCAATGCGGCGGATGCCATTGCGGAACAGGCGGGGGCATTTGTCGATCGAGTCGCCCTGCCCCTAGACGACCCTGATGGAGACCTGCTCATGGAGCGTCTCGATGGAGCCCGTACGCCACAAACAACCACCTTGGTAATCGACCACATCACCAGCCAATCGGCACTCATTGTGCCTGTTGAGCGGGTCTGCCGTTGGGCCAAGGACCACTCAGTCCGCGTGATCATCGACGGCGCTCACGCCCCTGGCCATATTCAATTGGATATCGAATCGCTTGGGTGCGCGTTTTATACCGGCAATCTGCACAAGTGGGTCTGTGCCCCGAAAGGCGCAGCCATCCTCTGGGTTGCGCAGGAGTTCCGGGACTCCGCGTTGCCTTTGACGATCAGTCACGGATACAACGACATCAGCGGAGACCTGCCACCGATTCATCGGCAGTTCGATTGGCGTGGAACGCATGACCCCTCGGCGGCGATCGCCAGCGCCGTTGCTTTAGAGGTGATGGCGGAGATGCATCCCGATGGCTGGCCGGGCATTATGGCTCACAATCATCAACAGGCTCAGCTGTGGGCAGCTGAACTCTGTGAAGCCATCGATGGGCTTGAGCCTTTGGGCACGCCATCTCAACGGGGTGCAATGGTGACTTTACGGCTGCCTCAGACGACAGGGTTTGGTCAGAGCACTTGCAGGGGCGTTCATCCCCTACAGGATTGGCTATGGCATCATCACCAGGTTGAAGTCCCGGTGTTTCCCGGTATCGCGGTCGATGAAACTTGGTTTCGGATCTCCTCTCAGCTCTATCTTGGTGCCGAGGCGCACCTGCCGCTGCGAGACGGTCTCCACGCTTGGCAAGACGCGTGAGTCAGCACGACCCTCTTTGGCAGCGGTTTCGAGGTCGGACGTGGCTGACTACTGGCCATTCAGACAGTCCCCTTCGCGCTTTTGATGCTCTGGACGAGGCCTTCGTTGACCACTGGCCAGGCGAGCGAGTAGCTGTGGTTGGCGAGCGCTTTGGTTCGCTCGCCGTACATCGCTGGCGGCAAACGAAGTCTGTTGTGATTGACAGCGCTTGCGGGCGCGCAGCCATGAATTCGGCGAGCACCAAGAACGAAGTCCATGCAGAGTTTCACATCTTGTCGGACCTCGACCCATGGACACAAATCAATGATTCGATCGTACTTCGAGCCCCCCAGGCCGTCGCGCTCTTTCGCTGGCGTTTGGCGCGCGCCTGGCAACTGGCCCCCACAGGATCGAAGGTGTTGATTGGCGCGCGTAAGAAAGACTGGTCTTCCGGTCACCAACAGGTTGTCGACCAACTGCTGAACGATGTTCAGACGGTCGACACAAATTCACGTCTTCGTGTCCTGCAGGGCCGTTTGGAGCGCGGCGAGGAGACCGATGATGTTCCATGGAGATCTTACCAGGCACTCGGTGACACCGAGATCTGGAGTCTTCCTGGAGTTTTTGCTCACGGCAGATTGGATGGCGGTACGCGACAGTTGATTGAGGCTCTTGATCTGTCCTTTGCTGGGCGCGATGTGGTGGACCTTGGAGCCGGCCCTGGAGTCTTGGCTGCCGCGGTCGCTGAACGCGGTGCGAAGGCAGTGATCGCCACCGACGACTCTGCGCTGGCGATCGGGTCGTGCGAGCGCACTCTTGCGCCGTGGTCGGACATCGTCACATGTCTTCACAGTGATGTGGGCGAAACACTCGAGGCTGGTTGTGCCGACGTCGTGTTGTGTAACCCGCCTTTTCATCTCGGGCGAGCTCAGAGCGGCCACATCGTCGATGCCATGCTCTTGTGCGCGCGGCGCGCCTTACGTCCCCGAGGCCAGCTGTGGTTGGTGGGGAATCGACATCTCGACCATGGACGTAGGCTCAAACGCTTCTTCGCAAGCAGTAAAGTCGCCCGAAGCGAGCTAGGATTTGAGGTCTTTGTCGCTCGACGATGACGTCTTCGTTTTCAGCAGTTATGATAGGGGCCTCTTTCGAACCAACCCTTGCCATCGAGGCAACCTCGAGGGGATACATCGTGACCTATTACTACCGTCATACGCGCTCAGTCGTACTCGCGCTCTGTCTTTTTTTCGCCTCCGGCACGTGGGCGACACCTGCGCAGGCGAAGCAGCACAAAGGTGAAGTTGGCTTGCAGCTAGGTGGGCTGATTTTGGATTCGGCCACGGGCCTAGGCGATGCCCATTGGCGCTATGATGTGCCCGGCGGGGGCTTCGCTTTGACGCTCAGAGGCGGCTACATGGTTATGCCTCGGCTGACGGTAGAAGGCACTTTGCGCTGGTCATACAACTCGATGCGAGACGCCAAGGACTTTGACCAGACCGGTCAAGAGATCGACTTTTTGGAGTACAAGACTGGCGGTGGCGGCTCTGTGGTCGGTTTGCGGGCGCTGGCTCGCTATGACCTACTTGCCGACCAGAGCAAAAAGTTTCAGCCCTTTGTGAGTGCAGGTCTGGGTTTTGACACTTTCAGTTCGGACAAAGCCTACGTCCGTCAAGATCTCGACACCGATTGGGCGTTGCAGTTTGGCGTGGGCGCGACTTACCCCGTCTACCCCAAACTCAAAGTTCGTGTCGATTTGAATTGGTTCGTCGGTGAGCCAGCCGTGACTCGCGGCGGCGAGCAAGGAAACGCGACCCACAACTTCGAGATCTTGGTGGGTGTTAGCTATGGTCTGAGCTTTGGCAAAGGTGATAGCGACAAAGATGGTGTGCTTGACTCTGAGGACAACTGTCCTCACCAAGCAGAGGACAAAGACAACTTCAAAGACGCTGACGGCTGCCCAGATCCCGACAATGATGGAGATGGGGTCCTCGATAGCGCGGATCGGTGCCCGAGAACTCCCGAAGATAAGGATGGGTATCGTGATGGCGATGGCTGTCCAGATTTGGACAACGACAGCGATGGCGTCGCGGATGCCAAGGACAAATGTCCAAACAAGGCCGAGGATCGCGACGGCTTCGCGGACACAGATGGTTGTCCAGATTTGGACAACGATGGCGACGGCGTCGCTGACGCGAAGGACAAGTGCCCGAACAAAAAAGAAGACCGAGATGGATTCCAGGACGCCGATGGTTGCCCAGACCCTGACAATGATTTCGACGGCACTCCAGACGTCGCCGATCGTTGCAAGTCCATCAAGGGGCCAGCAGACAATGCAGGCTGCCCTCGTAAAGACTCCGATGGTGACGGCGTGGCAGATGACAAAGATCAATGCCCGAAACAAGCGGAGACCTACAACGGCGACAAAGACGCTGACGGCTGTCCCGATGGGGCAGCGCTGGTTAAGTACAGCGAGGGCCAATTCGTAATGAGCGGTGGGTTTGACTTCAAAAAAGTCAGACAACGACTCGGTCGCAAATCCAAAAAGCTAGTGGCTAGTCTGGTGGCATCGATCCAAGCGCATTCGGAGGTCGCCAGCGTGACAATCTCTGTGTACACGACGCGCGGCGGCGACGAAAAGAGCAGCTTGATCTTGAGCCAAGCGCGGGCTGACGCTATCAAGGCGGCCCTCGTTAAACGAGGCGTGAAGGCCGCTCGCTTGATGGCCAAGGGAGTCGGTAGCAAGGATCCAGCTTGCG
>PBTG01000107.1 GCA_002726535.1 Myxococcales bacterium | reverse complement strand
GAGGCATTTTGGTGGCAAAAGCCACCCGACCTGACCGCCACGGCCTTGTTTGGCGCGTGGCTAGATTGAGGCGGAGGAGGAGGGATTCGAACCCCCGGAGGCTCTCACCTCGGCGGTTTTCAAGACCGCTGCCTTCAACCACTCGGCCACTCCCCCTCGATATTCAGGACAATGGCTGCATCACGATTGCAATCCGATTTTCAGTACGCGGTTGACCCGCTTTTCGTGAAGACCACGCGCGATGGTCTCCGTATCGCCCAGCGATGTGGGCGGGACGTGCTTCTACCCGCAAACGGTGTCAAGCGCAAGAGTTGATGAACGATAAATTGCGTTGGTTGTCTTCACTTGTTTCGTTCATGCCAACAGAGGACACTAGGAGTCTATGGAGCCTTTTGACCGCCGAGAGTTTGTCGATCAACTCAAGCGCTGCGCCTTGTCGCAAGCGGAGATCTCGGCGTTGGCTGTCAGCTCAAGTTTGCATCCGGCTCAGGTGCAAAGTCTCGTCAAGCTGTGGCTCGATGGGGCTGCTCCGAGTCCACTTGACGCCACAATTGATGGCTCTGCGCCGAACAGGGTGGGTGTGGTGGCTCCTAGCAACCTCTTCGTCGCTACTTGGCAGCCGATCGTAGAATGTCTGTCGCTCGGAGCTCGTGTTTTGGTACGAGCCAGTGATCGCGATCGGGCCGCTGCGGAGATCTTGCAGACATGGATTCGTCGGGCTTCGCCGAGTTTGGCGGCTCGAGTCGAGTGCACATCATTCGCTCGTGACGATGTTCAAGCTTGGAGCGATTTTTTTCAGCGTGTTGACGCAGTGATCGTTCAGGGAGGCGTTCAGGCTTGTGAGCAGATTGAGCGCTTGCGAGACGACTTCGCGCCTGATTTGCCTTTGCGCTTGCAAGGGCATCGTGTCTCATTGGCGCTGATCCATGGGCAGCCTAACCAGGCGGTTTGCGATGGCTTGGCCCTGGAGGCATTGATCAGTGATGGTCGTGGGTGTATGTCGCCTCGGCTCATCGTGTTGCTCAATCCTGAGCCTGGTGCGCTTGCTCGCTGGGGCAGCGAGTTGCACAGGGCGGTCGACAGGCTCTCGTCTCAGTGGGACTTACCAGCGGCACATTTTGAGCAAGTCTCTACTTGGCGTCACGCCTTGGAGGGGCATCGACTCGAGGCCGCGATGGTGGGAGGACATATCGTTGAAACCCAGACTCAATCGGCTCATTTGATGGTACGTGTAGACGCTAATTTGTCGACATTGGCGGCCCGTCATCTTGGCCCAACCGGACCCTTGCTCTGGTTGGTCGGTACCGACCAGCCTGTCGTAGACCTGCTCGCTCCGGTGGCAAAATTGCTTTGTATTGTCACCATCGGTCCAGGGGTAGAGGCCATTGTTGGCAACTCTGCGCTACTCACGGCTGGAGCCAAGCGGGTGGCTCCAATTGGCTTCGCACAGCAACCGCCGTGGGGGCTCACCAGTGAAATGGACGCACTCGGGCAGGGGTTGACTCAGCCGGCTTAGGGCAATCGACTTTTGCGGAGCATCACGAAGTGCACACCGCGTCCTCGGACGACGTAGAGCGGCACCATCTCAAGACCGGCGAAGCCATTGGTCACCTTGATCAGATCCACAGGCTTGTCTACACGACGACGGTCGGCTTGGATGACCACATCACCAGGGCGAAGACCGACAGCATCCGCTGGCCCACCAGCATCAACGGTGAGGATCAGCGCCCCAGTGCGCGCCGCAATGCCAAATCGTCTACGAATCCTTCGTTTCAGCGCGATCACCTTCATGCCAAGGCCAGCGACTGCTAGCCGTCCATCCCGACGTGCCGCCGCCTCTTTCGCAGAGACTGTTGCTCCAGGCTGCCTTGCCATGACGACTCTTCTCTTGAGTGCTTTGCCTGCTCGAATGAGCTCCACCTCGACCGCTCGGCCGACACCTGCTGATGCAGCCATCCAGGGTAGGTCACTGGACTTTTTGACCTCTTGACCGTCAAAACGCAGCACGACATCTCCGGGTCGAAGATCGGCGCGTTTCGCTGGGCTCTGCGGCGCTATGACGCGGATGTAGGCTCCTATGGCTCTGTTGAGCCGTAGGGCGCGCGCTACCTCTGGCGTGACTTCACCGACGGAGATGCCCAGCCAAGAGCGCTCTATTTGGCCCTTAGCGAGTTGTGGTACCAGGGTCTTAGCCATGTTGCTCGGGATCGCAAAACCGATCCCTTGAGCCTTGCCATGGACCGCTGTGTTGATGCCTATGACCTCTCCATGGATGTTGACGAGCGGACCGCCGGAGTTGCCTGGGTTGATCGAAGCGTCAGTTTGAATGTAGTTCGCGTAGCGCGTTGACCCCGGATGGAGTCGACTGCGGCCTTTGGCGCTGACGATTCCGGCCGTCACCGTGTGCCCCAGACCATAGGGATTTCCAACCGCTACGACCCATTCACCGATCTGAAGTTTCCCTGAGTTGCCCAAGGGGATGATGGGAAAGGGCTTGGCTGAGTTCACTTTGAGCAGCGCGATGTCAGTGCGAGCATCTGATCCGATGACGCGCGCCTGGAAGGTGCGATCATCAGCGGTGCGGATTTCGATAATTTGGGCTCGAGCAATGACGTGGTTGTTGGTCAGCAAATAGCCGTCTGGATGGATGAAAAAGCCCGTGCCAGAGCCCATGCTGACCTGCTTTGAGCGTTCTCCACGAAATCGTTTTACACCCTTAATGTTGATGTTGACGACGGCCGGAGAGATGAGCTTTGCAAGCTTTGAAAAGGCGCCCATCGTCACTGGTGAGTCGTTGGACAGCCCTGTACTTTGACTACGTTTGGCTGTCCACAGTGCACCTTTGGTTTGTGCAAAACTGACGCTAGTCCAAAGCAAGACCGTAATCGTCACCAGCGCCCATCGCCTCATGGTCGTTCTCCCCGTTCAGACAGTCCTTGGATTCAACGCAGATCCGTTGCGATTTATTCCGTGACGGCTCAATTGCCGGTCAAGCCCTTTCTTTCTGCCATCACGCAGTAGCGTTGGTCGTCGGAGAAGTTCCAACAAAAGCCCGACTCGGGGCAGTCCAAATCAGTTGCGCAAGTTTCACTACAAAAAGGCGTGGAACCAAAGTGACTCAGACAGATCGAGGCTACGCAGTGTGGATGCTGTCGGACGACACAGCTGGTCGTACCCGTGGCTGCGGTTCCTTCACCGGTACAGATGCCTTTTTTGGTGACTTCTTCGTCCAATTCACAGGCTGCGTATGGGCTCTGCGTTTCACAGCCCAATGAGGTCAAGCAAAAGACCGTCATCAACAACAGCGGTAGCACAGAGATACGCATGAATGATGGAGCTATCACGAGGGTTTCCTTGTCGGTAAGAGACTCTAGGTTGGTTCGCATCGTCGATCCCGTCAACGTCGCTCTAGTACATACCGATCACGCGGAGGAAAAATCCGCCGCGATCGTCGACAATGTCGCCCGCTGTAGTCTGGACAAAGCGCGTGAAGTTGTAACCGATTCCGACTCTGAGGGACTTCTTTAAGATGTATGAGACTTCAAGCAAAGCACCGTGCTGCGACTCGGAGATGAGTCCCGTCGATAGCCAGCGGTATTCAGCCGCGACATCGAGCGTTGAGCCTAAGTGATAGCCGAGGCGAATCAGCCACAGCCAGGTGTCACTCACGGCGACCGGGCTTTGAGGCATCGACTCACTGCTGCGACGGAAGACCATCTTTGGAGCCAATTGTAGGCGCCATGGCGTCTCAATGATCGGCTCGAGGCTGATGATATGTTTGACACCCCGCTCTGTGGCCTGCAAAGACATCGACCCATCGAGTCCTGCCGGGCGATTTTCAATCAAGTGAGTGTACTTGCCGATGACGGCGAGCCAGTCGCTCTTTTCGGGTCTCCAGGCGGCCCCAGTGGTGGCTTGCATGGTCTCTGCGTCGACCCGGTTGACGCTTTGATTTTGGGTGCGCATATAGTTCGCGCGTCCGAAGATCTCGAGATCTTTGGAAGGCCGCATGGTCACCGCGTTCAGGCTGACTATCTGTACTTTGCGCTGACCCCCGCGTTGGGCATCTCCCTGATCAATTCGGACCTCTTGGCGACTGGTTACCTTCAGCATATCCGAGCGTAGCCACTCGAATCCGATGCTAAATGCGTCGCGCGATAGTCCACCCGATGGCCCTGAGAAGGTCTGACTACGCTCGTAGCTGGCGTCCAAGCTCATGCCTTTGGTGATCCGGAAGCGCTTGCCGAGGCCCATTACGGCACGATTCATCCGGCCGACGTTGAGCGCATCGACTTGATACTCACCCCATGCACGACTGAGCTTGTCTTTGCCGTAGCGACTCTCAGCGCCGATGACGGTCGCGCTCATCGGACGACCCGTTTGATAGGTGTCTTCCAGGCGCTGTTGCAAGTACAGGCTGGAGTTTTCCGCCAGTTTGGTGCGGATTCCTGCCATCGTCGCGTTCTGACCGCCCCAGCCCAAGCGTTCGCTCAACGTCAGATGCAGATTTTTGGTCACTTTCCAATCTGCACCGATCACGGTCGTGAAGTGATCCAGATAGCGGTTACGATACTGATTGGGATCTCCGCCGAGAATCAGTTGCTGTTCACCGCGAACCTGCAGTCGATTGTTGACCTTGTAACTCGTCCCGCCTGAGAGCGTTACGCTGTGGCGCATGCCTCCGCTTGCATCTTGCCCGGCTGTATATTGTCCCGCGCCAACGACGCTGAATTTACCGATTCGGTGCAGATCTTGGACGGTCAGCATGTGACGGCCCAGTGGCGAAAATGAGCCCGAGGTAGCGAGGCTGCCGGTTCCCCAAGCTACAGAGGTCCCAATGCCCTGATAAGGGTCTCTGCGTGGACCAGTCAACACACCGTCATAACGAACCGAGAGTTGGTTCGAACTCGACAGGGCAAGCTTGGTATCGAGACCAATCTTTTGCTGGCCTTGCTCGGTGAGGACCCCATTGGACTGGAATCCGGCTTGTACCCAGCGATAGTACGCCTTGAGGTGGCCAAAGGGTTTGGCTTTGGCGCCTTTGGTCTCACGCAGCGTGAAGCCCAAGAGCTTACCGACATCTCGCATGTCCGCGTCGAGGCTCAGTCCCAGTGCGTGGCCGCTAACCGGGTTGTCTAAGTGATTGCCTTGATCACTGAGAGCCGACCCATAGGTTAAACCTCCGTCATCGGAGACACTAACCAGACTGTCTCGCGACTGACTGTAGGCGTACTCAGCTCGAACTTTACTGCGGGCCCCAATCTTGACCTCTGCATGCGCTCCAGCCATTCGGAAGGTTGCACTGCTGGCTTTGTCGCGACTCTCTTGGACATAGGTTGCGCCTACGGTCACTTTGCCCTTGAGCAGTCGCTCTTGGACTTGTGCGCCGAAGTTGGTGCCGGCTGTGCCATTCGCTGTTCGAGCCTCGTAAGTGACTTGAACGAAGACGGGATGGCCATTCCACGCGAGATGTTGGCCTGGCTGACCGGCTTGACCGATGCTGAAGAAGCTGTCTACAGCACTGTTAATCGGGGATTTAAAGACGACACGGCCTTCGCGGTAATCGACGTTGTAATCCACATTGCGTCGCTGAGGCAGCCTGGCCAATTCCACGTTGCTGTCTCGGTCACGGATTACCAACCAGACACGCTCTGAGCCGTCGAGTAGGTCACGGTTGCTTAGGTAGTATAGCGAACCGCCGGTCCCGCGCATGAAATCAGTTCTGCGGGTCAGTGACGCGTCTTCTTGGCTCACGAAGAGTTTCGCTTGCGTATCGAAGCCGCCGAACTTGCGGTTGAGCTCGATATACGCGCCATACATCGCCCGGTCATATCGAAGCAGCTCAAAGCCGTGTACACCGCTTCGGAAGTTACCGAGCATCACTTTGGAGCGGTCGGCTTCCACCAACACATAGAGCATGCCCCGAGCGCGAACATCCTGTGTATCTTCAGCGCCGTCGCCATAGACCGGATAGAAGCGGTCTGGGTCAAAGAGATTGGATCGGAAGTCTTCGATATCGGGGTTTTTCGACGTATCCAGATGGGCCGTAAAGCGAATGTTATTAAAGCCCAGATACTTTCCTTGAATCCGCCCCTTCATGTACACGGCGCCCCGACCGTGCAGTTGCACTGGCCCTGCCTTGACAGTGGTCCTGTCAGTCATGCCCTGTAGGCGAGTTCCCGATTGCACCAAGGCTGTGTCGGCGATTGCCATTAGGAAGAGCGCTTGGCCACTGACTTTGTAGCTTCGCTTGAGCCGCGCCACATGACCAGCTTGGTCTTTGGTCTCGATCGAAACCTTGCCACCACCAGCCGGCAACTCATGTCGAACGTAAAAGGAGCCGTCTTTACGCACTGCGACTTTTCGGCCGTTGATGGTCAACTGGTTGTCTTTGTGCGTTCGACCACGGATGCCGATTACTCGGCTGCCAAGGGGCTTGTCGTTGGAGGGCAGGTACACATCGAGATCGGCAGCGTGGGTGTCACCGGCCTGACCGACCGACACCGTCTTGAAGGTGTGGGTGACTTGCTCGCTCATCGGCGCAGCCTTGTCAGTCTTGGACGGAGCGACTTTGTCTTTGACTTTGTCTTTGGATGGCTTGCTCTTGGCTGATCTAGAGGCTTTCGGCTTGATCAAAGACTTGCCCAAGCGCTCGTAGAGGTCAGCGCCAAAACTCATCAACGTGGAGTCTTTGTGCTGTGGTGAGGTCGAGGCACTAGGCGCCCCAGCAGGCTGTCCAAATGAACGTTTCCAAAGACTTGCAGCACCCTCAATGCTCTGAGCTTCGATCAGCGTGGCTCGGCCGCGGGGAACTTTGACAGTCGTTGGCGCTTTGCCGTCATCCCCACCTTTGAGTGCTTGGCCGTTGACCCAGTAGCCCGGCTCGACGGGATAGCTAACCCCTTGAGCTCCGCTGGTCGCTGCGACGCGTGTCGACATGAAGCGTACTTCGACTCGGTCGTCTCCCAGCGCAGTGCCTTGCGGATCGGGGTCTTTAATTGCGCTGCCTACTGAGAGCACGAGCAGTCGCTTTGGATTGACGTCGTTGTGGACCAACAAAGCTCGGATCGACGCGCCAGCCGAGTTGGTTCGCGCTTTGGCTTGTTTCGCGACGCTGTGTACCGTAACCACGGCGATACGATCGCTGCGCTCTCGGATAATCGAGGCTGTCTTTGTGACCCACTCACGCATACTCGGCGTAGGTGTGCCGTCGTTCGCGAAGAGGGTCGCTCGCACTACCTTGTCTGGTTCACCACGCGGAATGAGCCGTTGGCTTGTGCTCGACAATTCGAGTCGAGTCGGCGCCGTGCGCCAGCCGGCTTCACCTGAGGCGCTCTTGACCATCACCTCAAAAGCCACGCCGTATACGCCTGCTTGCAATGGCTCGTGTGGGATTGACTCTGGGTCCCACACGAAGGTCTCAGGTACCGGGGTGGACAATGGGGTTCGCAGCCTCACGCGACCGCGTCGATCCATCAATACCATGGCTGCACTACTAGCGTTCTGAGGGACTCCACGGACTTGAATCACCAACTCGTGCATCAAAGCTCCACCGACGAGCCCCACCGGACCAACCGGCGCGCGAACTTCGGTCGGTCGAGACACTGATTTGAGCAGCATCCCACCGAGACGGACTCCGTCGCTTTGGGTCAGATCGAAGGTCACCGGGATCATCTCGATCTTGGTCGCTTTCGGTGCTGGCGTGACGACAGTCGTTTTAGGTGCTGCCGAGGTTTCGCTTTCACTGGGCTTGTTCGCTGGCTTGGGGGCCGCTTTGGGCTGAACTTGCCCAGGCAAGAGCATCGACATCTTAGGCTGGATGACCGGGGGCATTGCTTTGACGCTGCTTGCCACCGGGGCTTTGGGCGTCACCGGGGTTTTGGGTGTCACCGGGGCTTTGGCTGCCGCTGAACTCGTGTCATCCACAACGCCAACTCGGTCACGGCCTGCGATTTTGGCCACATCATCAACCCGCGGAAGAGGCTGTGACGCATCGGTGTTTGGAGCCGTATCGCTCTTGTCTTCGGGGTTGATCGGCTCTGGTCCCTTGAGCTCTGGTGAGGTTAATGGGGCGTTTATCGTGTCCGGCTCAGGCTCCATAGCTTTGGCTTTCAACGGCGCTTTGACGAGGTCCAGTACCGTCTTGGAGACCTCCGTGCTCATCGCCGCACTTTGATCTTCAATCAGTGAGCCGATGAGGGTCTTCGCGTCGTCTCGGTCATCGACTTTCGGAGGCCGAAGTTGGCTCTTCGACAGTTTTGCGCGAATGCTTACGTATGCGTTTCGACCTTCACCGGAGCGTCGCTGTAGACCGATGATCAGTCGACCGCTCTTGGGGCGCTCAATCCATACATCAGAGCGGCCTTTGGAATCGAACTCGACCCGTCGGCCGTTGAGTTGAGTCCAACGACCGAGTTTAGTGAGTGACCAAGCTGATTGTTTGACGCCGCCTAGAGGCACGACCAAAGGCATCCAGACACCCCAGACACTGGCGCCATATCGATTACGAGCGCGTACACGCACCGCGTAGCGCCGACCGGGAGTCACCGTATCGAGCGGCAATGGCTGGACGACTAAGGGCGGAGGCGAACCTCGATAACGCCAAGACATCACGGTCACGCCCAGGCCGCCTGTGTTGGAGATCTCCCGTAGCGTCACGGAGTACTCAGTCAAGGCACCCTCGCTTTCCACCGCGATCTTCAAGGGCGCTCCAAACACCAAGTTTACCGGCGTAGTCGCGATCGGCAGCGGGCTTGGACGGATCGCATCGTCAGTCAGCAACATGCTTCTCACACGTGCGTTGGGTAGCTGTCGTCCATCAATCTCGACGCCTAGATCCTGTAGCGCTGTGCGCACATGGACGACTCCTGGTCCCGGTTTTGGCTTCGGCGCCTCTGGACGTTTGATCTTTTTGACCACCACCTCGTCGGCTCTGAGGCGTTGCAGCTTGCAGCGGACACCGAAATTGATCTTTTGGCCCAAGCCTCGCGTCACCCAGACCACTCGTTTGACGTCGGTGGTCAACGTCGTCCCTGGCGCTAAGGTGTTGACGTCGAGCTTGATCAGGTGATTGCCAGGAGCAATATCCATCAAGTGATAGCGACCCGCTCGATCTGTCTCGCTGTAGTGACCTGTGTCGATGTATACCCGCGCGGCTCCAAGGCCGACTTCTTTGCCGCTTTGCCGGCCATCACCATCATCATCACAGAAGACTTTGCCGAGGATGGTACCTCGATCCATGAGTGCGTCGGGCTGAACCAGCAGCTTGGCTTTGGCTGCTTTCGTGAGCGGCGTTCCAGAGGTGTCGAAAAGTTGTGCGCGCGCCGACAGGGTCGTTCCGATATCTGCCGTAGCGCTGACCACAAGCTGAAAGCGAGCCGTCAGCCTGCCGCCCACTGGCAGGTTGAGACCCAGAGGATCCGGGCCATCTTCACTGGTTCGTTTGATCTCGATGATCGGGCCTACTGTCGACCAGGCTGAAATTGTCCGCGGAGACTCATCGCTCTGCCCCTTCATAGACAGCCGAAGTGACCCGCCCACAAACGCCAGCCCCCGAGGGACGAGGTTGCGCAAGACACCGCCGCCCAAGCCAGTTTGAGGGTTGGCGGCGATAGCAGCATTGCTCTTGTTGATGATTGTGATGGTCGCGTGAACCACCTCGCCGACCTGTGCTCTGGCTTTGCTCAGATGAATCCCAATCGAGATGGCGTCTTGTAGCGCATCGACTGGAATGTGGTTGTGACGCGGCGCCGGCGCATTGTCAGGGTCATCGGTCTTGCCCAACGCTGCCTGACGAGTAAAGCGTAGGTAGTAGTCCGATTTCAGATTCGCCGAAGGCAGTGCTTGTGGGCTGACCAGGCCCGCTCCATTGAGGACTGCGATGGCTTGCTGTGGTGGCCGCTCGGTCGAGGGGAAGGCCCATGGTAACCCGCCTGCAGCCAAACTGATTCTGTACGCCCTGCCTTCAGGTGCAGTGAAGAGATAGGCTCCAGACTCTCCAACCCGTTGACCTTGCTGTCCCGCAGGAAGTGCATCTTCTGCAACCAGGGTGTTCGGCGCGATCGGATCGGTCGCGTCGTAGTGCAAGAACATTCGTAGACCGCTGACCACAGAGCCGCGTTTGGCGTCATACAGACGTCCGGTGGGTTTGAGAGCGAGATCAATTCGGGTCGCATTTTGGGCAGAGACATCGAATTGCGTGTCGAGAAATACCGTGCCCATAGGCGATATCACTCGAATCCGGCGCTTACCCGCGCTGACTTGAGGCAGTCGAAAGCTTCCGTCTGGTTCGGTAACCGACGAAATCGAGGGGCCCTCTTGGCCTTCGAGCGGCGACACCAGAACTTGCCAGCCGCCGAAGACTGCATCGGTCTTGGGGTCAAAGCTCTCATCGAGGGCGCCAACGTCTTCGAAGACGAATCCTTTGATCACCGACTGTCCTGAAGCGACGCCGACCGTGACACACGCTGGCTCACTACTGATGGTCGTCGCTCGTCTGCGGCGGTCCCCAACAGGCGTGACCAACTGCGCGTCTACGACGTTGCAAATCGATAGGGAGTCCGCTGCGTCTTTTCGAACTCGGATCCGGAAGCTCACGGTGACCGTCTCGCCATCTCGCACGTTCACGCCAGTTACGCGCATGGTCCCAATGTCCGAGCCTTCTGCCGCGAGCAGTGTCCATTGGGATCCATTTGGCACCAAGACATCTTCAGGAGCGCCCGTTAATCCTGCCGGAATGACATCGACGAGTGCGATATCTTTGACCTCTGAGTTGCCCTCGTTTCGCACTTGGATTGTGTAGCGGAGCCAATCGCCCGGACTGACTTCTCCACCGTTTTGATCTTGGACTTGCTTGGTCACCTGTAAGGTCGGGCCGGTGATGCCGACAGGGGTTCTTGTTGGTTGATCTCCGTTGGTGTCGTCTCCGTCTGAATCCGAGGGCTCGTCAGCCAGCCCTTTGGCGCGAACGATGGCTTGATTGGAGATAACTCCGGCGCTCAACGCGGTCACTCGGAAGGTCACCAAGCGGGTCTTGCCGGCTTCAATTGTGCCGATCTTGACCACAACCTTTTTGCCATCAAAAGAGCCTTCATCCGCGTCTTTGGCATCGGTAATAGCGTTGCCATCTAGCGCCAAACTGGTCGCCACATAAGCGCTACCCGCGGGCAAGGGATCTTCCACGACGACCTGCTCTGCTGCGCTGGCGCCATCGTTGCGGACTCTCAACTCGTAGAGCAACTCTTCGCCGGGATCGGCCACGCCTGAGCCGTTCAGATCGATGACCTGTGCGATTTTGTCGAAGCGTTTGAGGCTGGCACTTTGACCCACGGTCAGACTCGCTGGGCCGACTGTCACTGGCGCTACGCCATCGGCCGATAGCGTCGCAATATTGCTGATGGTGGTGGACTCCAAGACTGTGGCGCTGACTCGAGTCTGGAAGGACACGACCGCAACTCCTTGCTGGCCCGGTTGGATCACGCCTGGGTCTTGGCCGGGAGTGCTCACCAGCAGCCCAGTCAACACTTTGCTTTCATTACCGACGTCATCGACAGGTTGTCCGTTGAGTTGGGTAGAGCCTGGCACATAGACACATCCGGCCGGGATGGGGTCACGGACTTTGACCCCACTCAAATCTTGTTTGGCCGTGGCGATAACGCGAATCGTCCAGGTCATCGTGTCGCCCACCAGTAAGGGCGCTCCGTT
>PBTG01000013.1 GCA_002726535.1 Myxococcales bacterium | reverse complement strand
GCTGCCGGTGCCGGTGCCGGTGCCGGTGCTGCCGCCACCGGCACCGGTGACGGGGGGGACATTGGCCGCGCTGAGCGCTTGCGCGACGGCGTGCACGAAGAGCGGAGCCGCGCTGATTGCTTCGACAAACTCCCTTGCAGCTTTGAGATCATTTGGGGCAGTGGCAGGATCATCCAGCATGTTAAAAGCATTTTGTATCGAGGCCTCGACTAATGCCCCCTCAGCCTGCAAAAAGTTATCGAGCTCCCCCTCCGTAACCTCACCGGGCGTAGACTTATCGCCGTAGGAGTCGATGGCGCTGAAGATCGTAGCAACCAACCTTACCTTATTTGCACCGCGAAGGAACTCGAACATCTGCGTAACGTCCGAACCTATTGTGCCTGTCAATACTTGGACAATGTCGGTGCCATCGAGGACACCCACACTCAGCGCTTGCTGGAAGTGTTCCAATGTCCATGGCCCACTTCCGTCGCCATCACCAAGTATTGTCCGCTTGGCAATACGGAGCCTATCCTTGAGAGCATCTATCTTAGGAAGAAGGCCTGTTCTCCCTTGTTGTGTCTCTGCGTCGTCCAAAACTGCTGCTCCAACACTTGCCGCAGCCAACCCGTCAACATCCCGCAAGCGCTCGACACGCTGCCTCATAAGCTGCCGCCTTCTATCGTTCCGCTGCGTGACCAAGTCTTGTAGCGGTTGGAATCGGAGCTCGTCGGCCGCCCTTGCGGCGGTAAGTTCGTTGCCCGGCCGCTGGAGCCGGTCGCTGACGCGCTCCCGGAACTCATCTTTGTCTGTCTGCATCGCGTCCGGATTCACGCTCATGTTCGAGACTTCGTCTGCTGGATTTCCCGTGCTCTGTGGCGTGGGCAGTTTGTACCCGTTCTTCTGGTACTTGGACACAGGCTCATACTCGGTGGGCCAGAGAAACAGGTTGCCGTCGTCGCTGTCCACGCCTTTCCGTCCGCCAGTCCAGAAGCGGTCGTTGTCCGGGTCGTGCGTCCACTCGAGTGCGCCGGGCACACGCTTCCCAATCGACCCGTTGTAGCTGGTACGGCGCAGCGCGCGCCAGTCGCACCACTCGATGCAAACGTCCACGGTCAGTGCATCCGCCGTGTCGATTGGACCCGAGACTTGCTTGGCGCGCGTGCGCGCCGCCACGTCGAGCACCTTTCCGACGCGCCACGCGCCGACCAGCCCCTCGTACTGCTTTTTCGACATTCCGGCATACGGGTCGGAGCCGTTGGGATCATCCACGTGGCCCAGTGCCTTGCGCGTCGACGGCTCGGCAAACCTGCTGTCCGTGTCCTTTTGCGGACCACCGTTGACCTCTTGCCAAAGCTGGCGCTCCGAAAAGTACGTGTACTCGAATGTGTAAAAGTGGGCGACGTTGACATTGTCCAGATGCGCCAACAGCCCGTCTGACAGGTTGGCTTCACTGACCCTCTGCCTGAATTCTCTGCGAATGTCTGGTGTGAGCGCGCGTTTTGTGGCCACGAGACCAACGTAGACGTTCGACAGCGTGCGAATCTTTCGGTCGAACATTTGCAGTGGGTACGAGTTGTAATACGGGTCCATCTTGGCGGCGTAGTCGGGCACGTACATTGGAGAGTGATTTGTGTTGCCACGGTCGTCGTTGATTCCAATCCCTCGATTGTCGACTGTGCACACAGATGGGGTCAAGCGCAGGGCGGGCAGGGCGGGCATGGGAGTTGTGGTGCACCGTAACCATTGTTGACCGTCGCAATCCCTTGCACAGCAATGTTGAAAATCTGCGCGTCGTGGCTGCCCGAGCCGCTGTAGACGCCCGGCTCGTCGTTGCTCATGACCACTCCGTCGACTGCCCAACTTCGCAGAATTGGCAGCGTGCGCCACTCGTCGGCGATGTTGTCGCTCACCTCGTCATACGGACCTACAATGTCCGCGCCGAGCAGCACCGTGACGCCCGGGCACCACTGGTCGGACACGGCGCGTCCGTTGGAGTTTGCCTTGCCCAGCTGCCTGTTCATCCAATCGACCCCGGCAATGTGCACTGGTGCAGCAGTGGACGCGTAGTTGGGCCCGCCGGCTTTCATGCGCGCGGTGAAGACGACATCGCCCGGCGAGACGCGCCCCATTCGCTTCAGAGCGTCCCAGGGTACGAGCCGCGACTGCGGTATGGTCTGGTTGCTGCCTCGATCCTGGCGATTGTACGAGTTGCGAATGCGCGGTGCGACCACGTCGGACCCAGGAACGCCGCGCACACCCCGAAAGGGAGTCGTTGCGCGTGACATGCTGGTCGGATTGCCGACGGTCTTCCGCTTATACCCGCTCAATCCTCCAAAGGTGGGCGCCTGTGTAACACTTTCTACCGGAGTCGACATTGCGTCGGTTGCGTCGGTTGCGTCGGTTGCGGCGGTTGCGGCGGTTGCGTCGTCTATGCGCGTGTGCGCGCACACGCGCACAAAGGCCCACTGACACCCGAGTTACGCTGAAAGGGGGCGCTCTGTGTGCTTATCCCCACCGACCGCGTCGCGGAGGGACAGGTGCACGGGCGCGTGCGCAGGACCCACCCGAGCGCGGCCACGCTGCGATTCGCGGACCGTGACACCGACGGCGCTTAGCGGCCGCTATCGGTGGCGCGGGGTCGACGGGACGCGGCCTCGCGACTGTGAGGCGGGTGCACACGGCGTGTCAAGGCGGGTCGACGTACTGGACGCCGTAAACGACGCGAGCAAGACCGACCGGGTAGCAGCCGCAAGGCGGGGTCACGGCGACAACTGGCCCGGAGAGGACCCCCGCTCCTGGCGGCAGACGACGCTTTTCGACACGGCGTTCGAGCGCAAAGAGAACGCAGCGCGGTGTCACGCACCACCTGTTCCTGCGACTCCGCCTTTTCCCGAACACCCGCCCGCGCCAGTCAGGAAGGAGTGCGTTGACGCACCGCTCAGTCCCAGTCTGCGTCGCGAACAGCAGTGTGTGCGGCAGAAAGTCGTCACACAGAAGAAGTAGGACGCGCACGTTTGCGAGGGCCATTCCTACAAGGACTCGTACTTGCACTGGCGCTTGTTGTCACCGGTCACACATGCAAGAAGCCGATGATGCAGCACTCCGCTTCTTTGGCGGCGGGGCGCCCTTTTACGGGACGTGCGTCTACGAAGACAAGCAACGGGTCTCGGAACTTAAAGGCAAGTGGCGTCGAAACGCGGACAGGCAGCGAGGACAGGTCGCCGGCTGGTGGGTTGCGAACGACGAAGGTGTGCTGTGGGACTTGCTGAACATTCCTGCTGTGCCGAAGCGCGTGTGGTCTCCAATTGGGCTCAACGATGCAGCAACGTCTGCGCTGCGCACGCTACTGGCAACGCGACGACAAGCGAGCGAAGAGGCCGACCGCGCGCTGCGGCGCGCTCAGCCAAAGGCACACAGCGAGGCACAGGACCGTCGCGATCTCGGCATTGACCCCGACACCGATACGCAGCGGATGGCGCTTGCCGACATACTTGGCGTGCCGATGGAGGAGGTGCCAAAAATCGTCGCCGCAGCGACGCGGTGGCACACTCTCGGCCCCAGGTCGGGGCTCACGGACGCCCATCGCCTGCTTCGAGGATTCAGAATGGAACTCGTGACCGTTGCGGAAGCGCTGGGTGAGGGTCCGCAAACTTACGTGGTTGCAAAGCCGGCAAAGCGCCAGCGGCGTGTGACACACCCGGCTATCCGACATCGCAAAGCGTCGCGTCCCGGCGCGCTGCCCGGCGCGCTGCCCGACGCGCTGCCCGACGCGCTGCCCGACGCGCTACCCGACCCCGTCCGAGAGCCAAGAAGATACCCACAAGAAGCAGCAAACGTGGCACCGGTGTGTCCGCGCTGCAACATGTTTGTGTGGGTGCAGTTTGACAACTGCTGCGGATGCTCGCATGAGACGGTGCCAAATGCGGCGCAACCGAGTCAGACCGCAAGCGTTGCGTCTTCGTGAGACATCGCATCGGCGATAAGTCCACTTTTAGCTGTATCTAGCTAAAGAGTGGAACGCACTGGAGCAGCGACTCCACACCCCTTTCATTTTTATACAAGGGCAGTCGATGTCAGAGACTCTGGCCGACGTCTCCGCCACAGCAACGGGCACTGACAGCGCAACCGTGTCGGTAGAGTCGCCGCCACCGGAACAGACAGACGTCCCTGTGGTCAACGCCTCGAACACAAAGGACTGTTCTGGACAAGACGGGACCGATGCTGCTGCTACCATCGACGCGGAGAGTGACGGCGTCGCCGTGGGCCGCTCGCTGCAGGTGCCGCAGGTTCCGGACAATCTGATTCTGGGGATGACAAAAGCGCCCACCGAACCCGCAAAGTCTGACACACTGATGCTCACAATGCAATTCAGTGCTCGCAAGGCAGAGGCGGACCTCGCAACTGCGTTTCTCGCAACGGGCGGCCCGCTCGGTGCAGCGCAGGCCGCGTCGACCACCGACCTTGCGCTCACTGGCTCGGAGTACGCGGTCACCGCCGACCTGAGCAACGATGTCAGCACGCTGGTGAAGATCCCACTGCCGGAGAGCCTTTACAAAGTGTCCGCGACAGCGCCACACACGATCGAAATCGACTCGCGCGCAAAGCTAATCGCGACGTCGATGCGCGACGGTGCCGCAATCAACGGCACCATCGGACCGTCGGTTTCGGGCGACGGTGCACTGTACCTGTCCGGACTGATGCGCTCGACGGAGAGCATCGCGCAGATGCCTTTGGTCTACGGGGGGTGGTTGGAGCATTCGGCGGTCATTGGCCTGGGGAAGCCTCGCGTCTACGACCAACACGGTGTGATGTACAACACACATTTCACGGAGCACGCGGAAGGCAACGCGGCAGAGAAGGCGGCCGCGGAAATGCTCAAGCAGTACGCCGAGACCGCGTGGCAGCGGCGCCAGACGCAGCTGGTGTATGCTGCTGCGAAACCCCTCACCAAGGCGGTCGTCAAGGTGCCGGTCGGCGTCAACGACAGCGGCTTTTCGACGGTCTCCGCTGTGATCGAGCGGCGGAGCGCGTACTCCTTTGAGACGCTCGAAGGACTCTTCAAGGGCGCGATGAGTGCCGAGTTCTCATTCGAAGAGGACGACATCAAACAGTTCCTGCAGGACGCGTCCGTACAGGGCAAGAAGGTCGCCGCCGCGTATGGTCAGCACGTGGCGGCCAGTCTGTCCACGATCGCCGGCTCCCTTGTCGCATACCGAGCCGACGGGCGGAGCGCCGTCACGCCGACGGGTGTCGCCAACAAGTCGGCCGAACTCTGGACTGCAGCGCCACCGCGCGGACCTTGCGTCAGTGACGACTGCGACGGGTCCGCCATGGAGCTGCTGTCGATCGCGTCCGCGGTCACGTCGGCCGAGCCGGAGACGATTCGAACCTACCCGTTCCTTCACGCGGTGCGCAACGTACTTGTGCCGTACTACACGGTGGGCACGGCCATAGTCGGCGCGTCTGCGTCGAACGCGGGTTCCGATGCAGCACTCGGCACGGCCAACGTCGCCGGCCACGCTGCCACGCTTCTTATGCCCACACACACGCTGCTACGAGCCATGTACAGCGGGAGCGGGCGGCTGGTCCGCGGAGAGTCCAGGTCGGGCCTCGTCCCCGTCGCTTCGGACGACGTCCGCGAGGACCTGGCGTGCAAGCGCCACGCAGCGTGCTTTACAGCCGATGCGATCGCCGGACTGCCGGAGGACGAGCGATTGGTGCTCCAGTCGTGGCAGAGCGGCCAGAATGTCGGACACCCGTCGATGGACCCTGGCGGCGTTGCCCTGTCGACCTGGCAGGCGGAAGGCACCTGCGTCGCCGGCGCCACAATGTACCTTCCGCCGGGCAAGGAGGTCGACAAGAACGCGGCAACCTCAAAGCGCGACATCGAAACGTTTGCTAAGATCGGGCCGACCATCGGCCGGTCCGTCAAATTGCTCCACGTCGGTGGCGCCAATCCGGACAGCCCTCACCGCTTTTACCACGACATCGTCGAGTTCAGTGTGCCGCGCACCCACCCGCTGTGGACGTCCAAGGCGGTGGCCGAGCTCGGCCACGCGGCGTCGCAGTTTGTCCTCGTGCCACACAAGCATGAGCAGCGCGGCATCGGCATCTCAGCTGCCGGCGCGACGCCTGCGGCGCTCGTCACCGAACAGTTTGCGGCGGTCGAGCTCGTCGCGGTCGGCAGCAGTGCGCAGGAACTGCTTGAGTACGCGGAATCTAAAGCAGCGAAGGACGTCATGCCCCCCCGACACGGACCAATGCAGCTCACGAGCTTCCAGACAAAGCAGCTCGAGGCGTCGCTCGACGCGCTCCAGAACCTGCACGGGACTTTGACAAGTAGACTAAACAACGCCGAGCAAGGACAAGATGGACACAACGTCGCGTACGTGATTTCCTACCAGGGGCTCGTGCACAATCCGGCGGGGGTGAGCCACTTCTGCGAGCGCATTGCCGCATGCGCGACGGCCGGCATCGTCGACATCCTCGAAGTGCCAGGCATGGCGCTGACACCGACCGGCCACGACGCGGGTCGCATCGTGATGGTCAACGCCAGTGTGCCTTGAACTCCAGCAGTTCCGACGACAAGCGCATCAGCGCGGCCAGGGCGGCCGCTTGCGAGACTACACGCGTGGACGGTTCCAACCGCGGAGAGCCAGTGTGTGTGCGCGTGAGAGAGAGGGGGGCTAGGGAGGGTGCGGGGAGGGCGTCGGGAGAATGTGTGTGGAGCGTGTAAAAGGGTGATCTGTGGGTTGTGGCCGAGGTGTTCGGTGAGGAAACAAAGAGAACATTGTACGCCGAGCTTGGCGCAGCAGGCCGCAGGCACTGCCAGTGCACCACCCCTTATTCCACCACTCACCGCTATGTAGCGCGCGACGGTCTGGGCGCACAGGCGCCTGAGCGCCTGGGTCGTCCACCGCAGACATATGCTCAGCGAATACTTTTGCTCCGGTGGTCGGAAGCAACTCTTCCTCGCCTGGGCGGGTCTGGTCGGATTTGTCGGGCACGCAATCTTTAAGGCGGTCATCAAGGTCTTGCTCAACGATTGGTACAGGCGGTTTTACGACTTGGTGCAGACGTCGAACAGCGCCACCGATGCGGATGCGGGTGCTCAGCCTTTGGAGCACGCCGCCCTCAGCGACGGTCGTCAGAAGATCAACGACATGCTCTTGAGGTTTGTAGTCATCGTCGCGCCCGGACTCGTTGTGCACCCCGTGGCCAAGTACCTCGTGTCCGTGTGGACGTACACGTGGCGAGTCGCGCTCGTCCGCGCCTACCTGCAGCGCTGGAATCCGCTGACGCTGCCCGTGGAAGGCGCGGCACAGCGCGTGCACGAGGACACGCTGCGCTTTGTCGACGGGATATACTCGTGCGTCGCAACCCTGCTCGACTCGACGCTCACACTCGTGGTGTTCACGCCCGTGCTGTTGCAGCTTGGCCATTCCGTGCATCCGCCGTGGAGCGACCCGTACGCCACCGAGGACACCGATGGCACCGATGGCTGGCTGGGG
>PBTG01000106.1 GCA_002726535.1 Myxococcales bacterium | reverse complement strand
TTGCTCTTGACGTATTCGCCTCCTTAGCCGGCATCAGGAGGGCATCTATCCAATCAAGAGCGCGCGAATGTCGGCGGGCGTAGAGCACCTTCGCGGCGCTCAGGTGGCTGTTTTGATTCGCTACAAGCGGCAATGGATGGACCAGCCATTGAAACTTAGCGCGTGGTGCTTGACGTCTTAAACGGCTCCAGGCGACGGCGGCTTCTGGAGCTGTGACGTCGATGAACACCCGCAATGGGACCTTCTTTAGGGTGTTGGGCGACGCCACAGCAATGGCAGCAGCGCCCACAATGCTGATGCATTGGGCGACGAGCGTGGCTAGCGTTAGGAGCTTGCTATTGCGCACCGAGAAGCCGTCGAATCGCGGAGCGAAAGGTATTCGCGGAGAAACCTAGTTGAGGGCTGAAAGCATGCCCGTTGATGAACACACTCGGCGTCCCTTTGAGCCCTAGCCGCTGAGCTTGAGCCGCATCTTCAGTTACCGCTTTACCCCAGGCGTTGCTCTTCAAGGCCTTGGAGAGTTTGGTTGTGTTGAGTCCGGCTCTTTTGCCCAACTCCGTCAGACCTGCGGAATCGAGTTGTTGTTGCCCCTGTCTCTGGGCTTTCATGAGCAGATCGTGAAAGGCCCAGAACTTACCCTGAGCTGCGGCTTCTTTACCCGCTTGGGCGGCGATGTTGGCCTGCGGATGGATTTTGGTCAGCGGGAAATCGACCCACGACACTTTCACCCGGTTTGGGAACTCTCGCTCCATAGCGACGATATGCGGATCGAGTCGGGCGCAGAAGGGACACTGAAAGTCCTCAAACACGACAATGTGGATCACCGCTCCGCTCGGTCCTCGGCTTTGATTCGGGCGCGTTGTAATCTTTTGCTTGGCCGGACTCAGGCTGTCGAGAAGCTTTCCTTCGGCGATCAAGGACTCGTAGAGGGTTCCGGCTTGCTGGCCACTGGCGATCTTGGCTTTGGCTTTTACTAGTGCCGCGTCGATAAAGGTCTTGAGCTGGCCGGCTTGCTTCGCGCCGATGACTTTTTTTCCGTTGATGAACAGGTTCGGGGTGCCGCGTGCTCCTGTCGAAGCAACCTGCTCGATGTCGCGTTGGATCCGCTGCCGCGCGCCGCCTGCCGTCATGGCGTTGTCGTAGGTGGTCATATCGAGTCCGATGATTTTGGCGATTTTGTTGATCGTGGTGCGACTTAACGGCTCCGCGCTTGCGTAGAGCGCTTCGTGCATCTGCCAAAACTTTCCCTGAGTGCGGGCCGCTTCGGAAGCCTCGGCAGCCATCATCGCGTTTTTGTGAAAAGGCAGTGGGTTGTGTTTGTGAATCACACGGAGCGAGGCTCCATACGACGCGCTCAGCATCTTGAGGGTCGAGGATAGCGCCTTGCTGTGTTTGCATTCGTAGTCTGAAAAAGCCACGAGGGTGACGGGTGCATCTGCTGGACCACGGGCTGGGTCATCGGACCGGACCGATACGCGCCAGACCGTATCTGGTGCTTCGGGACGCGCGCCAGGCTTGGCGCCGAGTTTGATGGTGCCTTTGCCACCCCCTCCAGCTGGCATCAACTTCGCTGCCACCACACCGCTTGCGCGCCGCACTTTGACAGGAACTGTTGCGGGCTTGGGTACGACGCCCTGTAGAACGTGGGAAATGTATAAAGGCGCTCTTTTGGGACTGTTGTTTTTGACCAAAGCCTCAGCCAAAGCAGTGCCTTTGAGTGTGGCAAATTTGGCTTTGATGAGCGCGTTTTGGTTGGCGATGATTTTGTCCCACTCCGCTGCCGGACGCGCACCCTGGAGCAGGGCGCCATTGATCAAATAAGAAGGGGTCCCTGCGACGCCCAGTACGTCGGCTAGACCTGCATCTGCAGCGATCTCGTCGCTGACCTCATCGCTTTTCATTCGCTTGCGAAAATCGGCCTGATTGACGCCCACAGATTTGGCCCACGCATCGATCTGCGCTGTATCGACATCGCTTTGAGCGAAGATGTGATTCCAGTAGCTTTTCCACTGACCGATTTGGCGTGCTGCGACGAAGCCGCGAGCCAACTCTACGCTTTGTGGATGGGTATCTAGGGGTAAATTGATGATGCGGATACGCACATCTTTGGGGTGAGCCTTTGGCAAGCCCATGAGGATCTGGGCTGCGCCTCGGCTGTGGGGGCACTCAAACCCGACAAAGGCGATGATGTCTACCGCTGGGTTGTCGACTCCAACTGTTGCGCGAGTGAGCGTTGGGCCGGCTACTGAGGCCTTTGGAGTACCCTCTTTGTGTTTCGGACCGCATGCCATCGTCAAAGACGCAGCGATCGTTAGCGTAAAGATCAACAATGCAGGTCTTGTCACGGGGTACCTCATGTGTTCGCCAGCGATGATTCGGCGCCGCAGGTTAGGGTTCATACTCGGGTTGGTCAAGCTGTGTCGTCGTCACGAAGGGGTACAGATTGGCCACTCTCTCGCAACCTCTGCCAGGTCAGCAAACGCTGGCGAATCTGTGCCTCGTAGCCATTGCCACTGGGGTCATACCAAGATTGACTAGCTAGATCGTCAGGTAAGTACACTTCTGCGACGAAGCCGCCGGCGCGATGGGGGTTGTTGTAGCCCTGTCCGTAGCCGAGTTTGCGACCGAGAGTTGTCGAGGGATTTCGCAAGCGCATGGGAACGGGTAGTGCACCTTGTGTCGCCACGGCTTCCATGGCTTTTTTTAACCCCTGATAGCTCGCATCACTCTTGGGCGCGGTCGCAAGAAAGGTCACCGCTTGAGCCAGTGGGATTCGACTCTCGGGCATACCGATCATCTCATGCGCTTGAGCCGCGGCCACCGCGAGTTGTAGCGCCCTTGGGTCGGCGTTGCCGATGTCCTCGGCGGCAAACACAATCAGCCGACGAGCGATGCTCCGCGGGTCCTCTCCCGCTTCGAGCAAACGCGCCAGCCAATACAGCCCTGCGTCGGGATCAGATCCGCGCAGCGATTTGATGAGCGCGCTGATGATATGAAAGTAGTCATCGCCTCCACGATTGTAGCGCAGCCCACCCTCGGCGTTGAGCTCATCGAGCTTTGAACTGGTCACCTCTACTCGATTGGTTGACTCCAGTTGAGGGCTGATCACCGCCTCCAGCGCATTGAGCGCCCGCCTGGCATCGCCGTCGGCGTATTGACTCAGTGTTTTGAGCGCCGTCGGTTCGATGTGCACGTCGAGTTGTCCGTAGCCTTTGGGTGAGCACAGTGCGCGCTCGAGTACGGTGATGAGCTCATCGACCCCAAGAGGTTTGAGGACGATCACTTTGCAACGACTGAGGAGCGCGTTGTTCAGCGCGAATGATGGGTTCTCTGTGGTCGCGCCGATCAGGCAGATCAGACCGGACTCCACGTGGGGTAAAAAGGCGTCTTGCTGCGCCTTGTTGAAGCGGTGAATTTCGTCGACAAACAAGAGCGTTTTTCGTCCGCGTCGATGTTCCTCGCGGGCTCGACTGATCACTTCTCTGACTTGAGCGACGCCGCTGAGCACGGCACTCAAAGCCACAAACCTCGCTTTGACTTGGTGGGCAATCAATCGAGCGAGAGTTGTTTTGCCGCACCCAGGGGGCCCCCACAATATCAACGAAGGGGGCCTCGAACTCTCGAGCGCCTTACGCAGTGGCCCTTGAGCCGTCGTTAAGTGAGGATGTCCAACCACCTCATGCAACGCACAGGGGCGCATCCGTTCGGCGAGCGGCGCGTCAGTGACGTGGTCAAAAAGGTCTGTTTTGGTCACCGTTCAAGCCTACCGCAAACTGCCGGGCTTGAGGGTCAGAACAGGGACCCTAGCGTGCTTAATGACATGTTCTGCAACGTTGCCCAGCACCGTCGTTCGAGTGTCGCCTGAGTCCAAGGGCGGCACGATGATCAGGTCCGCCCCACAACGGTCTGCGTAAGCCATCACCCCTGACCCCGGTTTGCTGTCCTCAAGCAGGCGCCAGCGACATGGAACGGTAGTTACCGAGTGAGCCAGGTCGCTCAAATTCGCCTCCATTCGACATCGAACTCGATAGTTCAGGTCCTTCGGCAGTAGCACTTCCCCCTCAGGAGTCTCGAGGATTTGCTCTTGGATGGGGTCGATCACGTGGACCAACTCCAAGTCTCCCCCAAGCTCCCCAGCGAACACTTCAGCTTCATTGAGGCGTGGACCTTTCTCGCGAGCCAACGAAGTGGGATACAGGATTCGGCTGAAGCCTTGCCAGGACTCTTGTCGCTGAGAAAACGAGTGATTGATGGTCAAGACAGGCACGGTGGTCTCGCGGATCAATCTGGCCGTCGTTGATCCACTGATTCGATCAGAGAAGTCGGCGTACCCCTCTTGGGGAATCACCACCAAGTCGATGTCGAGTTCTTTGACCGCACGAGCAGCTAAATCAAAAGTTGAACCGACTCGAGTGACGATTCCAGTGTTCACACCTAAGGCTTCGAGGTGGTCAACGAGGACTTGAAGCTTGGGCATCGCTTCGGCCTGGGCCTTGTCATCGATCAGTTTTCGAACTTGTGACGCATCGCCCTGCAGATAGAAAAGGTCACTTGAGCCACGAATCGCATGAAAGAGGATAACTTTGGGATCAAAAGTCTTCGCAAGCGCTGCGATAGGCTTGGCGGTCAGCTCGGGCTGATCGCCTAGGTCCGTCAGCAACAAGATGCGATCAAACATGGTCGAGCTCCTCATGGGATGATTACACATCACGCTACCACGGTGGCTCAGGAGCGCCAACGACTGCTCACTCGCGTCCATTGGTCGCGGCAATGAGAGTCCTTCTGTAGCGAGTTTCCGGCGTCTACGACTGGCTTCTGAGTGCGAGATTGTTCACCATGACAACAGATGTTCTAGTGCGATACGCTCTGGTCATCGAGGTTTACACATCCCACCTTAGGAGCCACTCGATCCATGCTTCGTCACTCGCCGCTCGCCATTGTCGTCATCCTGACCGTCGTCGGTGCGTGCACAGGCGCTCCGGAACCACCGATACAATCGGTGCCGGTCTATGACACTTTCGTCGCCAAAGACACCGGCAAAGCAGCAAAGGACAGCGAAGTTGCAGGCACCGAAGACAGCGTTTCGGACACTAGTGACAATCAAGAAGTGTCAGACACGACAGGCGGCGCAGCGGATGGCAGCACGACACCATGCGTCCCCTTCGGACACAAGTGTGTCGCCCAAGCAATCCACGACTGTACCAAAGACGGTCAGATTGGCGACAAGTTCAAAGAGTGTTCGGAGGATGAGGTCTGTATTCCGCAAAAGAGCGATGCGGACCTGCGCACGTGCGCACCGAAAGTCTGTGAAGCGGGCAAAGCCTCATGTCAGGGCAAAGTCGCCAAGACCTGCAATGAATGGGGGAGCTCCTTCTTGTTCAAAGACTGCAAAGGGTTTTTGTGCAAAGACGGCAAGTGTTCACAGACGCTCAAGTGTGAGCCCAACTCGAAGAACTGCGACGGCAATAAGATCATGGCATGTAACGCGGATGGGTCCGCGGAGACTAACGACACCAATTGTCCCGATGACACCTCTTGTGTCGATGATGTCAAAACCAAGTCGGCCGAGTGCAAAGCGAAGATCTGTGCGCCGAGTCAGCCGGCTTGCTCTGGTGACCTGCTGTCGACTTGCAGCGGTGACGGAACCTTCGTCGTAGATGGAGGCATCGACTGCAGCCAGGCGAACCAAACCTGTGTCGTCACGGGTGGTTTTGCCAAGTGCATCGACCCGGTGTGCGGCGATGGTAAGGTCAACAAAGCAGGCGAAGAGTGTGACAAAGGCGATCAAAATGGCGCGCCTGGGGTCCTGTGTAGCGCGCAGTGCAAACAGCTCGATGACAGTTGTCTGACCGTGGTGGACTGCAAACCTCTGAACTTGCCTCCCTGTTCACTCGGATGGGCATGCGTCGCTGGAGGTTGTGTAGCCCAACCGGCGATCGCGGCAACTTGTGACGACGGCGACCCGTGTACTGAGGCTGACCTGTGTGTGAAGGGTAAGTGCGTTGGCTTGCCGCGTTCATGCGATGACGACAACCCTTGCACCAAAGACAGCTGTGACTCCAAAGCCTCCAGCCCCAAGATCGCTTGCGTCAGCGAATCGCTGAGCAAGGTCGCTTGTGATGATGGAAACCCCTGCACAGCGGGGGATGAATGTCTGCTAGGTGCATGCAATCCTGGCAGTGTCGTCTGTGAGTGCAAGAAGGACTCCGAATGCTCAAAATTTGATGACGCGAACCCTTGCACTGGCGTGATGGTGTGCAAGCAAGGTAGTTGCCAGATCGATTTGGACAAGTTGCCGGTGTGTACCGACGGCGTTTGTCGTGGCAAAGCCAAAGATGCTGAGGCTTGCACTAAAATCAAGGGCGTTTGGCTCAAGACTTCGAGTGTGTGCGTCATCGGTAGCGCGGCAAATCAAGGTGCGTGTCAATCCGCCGGTCACACGTGGGTCGACAGCGGCAGTTGTCAGGTCGCTCAGTGCGAGCCGACGGTCGGTCAATGTATCCTTAAGAGTATTTTCGATGGCACTGCTTGTACCGACGGCAACGCGTGTTCATCTGGTGATGCTTGTGTTGGGGGCAAGTGCACGGGCAAGCCCGTCAAATGTGAGGACTCCAACGCCTGCACAAACGACAGTTGTGACCAGAAGTATGGGTGTAAGCACGTACCGAATACCGCTCCTTGCGACGACGACAACCCCTGCACTGGAGGGGATAACTGCGCCAATGGTGGGTGCGGTGGCGTCGGTATCTGTGAGTGCAAATCGGATAAGCAATGCGCAAAATACGGTGATCCAACCAATAAATGTGCTGGCCAGTGGGTCTGTAAGCAAGGACAGTGCTCGGTTGATCCGAAGACCATTGTCAGCTGCGATACGAGTAAAGATCCGGCCTGCGCTGTGACCCAATGCGATAAAATAGACGGGACATGCAAGTCTCTTGACTTGCCTTCGGGAGCTACCTGCACCGATGACAGCGTTTGCACCGACCCCGGCTCTTGCGAAAAAGGCGTCTGCGAGGGGATCAAAACCACACTGAAGTGCGACGACGGTAACCCTTGCACCATCGACACATGCGACACGAAACTCGGTTGCGTTTTTAAGTTCGGCAATGAGCCTTGTGATGACGGTAATCCTTGCTCCAAGGATGACGCATGCAAAGGTGGAAAGTGTGCTCCTGGCAAGGACATCTGCGCATGTGTCAATGACTCTGAGTGTGCGGGTCTTGCCACAGGCAACAAGTGTATCGGTGGGTACAGCTGCGTGACCGCCGCTGGTCAGTGCATGTGGGATCCCGCGAAAAAGGTGACCTGTGGGATCGGCGTATGCAGCAACAGCTCATTCATAAACGCTGAAGATTGCGCCAAAGGCAAGGCTACTTGGACAGCAGATAACGTGTGCGCGAGCACTGCTTGCGAGCCCGCGACCGGTCAGTGCAAGCAGGTCAAAAAGATAGACGGTCTCGCATGCACCGATGGTTCGCCCTGCACCCTGGGTGACAAGTGCGCTGATGGCGTGTGCACTGGTGTCGCCAACTCCTGCAATGACAACAATCCGTGCACCTCCGATGCCTGCGATCCAAAGCTCCTGGGTGGCTGTGGTTTTGCCGTCGCCCCCCTCGATAAAAAGGGCTGTGAGGATGGCGACCTGTGCACTGAGGCAAGCGTTTGTCAGAAGGGTAAATGTGTCGGTGCAACACAGAAAAAATGCGTCGATGACAATCCCTGTACGAAAGACGCTTGCCAGTCCGGTAAAGGCTGTGTGTTTCCAGCCAGTAAAGACCCATGTGATGACGGTGATGCTTGTACGCTTGGAGACCTCTGTGATGGCGTTAAGGGTCTGTGCTTGCCGGGGGGCATTACGACCACCTGTAACGATGGAAACCTATGCACCGACGACAGCTGCGACAAAATCAAAGGTTGCGTCAAGCTTCCCAACAAAGTGACCTGTGACGAGGGGGACCCATGCACCTTGGTGGGAACCTGTACCGAGGGTTCTTGTGTGAGTCCTGGGTTCAAAGAGTGCAATGACGACAACCCCTGTACGGCCGACAGTTGTGATGGCAAAGCCACCAAAGACGGCTGTGTCTTCACAGGCGCAGAGGGAAAATGTGACGATGGAGACGCCTGTACTGAAAAAGACACGTGTATTGCAGCCACCAGTACTTGTTATGGCCAGGCGGTGTCATGTGATGACGAAAACGTGTGTACAGCCGATAGTTGTGATGCCAAATCGGGGTGCATCTACAACAAAGCTCAAGGGACCTGTGGACCCTTCGCCAAATGTCTCGACTCGAAAAAGGGACAGCCAACTTGCGTGATCACCGGCGATAAGAAGCTATTGATATCAGAAGTTTATATTGGAGACCCTTGTAACTCGATAGACGACTTTGTCGAACTCCACAGCAGCCTCGCCCAACAAGTGGACTTGACTGGCTATGAACTGCAGTTTCGTGATGTGAATTCCGAGGCGAAAGATGAGTGGGTCACCATTTTCAAGTTCTCCAAAGGCACCACCATCACAGCGGGCGGCTACCTTCTCCTTGCGACTCAGGGCGCCAAACTGCCCGGTGGCATGAAGCCTGATTTCGAATCACCACAGTTCAAATTGCTTCGCGAAGGCCTGCAGATTCGCGTCTATGACAGGCCTCATACGCTCGTACATGACACCCTTGCGTGGGGATATGGTGCGAAAGGTGGTGAAGGCAAAACGCTGATGCCCTGGCCATCGCAGCGCTCTATAGAACGGCGCGCGTCGTCGAAGTCGACTTCGAAATCTCTGCAGCCTTGGGGCACCGAGTGGCTCCAAGGAAACGATGTAGATACCGGCGACAATCAGGCTGACTTTGTCGAGCGTCAGGTGCCAGAGCCTCAGAACAGCGCGGTCTTTGAGCCCGCCTGCAGCGGCACTTGCACCGGGGGCAAGTTCTGCAATTACGCTGGCACCAACATCTCCAAGTGCGTCGAAGACCCAACCTGCGCTCAGGGCTGTGGTCCAGGTCAAAAATGCTCGAAGATTATCTCTGCTTGCGTCATCGACTCCGCCAATAAGGTCGTCCTATCAGAGGTGTTGGTCGGTGGGTTCAATGACCCCAAAGCCGAGTTTATCGAGCTCTATAACTCTGGCACGCAGCCAGCCGATATTTCAGGCCTACAGGTCTTTGTGAAAAAAAGCGGTGCGACCGCTGGCAGCTCATGGGGAGACGCTGTTGCTCAAGTCCCGGGCGGTAGTGTGGTCCCCGCTAAGCACTACTATCTTGTAGCGACCTCGGGGTGGGCCAAACAGCATGGACACATCGACTTGGTGGCCAAGGACCTCAAGCTTGAAAACACCGGTGGTTCGATTCGACTCTTAGACCCTCGAACAGACGTCGAGATCGATCGGTTCGGCTGGGGGCAGTCCAACAACGCTAGTGGTAGCGCTCTGGCCGTCCAGCAAATTCCCGCAGGCTTCCCTATGGCGCGTAAGGCCAACTCCAACTCTAACGGGCTGACCATGGCGCTGGGCGGCAAGGAAGAGTTGGCAGGCAATGCATACGACTCGGACAATGACGCCAACGATTGGTTGATCTTGCTATCGACGACCCCTCACTCGCTAGGCAGCGGCGAATACGCACCCGCATGTGGGGGAGGCTGCGTCACAGGGCTGGTCTGCAACTGGGTCATCGGAGCGGACAAATGCGTCGATCCCAGCTGCGCCGGGCAGTGCACCGGGGGCGCGATCTGTAACGTTAAGACGGGCAAGTGTGATCTGCGGATCATCATCAGCCAGTTCGACGCTCTCGGACCCGATTTTAAGGGTGGAGACAAGGCGAACAATGAGTTTATTGAGTTGTACAACCCTGGTTATGTGATGGCCGATATCGGTGGCTTGGTCTTGAGATATCTCAGTCCTGTATTCGGGGTGAAAAATGTCTCGCCGATTTTCCCAACGGGTAAATGTGTCACCAACGCCAACTCACTATGCGGGTCGAATGACACCAAGTGTCGTTGTCAGGGTGAGGGCACCAAGGCCTGCACCAGCAATCTCAACTGTATCAAACAGACAATTGCGCCGCATGGGTACCTGCTTGTTTTGCCTCAACCCTATGATCAGGCCTTACCGAAACCTGACCTTCAAAACAAAAATCTCATGGCGATGGTTCCAGCTTCTGGCTCTTTGCAGTTGATCCGCACCGATGGAAGCAAGTTTCCCAACGGCAACAACATCGCCGATCAGGTCTGCTGGGGAAACATGACAAAATTTGGCTGTGTCGCTCAGAAGAACCTGCCAAGTTTCGATAATTTGGATCCTGCATGTGCCTACGCACGCAAACCCATTGCCTGCAGCACTGGCCAAACTGTAGGAGATCCAGGTCATGCTCATCACTATCAAGGCAATGGCCAATGGAGCGGCCTCAACGAAGGCAAAGACTGGGTACTACAGTGTCCAAGAAAGGCTCGTAACAGCAATCATCCGATGCAAAAGCTCTAACAGTCACGACTGACATGTCGGTGGCCTAGTAGGGTATTTTTGATGTGGCTCGCCAGCCCTTGAGTTCACCGCAGTTGACCTGAACTGCACGTCGGTGTAGCCCGCTGTCGTAACGGGAGAGATGGTCGTGATTCACGTGCAAAATATCGAAAAGCGTTTCGGTAAGCAGGCGCTCTTTGAGCGTCTGTCGTGGCACATCAAAGCTGGCGTTCGCTACGGCTTGGTTGGCCCCAACGGTGCCGGAAAGACGACTTTGCTTCGTATCTTGATTGGTGAGCAGTCAGCGGACTCTGGCGCTGTTGTCCGCGCCAAGACAGTCAGTGTTGGATATCTTGCCCAGGAGGTCGACCCCTTCACGTTAGGCAGCGTTGAGCAGAGTGTCTTAGAGGGAGTTCCGGGCTACAGGCAAGCTCAGCGCGACGTGCAAGCCCTTCAAGAACGCATGGCACAGGATCTCGACTACGCCAGTCAACCTGAAGTGCTCAAGATACTCGGGGCCGCGATTGAGCGCTTCGAGGCGAAAGGCGGTGATCAGCTTCTCGACAGAGCCCGCGAGTCGTTGGGAGGCTTGGGTTTTTCAGCTGAGCAGATGATTGAGCCGGCCGCGTCGCTGTCCGGTGGGTGGTTGATGAGAGCTGCGCTCGCGCGGCTGCTGGTGATGCAACCTGATGTGCTGCTGCTCGACGAGCCGACAAATCATCTAGATTTAGAGGCACTCGCTTGGTTCGAGTCCTTTTTAGAAGGCTATCCCGGCGCGGTCGTGGTCGTTAGTCACGACCGTTTTTTCCTCGATCGCGTTCCCGATAGGATCGTCGAGTTGACGACTCGTGGCCTGCATGAATATGTCGGCGGTTACGAGGACTATCTCCAAGGTCGAGAGCTTCGTTTGGCGCAGCAGGTGGCCGAGAAAGCGAAGATTGATCGAAAACGTGCTCACCTCGAAGGCTTTATCAATCGCTTTCGCGCCAAGGCGACCAAGGCCAAGCAGGCTCAAGCTCGGATGAAACAACTTGCTAAGTTGGAGCAAGTCGAGTTGGAGGCTGACGTCTCAAGTATCCACTTTAGCTTCGCCCCTGCCGGACGTACTGCACGCGAGGTCTTGCATGCAGACCAGGTCCATAAGGTCTGGCCGAGTGATCGTGGCCCTGTGGAAGTTTATCGCGATCTGCAACTGCGGATTGAACGGGGTAGCAAGGTGGCTTTGGTCGGCCCGAACGGCGCTGGAAAGTCGACATTACTAAAAGTATTGGGAGGAGTGACTCCTATCGAGTCGGGAACGGTCAGACGTGGCAATAACGTACGCCTGGAGTACTTCGCTCAGCATCAACTAGAGGCCCTAGACGCTCGGTTGTCCGTTTACCAAGAGGCCGCCCGGGCCGCGGGTGAAGATACGGTCACGATGATTCGAAACACCCTTGGCGCGCTCTTGTTTCAAGGCAGTG